>CAZUXH010000155.1:0-1543 GCA_964624655.1 uncultured Rhodospirillaceae bacterium | reverse complement strand
AAAAAAAGAAAAAATTAATGAAACTGAATTTGACGTAATAGGAAAATTTGAAGAACTGAAAAAAATTTCTAGCTATAAAAATAAGATTTCTGCTTATTTAACTATTCAGGAAGGGTGTGATAAATTTTGCCATTTTTGTGTGGTCCCCTACACAAGAGGGCCTGAGTATTCTCGACCATTCGATCAAATTATCGATGAAGCAAAAAATTTAATTAGCAGTGGAGCTAAAGAAATTATTTTGCTCGGTCAAAATGTTAATGCCTATAATTATAATAAAAAGTATAGGCTTTCCTCATTAATAAAAGCATTAAATAATATAAAAAATTTAAAAAGAATTAGATTTACAACTTCACACCCCAGAGACATGACAGAAGATTTAATTAATTGTTATAAAGACTGTGAAAAATTAATGCCATTCTTACATCTTCCTATACAGAGTGGATCTAATAGAATTCTTGAATTAATGAATAGAAAACATAATCGAGAATATTATATTTCTATTATTGAAAAATTAAAAAAGGCTAACAAAAATATTAAAATTTCGAGTGATTTTATTGTTGGGTATCCTGGAGAAACTGAAAAAGATTTTGAAGATACAATGGAACTTATTAAAAATGTAGGTTTTGTAAATTCCTATTCATTTATTTTTAGCCCAAGACCTGGAACGCCTGCTGCGACAAAAAAATTAAATAATTTAATAGAAAATAAATTAAGACTAAAAAAACTACAAAATATATTAGATAATTTTCAACATGAAGATAATAATAAATATCTAAAACAAAATTGTGAGGTATTGATTGAAAATAAACTAAATGATCAAGAAAAATATTTTGGTAGAACAAGATATATGACACCAGTGATATTTGCAGGTAGTAAATGTAAGCCCGGTGAAATAATAAATGTAAAAATTAAATCTTGTAATCAGAAGAATTTATTTGGTACTTATGAAACTAATAAAGTGAAGGCGGCATAATTCTAGTGAAAATAAACAAAGAAAATAAAAATAGTAAAGAAATTTTAGTAACACACACAAATGATAATTCAATAAATATTGATATATTTAATAATAAAATATTAATGGGGGTTGTTGGAGCTTTTGACAACAATCTTAAAGAATTAGAAAGAATTAGTGGCTCAAGAATTCATTTTAGGGGCAACTCAATTGTAATAAAAGGGGATAAGACTGCAAATGAAAAAGTTAGGGATGCAATTGAATACTTAATTAATCGATTTAGATCTGATAAAAAAATAGATAGAAATGATATAATCGCATCATTAAATGCAGATATGATACAAGATATAAAAACGCAAACTACTATCCAATCTTTAGGTGAGGTAATTAAAACACCAAAAAGATCCGTAATACCTAGATCAAAAAAACAAAAGGAGTATGTAAGATCGCTTAAGACAAATCAAATAGTAATATCTTTAGGGCCAGCTGGAACAGGCAAAACATATTTAGCTGTTGCGGTTGCATTATCAATGTTATTAGAAAAAAAAGTTGAAAGAATAATATTATCAAGACCTGCGGTTGAAGCTGGAG
>CAZUXH010000154.1:0-1548 GCA_964624655.1 uncultured Rhodospirillaceae bacterium | reverse complement strand
ACTTATAGGGAGCATTTCATTTGCTATTAAACCATAATAAGTTGAATTAAATTGACTAGCATCTTTGAAATAGTCCTCAGCTTTAGCCTTATTTCCTAAAGCTTGCTCTGATCTTCCTATCCAGTAATATGCTCTAGATAGAGAAATAGGCATTTTCACTCTTACTGACATTTTCATAAAATGGTCTTTAGCCTTAACTGGATCATTAAGATATTTTAGTGCAATCCAACCTAGCAACCATTCTGCATTTGAAAAATTTAAATTAGAAATTTGTTTATGGTTTTTGAGTAATGAATATGCTTCTTCAGGCTCATTCAAATCTAATAATTTTCTAGCATGCCAATTAATCTCCACCCACCATTTATCTGGGCGGCTAATATTATCAACACTACTCAGGTAATGTTTTAAGAGTTTTAAAGAAGGCTTTCTGAGATTAGAAATTCTTCTCCATCTCACTCTTTCATAAACAAGTCCTTCATCATTAAGTAAATTTTTGGGAATCATAGATACTGCTTTGTCAACTCCATAATTTCGTCTCGCAAGTTTTATCTTTGCTATTGCAAGTATTTCATGATCTTTATTAACTTTTTTAATTTGTCTTCTTGCGTGAGACCAATTTTTATTCCATATAAGCTTGTTTAGCCTTTCTAATTGGTTTTTTTCACTAAAAAAAACTGAATACTTCTTGTGAATATATTCTTCATCTTTAAAATCAAATTTCCCTTTAATCCAATTTTCTCTAATAATATTTATATAATCTAACGCTTGAGGATCATCTTGAGCTATATTAGCTATCATTTTATCTGCTACTTTTATTTTACCTAAAACTGATATTGGAGATATATTGTCCATCCATAAAAGAGTTTTTTTTTGATCTTTGTCATACCAATCAATTTTTTTTTCTATAGCTAGAAGAATATTATTAGAAGCAGGCCAAGATTTATATTCTTCATAATAATTCTTAAGATCTTCAAAATTTATTTTTTGAGTATTTTTTTGGAAGTATATCCAATTAGATAAATGCATTAGAGTTTGAAAGTTTTTATTTTTTATTGATTTTTTTAATATTGGCCATCTTTCTTTTTCAGCTTTATTCATAACAATCTTGGCATCTTCAACAATTTCTTCACTGCTCAATATGTTTGAATCACCATAGGAAAAGCTATACGTGCTTAAAGATATAAAAACTGAAAATAGAATAATCTTTAAATAATTCTTTTTATAAAATAAAATATAACTAAACATTTCACTAAACTATAGCTAATCTATAAAGAAATTAAATAATTATTGAAAAATATTAATTTTTACATTATTAACAAAAATTGATGAGGTAATTATGAGTAATAAATATTCTGGATCATTTGTGGCTTTAATTACTCCTTTTAAAGACCAAGCAATTGATGAAAAAAAATTTCAAGAATTAGTTGAGTGGCAAATAAGTCAGGGAACTGATGGCTTGGTTCCTTGTGGTACTACTGGAGAATCTCCAACTTTAACTCATGAAGAGCATGAAAGAATTATTGATCTAACATTAGAAGTAGCGAATGG
>CAZUXH010000153.1:0-1580 GCA_964624655.1 uncultured Rhodospirillaceae bacterium | reverse complement strand
TTTGTACTGTCTCTTAAAACTTCTAATATATTTTCTTGGTGGATCCAACTGTAATAGTCTTTCCATTCAAAATTATGACATTTTTTTATTTCTAACGATTTTCTTAAAATTGGTTTTTTCATTTTACTCTTTATAATTTATCTAGATTAAATTTACCAATTTTCTTTTGAAGTACGCAGATCCAATTCAAAAGACATAAGCATCAACAATTCCTTCCAAATTTATCATACCTTCTTCCCCCATTTTTGCTGCAATTTCTGGTCTTGTTTTTATAAACTTATCTCCTGCTATTATTCCATCTACTATTATGTGACCTACATGAATACCATCAGGTCCATATTCTTTAGATATTGCTTGTGCTAAAGTTCTTAAGGCCGCTTTGGAAGAATTAAAAGCTCCAAAATTTGCCTTTCCTCTTAAAGAGGCACTGGCACCAGTATAGATCAGAGTTCCACCTTTATTAGGGATAAATCTTCTGATAGCTTCTTTGCCAAATAAAAATCCCCCAAAACAACAAACTTGCCAACTATTAAAAAAATAATCTGCTTCCATTTCTAAAATTTTTCCAGGAGTATTATTTCCTGCATTATATATAGCTAATTTTAAGCCATCCCCTATTTGATCAAAAAGTGAAATTACTTGCTTTTCATCAGTTGCATCAGTTTCTATTGCAGTAGCTTTTCCTCCTTGAATTTCAATTTGTTTTGCTAAATTATTAATGTTTTCAGAGCTTCTGCTCGCGAGAAAAACATGGAGTCCTTCTTTAGCAAATCGTTGACATAACTTAGCACCTAGACCTTGATCTGGCCCGACACCTATAACTACTGCTTTATCCATTTTTTTCTCCCAATTTAAATTTTTAAGTCTATGATAATAGTGTATTTATATTCATTTAAAAAACATAGGATATACAATGTTAGGAGATGCGCCAATATTAACTTTAAAAAAAAATCTTTGTAGACCTACGAAGAAGCAGGTTTCATCTTTCAAGGGGGTGCAAACTGGAAATATAGTAGATGCTATGGGTGGAATGGGAGCAATGGATGGAAAAATACAGCTGGTTACAGGTAGCAAGCAAATTAAAAATAGTATTGCTGGTATTGCATTAACTTGTCAATGCGGGCCAGCAGATAATTTAGCAACTATTGCAGCTATTGAAACATCTTTGCCTGGAGATATTATAGTTGCCTCTACGGATGATTTTCAACAGACTGCTGTCGCCGGAGACTTAATTTTAGGAATTGCCAGAAATAGAGGAGTAGAAGGTTTCATTACTGATGGATCAGTAAGAGACTTGTCAGGAATAAATAATTTAGGTATCCCTTGCTTTAGTAAGGGAGTAGTTCCGAATTCTCCTGCTAAAAATGGACCTGCAAAAGTAGGCACTCCTGTAGTAGTGGGAGGAGTAAATGTCAATTCGGGGGATATCATAGTTGCGGATACAGATGGCGTTGTTGTCATCCCATTTTTAATGATAGATGAAGTGATGCAAAATCTTTTAAAAATTTATGGTGCAGAGAAAGAAGCTGAAAAGAAGGTGAAATCTGGAGCAAAAAAATTGGGAATAATTGAATCAATAT
>CAZUXH010000152.1:0-1585 GCA_964624655.1 uncultured Rhodospirillaceae bacterium | reverse complement strand
TAGACGTTAAACAGGTTTAATTAAACCCACCTTAGATCTGTACTACATAAGGTCCTTCTTGTATAATTGCAATTTTATTATTTTTATTTTTATTGATGCTCTCATCAATAGTTAATTCAGGATTTGTAGTTATATTTGTTAAAACTAAATCTCTATCCTCTTTTTTAATACCTGAACAATATAAGTAAACATTTGCTTTTTTAAGAGCTTCAATTTGCTTTTCTGTCTGCCATTCATCAATATCAGCAAACTGTTTTTTAGATATGTCTGTCAAGAATTTCTCTACTCCTTTATTCAATAATTTCTGTTGAGATTTTATGAATTCTCTAGATCCCATTCCTTCTTTGCACTCGGAAAATATAATTAGGTCTCCGCCTTCTTCTAGAATATTTAATGGAGATATCATTCCTTTAATGGTTTGGTAGAAAGTTGAGTCCAAAGGTGCTCCTGCGCAACTGGTTACAATAGTATCATATTTTTTGTCTGTTCTGACTATAGCGAAAGAATTTATAAACTTTACAGCAGCATTATGACTTTGAATAATTTCTCCAAAATTTATGAATGATAGATTTCTAGCCTCATCAATAATGCAATTTACAGAATAGACAGGTCCTATCATTTTAATTATTTCTAATTGATCTTCATGCACGGGATTATTGATTAAATTGCAATTTCTGGATAGTGGATTTTCCATGTAGCGTGCACTATGTAGAGTTCTAATAGTGTCCTCTTGTGCTATGCCTGGAGCTACAACTTTTCTACCACCTGAAAAACCCGCCATGAAATGTGGTTCTACTAATCCTGTTGCAATTTTTAATTCAGCATCTAAAAATCTTTTATCAAGGCTTATCTTATTTCCTTTGGAAGTAGTTCCAATATATCTATGATCTTTATTGTTTTTTGCATCATGATTAACTATTGTAAAATTTTTTAATATATATTTTGATTTAATTATAGAAATGATTTCTTCTGGTGTTGCAGGTCTATGTAAACCTGTAGCTATAAGTATTAATATTTTTTCTTTCTTTATTCCTCCTTCTAATAAGTTTTCGATTAGTTCCTCAATAAATAAATTGTTAGGAACTGGTCTTGTAATATCGCAAACTAGAATACATGCAGAATTAACCTTATTTGCAAGTTTTTTTAAAGGCTCACATCCCAATGGGTCTAAAAATGCATTTAAAACTTCTTGATTAATTTTCTCAATTATAGGCATTTGTGGTTTTCTAATTATACTGGGTTCCCAGGTTTTTTTAATATTCAAATTATATCCATCTTTCCCGTATAGAATATTTATTTTACTATTTTTAGACATTTAATATCCTTATAGCTGCACAAGCAGCCCCATAGCCATTATCAATATTAACTACGGTGACTCCTGGGGCACAACTTGTAAGCATAGAATTTAAAGCAGTTTTTCCTTCGTAAGCTGTACCATAACCAGTAGAACTTGGGACAGCAATTAATGGCATAGGTATTAGTCCACCTAACACACTAGCAAGTGCTCCGTCCATACCTGCAACAACAATCGCAATTTTATGATTTAAAATTGATTTAAGATTATTTTGAATTCTCCATAATCCTG
>CAZUXH010000151.1:0-1681 GCA_964624655.1 uncultured Rhodospirillaceae bacterium | reverse complement strand
ATGAAGTTGGCCTACTGAATAACTCATATTAAAAAGTGGTAACAGACCTGCAGCATGCCATGTAGATCCAGAAGTAAGCTCTTTTCTTTCAACTAAAACAACATCAGACCAGCCTTTTTTGGCAAGGTGATAAAGCATGCTTGTGCCTACCGCACCTCCACCAATAACAACAACTTTAGCTTTTGATTTCATAATTAAATAAGGTAAATTTCTAAATATATACTTATGATAGGTCAAGTTAGAATTAAATGATAAAAAAAATTATACTTTTATTAGCAATTGTAGGTCCTTTTGGACTGTATTTTATATACTCATGGCTTTTAAAGTTGAAAAATAAAAAAATTCCTGTCTTAAAACTTTCTATAGCTAGCATAATCCTGCTTATAGTTGCTTTAGGATTTTTAAGATTTTCAGGTGGATTTAATCCTAATACTAAATACTCACCAGCAAAATATGAAGATGGCGAATTAAAACCTGCTGAAAATAAATGAAAATTTTTACAAAATCACTACTGATTTTTTTTATTATTACAAATGGTTTAAATGCTGATTTAATTAAACCTAAGCCTAACCTTAAACCTTTTGATGTTTTATTAATTCAATTGAATTCATTAAAAAGTAACGATTCTCCATATGTAGATGCAGGAATTGAACAGACTTGGGAGTTTGCTCACCCAAACAATAAATTAATAACGGGACCTTTAGATAAATTTAAAAAGATGATTTACAGCGAAAATTATCAAATACTAATAAATCATGAAAGCAGCGCAGTAGAGATACTTAAAGAAACAAATAACTTATCTATATATAAAGTATTTATTTTATCAAATAATAAAAAGAAATATTATTATATATGGCAAGTAGAAAAAGTTTTGGCCGATGGAAACTTTAAAAATTGTTGGATGACATCAAATGTTTCTAATCCAAAATATTTAGGTGAAGTAATATGAATAAAGAAAATGATAATATTTGTGAAGAATGTAAAAAAGAAGATGAAAGCGTTTTACAAAATTTAATTAAGCATGGCTATAAAATTTGTGATTCTTGCAATATTTCAAAAGTAATTTTTCCTATTTAAAAATCCTGATTAGGTATAAAACCAAACTTATAAAAAATATAAGCTTGAAATAAAGCAACTATAAGTACTACTCCTATTGCTCTCCACGTACTTTTGTAATCTAAAGCTTGTCTGACAGCAATAATCATTGCAACTATTGACCACATTCCTGATGCATAAAATGTAATAATTAATAAATTTTCGTTAAAACCAAATATTCTAATTATACCTGGGGCATAAGAAAACCCAATTGTTCTCAATAATTCTCCTGGATTTGATACTGTGCCTGTTTCGGGAAAAAGTTTTGCTCCTACAAAATATATTAATAATGAAGTGATGAACCAACCTCCTAATCCAGCTAGAACTGGAAGAAAAATATCAAATGATCCATAATTAATAAAATTTGCAAATCCAAATGCTATTATAGACAATATAACTACACTAGCAGCCTGAAATGTTGCTTCTTTATCAGCTTCCACCTCTTCATATAAACTAATATCTAATTTACAAGCTCTTACAATTCTATTAAAAAATTTCATTACTTCTACTTTCTATATCATATTATTGCCACGAAAATATATGAAATAACATTATGTTAAAAATTTTCATAAAGTCTTTCGTTTTT
>CAZUXH010000150.1:0-1866 GCA_964624655.1 uncultured Rhodospirillaceae bacterium | reverse complement strand
TTATTTCTAATTTTGTATTTGTTACGGCAATAATGTTCAAACCAATAAGTGGAAAACCAGTTGCTTTAGGAGACTATTTTACCAAGGGAAACTCCAAACTACATCTCATTGGTATTCTTGGAGGAGTGATATGGAGTGTGGGAATGTCATTTAGTATAATTGCCTCTGGCGCTGCAGGTCCTGCCATTTCATATGGATTAGGGCAAGGGGCTGTAATGGTGGCCGCATTTTGGGGCGTTTTTGTTTGGAAAGAGTTTAAAGATGCTCCAATAGGAACAAATAAATTAATTGCTTTTATGTTTTTATTTTTTATTCTAGGACTAACCTTAATCATTTTTGCAAAGTAATTAAAATAAAAAACGGATTAATAACATGAAAATTGTAGTGATGGGTAGTTATAATAGTGATATGATTGTCAAAGTACCGCATATACCAAAACCTGGGGAAACAGTTTTAGGAGGAAAGTTTTCTACAGCAGCTGGAGGTAAAGGCGCAAATCAAGCTGTTGCTGCTGCCAGAATTGGTGGAGATATTACTTTTATTGCCAGACTTGGAGATGATAGCCTTGGTAAGGATGCAATTAAAAGATTTGAATCTGAAAATATAAACACAAAATATATAAAAAAAGATTTAGTGGCTCCGTCTGGCGTTGCATTAATTGTTGTTGACAATAATGGTCAAAATAGTATTGCTGTGGCCTTGGGAGCTAATTCAAACTTAACTCCAAGTGACGTTGAGGATTCAAAAGAAGTCATTGAATCTGCTGATCTACTATTAACGCAGTTAGAGACGCCACTGCCTTCAGTTGAAAAAGCAATTTCACTAGCAAAAGCCGCTGGAATAAAAGTTGTCCTTAATCCGGCACCAGCTCAAGTTCTAAATGATAATTTATTAGAAAATATAACAGTCATCACTCCTAATGAATCTGAATCTGAAGTCCTTACAGGAATTAGTGTAACTGATTTCTCTAGTGCGGAAAAAGCTGCTGATGCCTTATTGTATAAAGGCATAAAAATAGTGATAGTCACAATGGGAGAGAAAGGGTCTCTATTAAAAACTAATAATCTTACAAAAATAATTCCCGGATTAAATGTAGATGCTGTAGATGCAACTGCTGCTGGCGATGTGTTTAACGGTTCTTTAGTAGTTGCTATGTCAGAGGGGAAAACTTTGGAAGAAAGTGTGGAATTTGCTAATGCTGCGGCAGCATTTTCAGTGACAAAATTAGGTGCGCAGCCATCTGCTCCCACTAGAACTGAAGTAGAAATATTATTAAATAAATGAAAATTTATTGTTTTAGGAATAAAGTCAATAGGCGAAAGTAAGAACCTGCGATTAATTGATATTAATTTTATCTAAAACAATTTTAAAAATTTCTTTTTCTATTTTAATCTGGTCACCTGACTGGATGGAACTTAGAATTCTCGGCTCTTTTTCTATTTTTCCAAGAATATTACATGCTGTAGCGAGCCTACATTCATTGTCTTCCGAAATAGGTGTGGGACCAAAGGGTAAAGCTAAAGAGTTCCCTTCTACCCAGAAACAAATTGCTCCTGGATCAACAACTTGTTTTGCATCTTTTTCAAGAGGAACAGATACTGGGACAGAAAAATAAACTTCATCTCCCCAAGTATTAGCATATGATTCTATAGGAAGACTCTTAATAAGAGCTTCTGTTGTAGGAGTATTATTCAAAATGGCGGATATATCACCAGCTTTCCAAGAAATTTTTATACGTATTTTCACTTTTTAAAGTAAAAAAGTTACAAAGGTTGAAAAAAGATTTTTCTATATGCCTATGAGTTATCCAAAAACAATTGGAGCTATAATTAATGAAACTATAGATACAATGATAATACCAATAAA
>CAZUXH010000149.1:0-1896 GCA_964624655.1 uncultured Rhodospirillaceae bacterium | reverse complement strand
AAAATCAATCCCCATGTTCCATATTCTTCGGGTGTAACAGTTCTAGTAATTATCAATGTAAAAATAGTTCCAGTTAAGACAGATATTATTCCACCAATAAGTGAAATTAATCCAGTATAAGTAACTCTGATTTCAGACAAATTTGAAAATTAGACATTGCCCTAGAATAAGAACATTCTTTTCAATTTATTAGCATGAATTAGTAATAAAATACTAATAATAGATTTATTCTAAAATAATAACCATACAGTGGTAGCAAAATTCTTGCCTTTTAATTAATTTTTTCATTATTTATTGCAAATTGGTATAAATTTTCGTAATCAATTACTTTATTTTCAAAAAGAAATTTGTCTTTAGCAAGTTGTTCTGCATTTTTAGAGTATTCTTCAAGTTTTTCATCACTTTGAAGAATTTTTACTAATCCAGCATATACTGAGTCAAGTGTAGCATCTACAACTACACCTGCATCATATTCTTCAATTTCAGGAAAATCACAATTTTCAGTAATTAAAACTGGGTTTCCCATAAAAAGAGCTTCTTCAACTGAAACTGGATGTATATCGCTATATGATGTTAAAGCAAAAATCTTAGCATGTTGCAAAAGTTGTGCCTTTTCTGAACCATGTACAGATCCAATTAATTTTACAGAACCTGCGATTTTTAATTTATCCGCAATTTGAAGTAATTCATTTTTATAATTATCAGTTGCTGGACCGGCAATTATAATATTAAGATTATTTGGTCTATACTTAGCAAATGCTTGAAAGAGTAATTCAATTCCCTTTTTCTTTACAACTCTACCTAAAAATAAAATATAGGGAAAATTTTCTTTATCTATTCCAAACTTAGAAAAAATATCTGTACTTTCAGTAATTTCAAGATCTTCAGGCTTAACACCTAAATCAATTCTAAAAATTTTGTTAGGTTCTGCTCCGAATGATAAAAATTCTTTATTTTCAGAATTTCCTAAAGAGTGTAAAGCAGATGCCTGATTAATCATTTTTTTCGTGTATATCTTTTCTAAAATTTTTTTTGGTAATTTCAAATTTTTATTCTCAATAGTAGGATTTAACGAATTATGAGCAGTAAATACAAATGGAATATTATGTTTTATTGCAGATTTGTAAAATTCAATTGATACATGATTATACCAATTACGGATATGAATTATATCAAAATTTTTTACAATATTATTAGCTACGTTACTAGCATTAGGACAATACCATCCTAACGATGGGATAGTTGAATGTAAAATATAGACGGGGATTCCAAAAATGTCTATAGGAGTATTTTCATCAATATCTAAAAAAAGTTCATTTTTTAATCGTTTTTGTTCTGTAATGTAATAGGCACGATCAGTTGCAACTGTAGCTACAGTATGCCCACGTTTTTGTAACTCTTTTAAATTTGATAATTCGTCACTAAGCTTTACATTACTTAATGATGGTTTTTGACCATATGTAATAGTATTAAATGTAAAATTAACATTTAAAATTTTCATATAGCTAAAAAGGTATTTTCGTATAATAAATTATGTTCTAATAAATTATTTGCACTATTTTAGATATTTCCAAAAATTAATGAATTAATAAGGCTAATTAATCCTAATTTTTATATGCAAACTGAAAAACTTAGCGTTGGTTATAATTTTTCAAAACATGAAGAAAAAGAATACTTCGTAGATGAGATATTCATTAATCAAAACCCTGACTGTTGGAAATTAATCAAATTTCTTGCAGACAATCCATTTACAACTCAAAAAGAAATCTGTAAGATATTTAATTTTTCAAAAGAAGAATTAATTGAAAAGAATAGAAAAATTCGCGAGACTAATTGGACTAGAGATTATATTATTAATAGTGGTATGGGTAGTAAATATTGGAAAAATACTATAAT
>CAZUXH010000148.1:0-1927 GCA_964624655.1 uncultured Rhodospirillaceae bacterium | reverse complement strand
TTCCGATTCATAAACTGGTTTAAAATTAGCTAATATCTTAGAAGCAGCTGTTGTTGGCATATCAGTGGTACAAAATAAATCTTTTATACCAATGGGAATACCCATAAGTGCAAGATTATTATTTTTTAATTTCTCAAGTTCTTTGCATCTTTTATAAATTAGATCTTCATTAAAATATATAAATGCATTTATGTCTTTATTTTCTTTAATCCTATTAACAAAAATTTTATTAAGTTCTAAAATTGAAATTTTTTTAGATTTAATTTCTTTTAATATTTTGCTAATAGAATTAAAATCCATTTTATTCTACTACTTTTGGAACTACAAAATAATTTTCAAGCTCTTCTGGCGCATTGGAAAGTATTTTATTTGTATCATTATCTTTTATCTCAATATCTTTTCTAATAGGGAGTTCGGACATGCTTACATTATTTAATGGATCTATTTTATCTGTATTAACTTCATTAAGTTGTTCAACCCAATCTAAAATAGAGCTTAATTGTGATGATAATTCTTCTACTTCTTCATCTAAAATCTTAATTCTAATTAATTTAGCAATTTTTAATGTTGTTTTTTTATCGATCTTCATTTTAATACATATATGTTTATTGATAATGGAAAAATATTAATTAATAATCTTAATACAGGACAAATATTATCAGGTCTAGATATTGGTGACAAAACAATTGGAATAGCAATATCTGATCACAATTTAATTATTGCAAGTCCTCTTAAAACTATAGAAAGAAAGGGTGGATTAAAAGATTTAGAGCTATTAAGGAATATTTTTGAACAATTCAATATTGGAGCAGTAATAATAGGATTCCCTTTAAGTCTTGATGGAAATGAAAATAATAGAACAAAAAAAACCAAGGAATTTGCAAAAAAATTAATAAATTTTTTATCTTTAAATATATTCTTGCAAGATGAAAGATTTTCTACTGACGTGGTTGTTAGGGAAATGAAAGAAAGAAACTATAGTAATAAAAAAGTAAAAAAATATGTAAATGACGCTGCAGCTGCTTATATTTTACAAGGATTTATAGATAAATATTGCGTAAAATAACAATTTACAAACAAATAAAAAAAATATACACATTATAAGTACAATTTTTACACATATGAAACATATAATATTACAAAATGGACACATAAAAATCTATAAGAGAGAAAGTTCTCAATTTTGGCAAATGCGAATAAAGCCTCCAAAAGAAAAAGCTATTAGAGAAAGCTCTGGTTGTAAAAATCTAAAAGATGCTAAAGAAATAGCTCTTAAAAAATATAATCTACTTACATTAGATAAAAAAATAATTACTTTAAGTGTTGAGAATTATCACGAATATAAAGGTAAACATTTACTAGGAATTAAAAATTTAAAAAAAGCAGAAATAGAATATATTATTAACTATGCTCAACAATTTATTGAATTTAATAAACAGAAAGTAAAAAAAAGTAATATTTTAGAAGGAAAGTCGATATTTAATGTATTTTTTGAAGATTCAACTCGTACTAGAACTAGTTTTGAAATTGCCGCTAAAAGACTTGGTGCAGACCTCATAAATGTTTCTGTGAAAGATAGTTCGATTAATAAAGGAGAAACTCTTCTAGATACTGTAGTAACCATTGGATCAATGGATCCAGATTTATTAATAATACGTCATCCTGAATATGGTGTAAGTGAAATGGTAAGTAAAACTATAGATGCAAGTATTATTAATGCTGGAGATGGGAGTCATGAACACCCAACACAGGCTTTACTTGATGCATTAACAATAAAAAATAAAATTGGAAAATTCAAAGATATTAAAATCGCTATTTGTGGTGATATACTCCATAGTAGAGTTGCTAGATCAAATATTTATTTATTAAAAAAATTAGGAGCTAAAATAAATGTTGTTGGACCTAAAACACTAATTCCTGATGATAT
>CAZUXH010000147.1:0-1990 GCA_964624655.1 uncultured Rhodospirillaceae bacterium | reverse complement strand
AATCACTTAGCTAAGTTGATAGAAAAGCATAATAAACTTTACTATCAAGATGATAATCCATTAATTTCAGATGCTGATTATGATAAATTAATAGCTAGAAGTTCAGATTTGGAAGAATATTTTCCTGAAATTGTTCATCAAAATGGTCCTTCTAAACAAGTAGGAAGCAAGCCTAAAAAAGGATTTCAAAAAGTTTTACATAAAGTGCCCATGTTATCTTTGAGTAATGCCTTTAGTATAGAAGAAATACAAGAATTTCTTGAAAGAACTAGAAGATTTTTAAAAATTATTGATGAAGAAGATTTGGAAATATTCGCTGAGCCTAAAATTGATGGTTTGTCAGCTACTTTAATTTATAAAAATGGAAATCTATTAATAGGATCCACTAGAGGAGATGGGAAACAAGGAGAAAATATAACTGAAAATATAAAATATATTAAAGATATTCCTAAAATATTAAAAGGTAATTATCCTAAAGACATTGAGATAAGAGGAGAGATATATATTTCAAATGAAGATTTTGAAAGAATAAATATGCAGAGATTAGAAGAGGGTTTGCAACCATTTGCAAATCCTAGAAATGCAGCGGCTGGTTCAGTACGAAATTTAAACGTTGAAATTACAAAGCAACGAAATTTAGGATTTTATGCCTATAATTGGGGAGTTTTATCCTCTCCAATAGGAAAAACTCTTGTCGAATCCAGACGTTCTCTAGAAAGTTTTGGTTTTATCATTACTAAGCCAGCAAAAATATGTAAAGGTATAGAAGAAATCAAGAGTTATTATGATGATCTCTTTAAAAAGAGACCAACTTTAGATTACGATATTGATGGTGCAGTTTATAAACTGAATGATTTAGGCTTATACTATAGATTAGGAGAGACAGAGCATTCTCCTAGATATTCTATTTCTCATAAATTTCCTCCTGAAAAAGGAGCAACTGTGTTAGAAGAGGTGTATTTTCAGGTAGGGAGAACAGGGGCAATTACACCAGTAGCTAAATTAGTTCCTATTACTATTGGTGGCGTAAGAGTTCAACGAGCTACTTTACATAATAAAGAAGAAATATTTAGGCTAGGAATCAAGAAAGGAGATACGATTTTAATAGAACGTGCTGGAGATGTTATTCCAAAAATAAGTGGCTTTATATCAAATTTAAGACCATCTAATGCAGAAGAAATTGAATTTCCTAAATTATGTCCGTCTTGTAATCAAGTTTTAGAAGGTGAAACGATAACAAGATGTAATAACTTTAATTATTGTAAATCTCAAGTACTTGGTAGACTTATTCATTTTGTATCCAGAGATGCTTTTAACATAGAAGGATTAGGAGAAAAACAGCTTACAGAATTGTTTGAACTAGGAATTATTAAAAATTTTGCTGATATATTTAGATTAGCTTCTAACAAATCATATAATGTTCATAAAGAAATATCTTCTTTATCTGGCTGGGGAAATTTATCTTTATCAAATATTATAGAATCCATCAATGACTCAAGAAGCTTAAATTTAAGTAAACTTATCTTCTCTTTGGGTATTAGACACGTGGGACAAGGCGCATCTAAATTAATTTCACAGTATTTTAATAATAGTGATGACTTTATTGCCAGAATAAGTGATTTGGAAAAAAATTCAAATTTGAAAAGAATTTCCGAAGATTTAATGTCAATAAATGGCCTGGGCAAAAAAGCAGTAGAGTCATTATTAACATATTTTATAAATAATTTTAAAAAATTTAAAGATTTAAATTCTTTTATACAAATTGAAAAAACTGAAAAAATTATAATAGACAATCCCTTTTTTGAAAAAAATATTGTTTTTACTGGAACGCTAGAGAAACTTTCTAGATCAGAAGCAAAAAACCTTGCTGAAAATGTTGGAGCTATAATTTCCAATCAGCTTAGTTCAAAAACTGATATTTTAGTAGTAGGAAAGAACCCTGGTTCAAAAATTAAAAAAGCAAATAATTTATCTGTACAAATAATAGATG
>CAZUXH010000146.1:0-2064 GCA_964624655.1 uncultured Rhodospirillaceae bacterium | reverse complement strand
ATTGCGCAATAACTGAGGCATCATTAAATTCAACTAAAGAGTGAACTATTCCTTCAGGATGAACCAAGATGTCTATTTTTTCCGAGTTTATTCCAAACAACCATTTAGCTTCAATTATTTCCAAGCCCTTATTCATCATTGTCGCTGAATCTACTGAAATTTTTTTTCCCATATTCCAGACAGGATGATTTATTGCCTCTTCAGGAGTGATATCCTCAAATTCTTCTAAGTTTTTATTTAAGAAAGGGCCACCTGACCCTGTTAGTACAATTTTTCTGACCCCCCCAGAAGTGTCTGATTTTCCTGATAAGCATTGATGAATTGCGCTGTGTTCACTATCAATAGGAAAAATAGTTGAATTATTAAATGTGGCTAATTCGTTTAGTAATTCTCCTGCTACTACATAAGCTTCTTTATTTGCCAGTAAGATCCTCTTACCTCCTGAAATAGCCTTCTGGATTGATTTTAATCCCGCTACTCCGACAATACCTGCTACTACAACATCAACCTCTTCAGAAGCAATGATGTTTAAATAATCCTCTTCATTGACTAAAGTGCTCTTTAAGCTAAAAGAATCTATTTTTGCTCTAAGTTGGTTAGAAGAACTTTCATCATTTAAATATAAATATTTTGGACTAAATTTACGGCATTGTTCAAAAATTGAATCAACATTAGAGTCGGCAGCTAATAGGGAAATTGAAAATAAGTCTGGATTAGCCTCTATGACATTAAGAGCTGAGGATCCTATTGATCCAGTAGATCCTAATATTGCGACCTTCTTCATGAACCAAGGCCCATTAAATATACTAAAACTATGAAAATAGGTGCTGCTGCTAAATGACTATCTATTCTGTCTAAAATGCCTCCATGACCCGGTAGTAGTCTAGAAGAATCTTTCACTCCTGCTATTCTCTTAAAAAGACTTGCTGAAGCATCGCCCAGAACTGAAAAAATTGAAACTATAAGAATAAGTATAAAAAACTTAGTAAAGTTGTAATCAAACATTAGGGCAAGCAAAGGCATTACTATTAATGGAGTTCCCACAAGAGCAATGAGAAATCCTTCTAATGTTTTGTTTGGGCTAATATTGGAAAGAAATCTTCTTTTTCCATATTTCTTACCGCCGAAATATGCAAGGATATCCATTAAAGCGCTTATAGTTAATAACAGAATCAAAACAAACCTGGAAGATAATTCAAGACCTATATTTCTTAAAAAATATCCTTCGTAATTTAAAATCAAAAAAATTGAAGTCCAAAAAGGTATGTGAATAAAAAATCCAGATAAAACCCAAAAATATTTATTTTGGAGGATATTTTTATTGTGAGGGAAACCTAGAATTAAAGACCCAATAACCAACCAAACTAAAACACCCATGGAGGTCAAACTTAATTTAAGACCAGTCCCAAAACTTAGATAAATTAAACCAAAAAATAAAATCAAACTGATTGCTATAGCGATTTCAGATGAGAACCTTAATTTATAGAATTCCCATGCTGACAAGCTAACAACAAAACTAAGAAGTAAGGTAATTGCTTTTAAAGGTAAAAATAAAAATGATAGAACAATGAATAAAGCTATTATTATTCCTGTAATTATTCTAGTTTTATTCATTCTTATTTCTCGTCAAAGTTTGACTTATCACCAAAACGTCTTTGTCTTCTTGAATATTCATCCAGAGCTTTTTGAAACTGAATCGAATCGAAATCAGGCCAATAAAGGTCAGAGAAATAAAGTTCTGAGTATGCTAAATGCCAAAGCAAAAAATTACTTATCCTAAGTTCTCCTCCAGTACGAATACAAAAATCTGGATCAGAGAAAGGACCCAAAGAAGTATAAGAACTAATTAAGTCTTCATTTATCTCAAGTTTTTCTTGAGATAAATTTATCTTTTCAAGAGCCTGCACAATGTCCCACCTACCTCCATATCTTGCAGCAATAATTAAATCTAGGTTCTTTTCTTTATTGCATTTAGTTGCTTTTTCTGCTTTTTTCATTCTGTATTGAAGGTCCACATCGAACTTAGATAGATCACCTATAAAAGAGAGTTGAACTTTGTTTTTT
>CAZUXH010000145.1:0-2078 GCA_964624655.1 uncultured Rhodospirillaceae bacterium | reverse complement strand
TTCTCTATTAGTTCTAATGGATTTGAATACTCAACCTTGGTGAGTCTAATTGCTTGTTCTAAAGTTTGTTCTTTTTCTGTTGTTATAACATAGGGTGTCACCAAGCACGGTTTTAGTTTCCCCACATTTTCTTTAGGAATAGAATCTTGTTCATGCTGAATGGTCTTTTCTTCATTTTCTATTTTCTCAATTAGTTCTAATTGCTTTTTTTTCTCCTTTTCTATAATTGCTTCCTCTTTTGTCGGTTCCTTCGATATAGTTACCAAGTAAGGAGTCTTCATTTTTTCTTCCTCTATGTATGGTGTTTTAATTAGTATTTTTTTTGAATCATCATTAAAAGAAAATAATCTGACCAATTTTAAAATCACTTTTATTTAATGCATCTCTTTGCTTTTCCTTATTTGTTCAGCTTTGTCGATTCTAAAAAAATTAAAATTCTTTTCTAGATTGGGTAAAAATAAATCTTAAGTTTTTTTACTATCGAAATTTATTTCCTTGTGCAACAGCGAAAGGACCTAAACATACTATAAATGCTAAGGAAGCAAAACCCATTTTCCAGCCAAGTGAGCTAGTCTCGCCTCCGCCTAGATCTAACATGAGTCCGAAAACTATTGGACCAATGGATGCTCCCAGAAATCCAATTAATGAATATACGGCCATCACAGTCCCACGATAACTAGGATCCGATGAGTCTAAAACACCAGAAGTAAGAGTAGCAGAGTCGGCAGTAACTGTAATTCCATAGAATATTAGTAGACACAAAACTATTGGGAAAGTAAATGAATCTGAAAATCCCAATAAAATGGCTGTAATTGCTGATCCAAACATAACCACTCGTAATATCGGAAGCCTACCAAAACGTATTGACATTTCGTTTCCTAACACACTAGAAGGAACTGCTAAGAGAGTCACAAAGGTTGCTATAGACCCAATACTTAGAGCTGTACCGATCGTTCCTGAATGTTGTAAGACATGACTGTAGGTTAAAAATGCTACTATCCAAGTAGTAAACCCCATTAATTCTGCACAATGGGCAAAGTAGGCAATTGCATAGCCCATAACTTTCCTGTTTTTTAAAGCTGGACGAAGATCAAGTAAACTCTCTTTCGGTTTGTCAATAATTTTTGGAGGCACTGAGGGTATTATTAGCCAGACAATAATCCAGGATAAAGCAGGGCCAATTGAAGAAAATATCCAAACCCATTCCCAATCCATATTCCCGTTAATATTTGCTCCATAAAATAATGAAAATGCTGCTCCAACGTAAAAAAGTGCAGTGTACCATGCTACAGTACGACTTCTATGGGATTCAGAAACAATGTCTGTTAATAACTTAAGACCTGGCATGTAGGTGCCTGCTAATCCAATGCCCTGAAGAGTACGCCAAATTATTGCTGTCCAAAACCCTTGGGAAGTTATAGCAAATCCGAGAGGAGCGATAACCGCAATTAACATAAATATAAGGTAGATTTTTTTTGGATCAACTCTATCTGTAAGTGATGAAAGTGGCCATGTAGCGATTACATATCCCAAAAAATAAGATCCTCCAATCCATCCAACAGAAGTGCTACTTAGATTCCAACTTTCCTGAAATTCTGGAATCATAGCTGGCCATAAGTTATATCCAGTCATGCCAAAAATCTCAGCGAGGCACATAGTTATAACCAGAAAGAATGATTTTCTCTTGAACTTTAAAATATTATTCATCATCTGTTGAAATTATACTTGATAAAATTATTTTCATTTAACACATAGAATTACAGTGAATTTACATCTTTCATAGTTATCTCCATTCTTAAGCACTCCAAGCGAGAGCGTATGAGAACTGAAGAACTAGTGTATAAAGAATGAATATTAAATAATGTTAATAATTTTTATTAAAATATATAAAAAATGTTGACAATATATTCCATATACTGAACAATCTCCATTTAATTAGATATTTGATTTAAACCATTATCGGGTAGAAAGGAAAAAATAATATTAGTGTAGAAGTTTATGTAATTTATTTTGCTTAACAAAATTTTATTAACATTAGATAAAAAAGGAGACAAATGCCTAAAACACTATTAGATGTT
>CAZUXH010000144.1:0-2158 GCA_964624655.1 uncultured Rhodospirillaceae bacterium | reverse complement strand
AATAATAATTTCTTCATGCTGTAAGAATAATTTTTAACTGTGTAATTAGATTGTTGAAATTGTGACTTAATTTAAGCTTAGTATAAATTTTTTTAAAGCTGATAAAAGTTTTTCATCATATTCAATCATATGATCGCCATATTCTTGCGAATAAAAAAATTTAGGTTCGTTTGCTAGCTCATACATTTTTTTACCCATATCATAGGGAACTATTTTATCCACTTTACCGTGCATAATTAACACTGGAGCAAAAATATTGTTTATCTTCTTATAACTTTCAAATTTGTCTTTAAGTAAAAGACTTACTGGGAAAAAAGGATAGTATTTTTTTCCCATATTTACCATAGAAGTAAAAGGAGCCTCTAAAATAATACCTCCATATTTTTTATTCTGCGCAATTTCAACTGCCACACCTGTACCTAATGATTCTCCATAAAGAATTATGTTTTCTTCGATTATCTCCTTTGATTTAAGCCACTCAACAGCACTTTCCGCATCTTTATATAAACCCGCCTCACTTGGCTTACCCTTATTGCCACTAAAACCTCTCCATGCAACTATAAGAAAATTTACATCTAAATTTTTTAAATGTTTGAGTTTATAAGTTCTATTTTCTAAAGAGCCTGCATTTCCATGAAAAAAAAGAATAGTTTTAAATTTTTTTATATCTTTATTATAAAACCAGGCTGTAAGTTCAATATTGTCTACAGTAGTGATTGTTACTTTTTCAATTTCGGTAAGTTCATTTGCAGCTTTATCATTAAGATAATTATCTACAGACGGATGATATAAAAGGTTTCTTTGAAACAAAAACACTAAAGTAAGCAATAAAACATAGAAAGAGACTAGAACTAATATAATGGTAGTAAAATAATTCATAATATTAATAAAAAAATCATTTTTCTATTTTTATAATTTAATCTATCATAAGCTTTTATTAAACATGACAAAAGAATTTGGAATAAGCGATATATTAAGTGCGGTAAATAGTATTTCTGGAATAGAGAAAAAAAAGGCAAAAACTATAGAAAAAAAAGATTCACCTGGTAAAAATGATATTTTAACTCTTAACAATCAAGTAAAATCAGACAAAAGTGAAATCCTTGTCCTTGATCAAATGATTGAATAGAATATATAAGCTTTTAATTAAAAATAACTAAACCAAATGATTATTAATTGTCAAAGTTGTTCAAGAAAGTTTCTTGTAAAGGATGAAAATATTCCAAAAACGGGCAGAATGGTTCAATGCGGATATTGTTCAGCTAGATGGCATCAAATGCCATTTTCTGCTGAAGTTGAAATCACCGAAGCAAAAAGTGCAACTAAAGTTAGTAAAGCAAGTAGTGATGATCTCTCTGTTGATGCAATAAAAGCATCTGATGGTAAAACTTATAAATTTTTGGGTAGCCAATGGGCACAATTACTCCCTTCGGGAAAAACTGGATTGTTCGCTAAAAAGAAAATCGGTAAGGAGTTAGACAAACTAACAGGAAGAAAAAGCGAAAGAGAAAGTATTCCTGAGAAAAGAACGAAAAAAGTTAAAAAGGAGATGGATCCTTCAACTGAAAGCTTAAGTGATGAAAGGAAATTACCAGATATTTATAAATCCAAAGGTGGACTTGGTTTTTTTGGATATATATTTCTTCTAATAATTATAGCATTTTCTATTGTGGGTGCATTAAGGACTTTTGAAAATGATTTAGTTAATTATTATCCTGAGTCAGAATATATTTATCAATTATTAGATGAACAATTAGAATATGTTTCTGAATCTATAAAAAACATAATTATAATAATTCAAGATTTAATTAATTCTTATTAATTTTTATTTTTTACAGAACGTATTGAATCTAAAATAAGAAGATAAAGACAAAATATAACTATAACCCAAAAGGGTAGACCTCTCCAAAATCCTGCAAGTCCAGTGCTAATACTCCAAGCTAAACCTATTACAAATATAGCTACTAGAGCTACACCCAAAAAGATTGTAAATTTTTCACTCAATTTCATTTTTTAATTTTACTTGTTAACCATTTTGCATTTCTAAATAATCTTTCATCATCAAATAATGATGATACTAATTGTACACCTATTGGTAGACCATTCTTTCCCTGAAGTAATGGTAAGCTAATAGAAGGCATTCCGCAATAAGTCCAAA
>CAZUXH010000143.1:0-2262 GCA_964624655.1 uncultured Rhodospirillaceae bacterium | reverse complement strand
GAATTATATACCAACGTAAGTTTTAAAAATGGAAAAATTTCTATTTCACTAAAATTATTTAACATATAGTTTTGAATAAAATTTTTTGATATTTGATCTACTAAAACGACTAAAATAAAAAATATTAATAAATAAAAATTTTTCATTAATTATTAACAACCTCTAAACATCGATCACAAACAGTATTTAAAATATTTTGATCAGTTTTCCAGCACCTCTCACATTTTTTACCTTGGGCCTGAAAAACTTTTACCCCTAATTTATTAAAACTTTCTTCCTTAAAAGCATCACTAGGAATATTTTTTTCAATAATTTCCGAAGATGAAACTATACTTAGTTCGTCTAAATCTTGTTCTCTCAATAACTCTAAAACTTTTTTATCTTTACTAAATACCTTTATACTTGCATCTAAACTAGAGCCAATAATACCTTCTTTTCTTGCTATTTCCAAGGCTCCAGTAATTGTCCTTCTTATACGTCTTAAATTTGACCACTTTTCAAGTAGATAATCGTTTTGATAAATAGATTTTATTATATGAAACTGTTCTAAGTGGATGCTAGTATCCTTATTATCCTTATAACTTAACCAAGCCTCTTCACTAGTATAACATAAAACAGGTGCCAACCATGAAGTCAAACTTAAAAATATCTGTTCAAGAACAGTCCTAGCAGCTCTTCTTTTTTTACTAGAAAGAGAATCACAATAAAGACTGTCTTTCCTAACATCAAAATAAAAAGCAGATAAGTCTAAAGAACAAAAATTATGTAATTCCGAATAAAATCCTTGAAAACTATAATTTTTTATAGATTTTTCCAGCAATATTTTTAAATCATAAAGTCTTGCCATAACCCACTTTTCAATTTCAGGTAAATCTTGATAATTTATACGTTCTTTATCTGAAAAATTATGTAAAGCCCCTAAAGTAAACCTCAATGTATTTCTTAATCGCCTGTAAGATTCATTTATTCCTCTAATAACTTCACCGCTGATCCTTACATCTTCAGTAACATCGGTCATAGCGACCCATAATCTCAGAATATCTGCCCCTGATTGTTTTATAATATCTTGCGGAGAAACAACATTTCCAACACTCTTAGACATCTTTCTTCCCTGTCCATCAAGCACAAAACCATGTGTTAAAACAGCATTAAAAGGAGCTCTTCCCCTGGTTCCACAAGCCTCTAGTAATGATGAATGAAACCATCCTCTATGTTGATCTGAGCCCTCAAGATACAAATCTGCAGGCCATTTTTGACTATCATTCCCATCTAAAACAAAAGAATGTGTTGAACCAGAATCAAACCAAACGTCAAGAATATCCTTTACCTGAATGAATTCATTGATGTCATATGTAGACCCTAAAAATACTTCTGGCTGTTCAGTAAACCATATATCCGCTCCTTCTTTTTCTACTGCTGAAGCTATTCTTTCGTTAACCTCTTCATCTTTCAGAATATTTCCAGTATCTCTATGTATAAATATAGTTATAGGAACTCCCCAAATTCTTTGTCTAGAAACACACCAATCAGGTCTGTCTTTTATCATTGATTTAATTCTATTTTTTGAAATGGAGGGCACCCAAAATGTATCCTCTATTGATTGTAATGCTTTTTTTCTTAAATTATCTTTTTCCATAGAAATAAACCATTGTTTAGTAGCTCTAAATATAACTGGTTTTTTTGATCTCCAGGAATGAGGATAACTATGAACGTAATTTTCTCTCAAAATTAAACTATTTGTCTCTATTAATGCTTCACAAACGGGTTCTGCTGCTTTAAAAACATGTATTCCCGAAAATATTGGAACATCTTTAGCATATAATCCCCCATCTTCAACCATATCTGGCATAGGTAATTTATATTTTTTTCCTAGTTCGAAATCTTCCTCTCCATGACTAGGAGCAATGTGAACAAATCCTGTACCTTGGTCTATAGATACAAAATCTCCCAATAGTACAGGAACATCAAAATCATATCCCTTAGATTCTAAAGGGTGAGAACAAACGATGCCAGATAATTCAGAGCCTTTAAATTTTTCTAATTCCTTGATAGTTTGAATATTTATGGATTTTTTAAAAGACTCTACTAAATCAGAAGCTATTAAAAACTTCTTATTTTTAATATATTTAAAATTGTTATTGCCTTCTTTTATATGTATCAAAGAATAATCAATATCTTTACCACAGGCTATAGCCCTATTAGCTGGTATAGTCCAGGGGGTAGTTGTCCAAATAACTACAAAAGCATCTTTTAAAGAAGAAA
>CAZUXH010000142.1:0-2362 GCA_964624655.1 uncultured Rhodospirillaceae bacterium | reverse complement strand
TATGATCATCTAGAGGAATCATTTTATTGGTCTCAATATTTACATTTGAAATTCTACTAATTTGTGGCTTTATAAATGGATTTAAATCTTTTTTTGCATTTGTTCCGATTGATATTTCTAATTCTCCAAATCTTTCAGAAAATGCTATCTGTTGCTCATCATTAAGCTTCTGGCCTTCTAGAACTGTAACTCCTGATGTTTCACAAACCTTTCTCAGTTCAGAAAATTCAGAATCAGTCATGTCAGTAATATCTACACCACTTACAAAAGCATAGAATTCCTGTTTCGGAAATTTAATTTCTACTTTCATTCTTTTATTTTTCACAAAAATCAAAATTTTTCAACAGAAAATTATACCTACAAAAAAACCCCATAAAAAGTATGGGGTTTTTAAATTATTAAAAGTATTAATTATACTTAAGAAGGAGGCGAGTAACTATCTTTATTATTCTTATATAATTCAGATGCTTTCAAAAGATCTGTTGTAGTGTACAAAGGTATATATTTATAGGATTCTATTGCTCCACCTAACAATGCGGATACTATCATTGCAATAAATTCGGATATACTTGGCGTTTCCACTATAATCATCATATGATGGTCCTGCCCCTGCATTCCGTAAACACCTAAAATTTTAGAATTCATACCCTCAGCCAATTTTTTCATGGCTACTTCTCTATCTTCTCCACTATTCATTATTTTTGATATAGCATCTCTTGTATATCTTATATTTAAACAATAAAGATTCATATTACCTTCCTTTCAAAACTTAAGGTAATTTGTAATTAAGACTTTGACGGCAATTGAATCCTCCGTTATCACCTGGCACGCCTGCATCACATTCCCATGGTCCACTACCAGTAATACCCGCATATTTTCCAGTACCACCTATAATAGTATTAATACCTGCATTTACACCTAAATCACCAGTGAAGCTAGTAAACACTCTATCTCCATCCTGGTCACCAAAATAACAATTTCCTTTGTTAGTAGCACCATCTGAGTTAACTACCCATGTAGCAACACACATAGCACGTCCTTCATGGAAAGGTCCTGATCCATTAGTATTGAACATAGATCCAACAGCATTACCTACTCCAAGAGTCCAATCTCCCGATTGTCCTTCTAGAGGCATCATATTAAATTGCCAACCAGTAACCCAACTTATAGTTCCAGATTTATGTAAACCATGTCCATCAGCAAATGATGATGTGCTAAAGAACAAAATTGTAAAAATTGTAAATAATATTTTATTCATTGATTTTCTCCTTTTAAAATTATTGATTTAAAGAATTAATACGTGCCTTAATTTAAAAATATATTTTTAGAAAATTGTATATTCTCTTAAAAAGGCACATATTTATTCCCGTAGAAACTAAATTAAGGCAATTTATAATTAAAAGATTGCCTACAAACAAGACCTCCTTGAGGCAAAGTATTATTGCATGCCCATGGTCCACTTCCAGTAATACCTTCATATTTTCCAGTACCACCAGTTATCGTATTTATTCCATTATCATAAGCATTTGGATTTCCAATATCACCAGTAAAACTAGTAAATATTCTGTCTCCATCTGGGTCTCCCCAGGCGCAATAGCCTTTATTTGTACTTGTTACAGTATCAAAGCTAAAGAAACATTGTCCTTCACCCTCATGCATCATGCCAGAACCTTTATCGTTAAAAGTTACACCTTGGCAAACGCCTGCTCCTTGGTAGACACCTTTAGCTGTTTCAGCCGTAGTCATATCCGCACAAGAAAAACCTGTGTGCCAACTCATTGAATCAGCATTAGCTGCTGCGGTAAAGAAAAACACAGCAAACAAAGGTAAAAAGAACTTTCTCATCAAACCTCTCCTTTTCATTAATTAAAAAAAAATTCTGCATTATAATAATTAAAAAACAACAGAAAAAACGTCGGTCATATTAGTATATAATTTTTTCCTGCTCTATTTAATCACTATAATAGCCTACTCCACAAATTTGATCTGATAATTTAGTCATTAATGTGGTCTTTGTATATTCCTGCTCAGAATCTGTATCATATTTTCTTAGCTTATAAACTACTTCTTTAATTACACCAGGTTCTGCTACAGAGAAAAACGCTTCTCCTAAAGGAGTGCCATTGATATCTGTATTAGGAGAATCATGAACATTAACTCCTAAGAGTGCTGGGTGAGCACTTATAGTACCATCTGGAGCAAAACAAAATACATACAAATCTCCTATAATTAAACCACCATCCCCAGAAACAAATTGTTCTAGAGCTCTATTCTTATCTAAATTCATAAGAGCTATAGCTCTATCTAAAAGAGCCGCAGCTTCCTCTCTTGTACCTGCTGAAAAAGCAGAACTAGTCATTAT
>CAZUXH010000141.1:0-2381 GCA_964624655.1 uncultured Rhodospirillaceae bacterium | reverse complement strand
AACAGTACAAAAAGACGTTTTTGATGATATGCTTAAAAATTTAGCAGAAGAAGACCCAAATTTTGATTCCGAACAAATTGGAAGTATTGATGAAAACAATACAGAAACAAAAAAGTCGTCATCACTGACTCCTCATATTGTTAGAACAATTTTTAGTCAAATTAAAGAGAACTATGAGTTTCCTCCAGCTATGGAAAAATCAGAGGCTGTTTCTGTAAAAATTAGAATTTACTTAAGAACTGACGGAACTATACAAAAAATAGTAAGATCTGCTCAAAGTTCAAATAATACAAAATATTTAGCTTACATGGAAGCCGCCGAGAGAGCTTTAAGAAAGTTAGAAAAATTTGACGGGCTGCCTCCAGAAGAATATTCTATGTGTAAATTTTTAGAAATAGATTTTTATCCTTACGGTTTTAATTAAATAATTAGATAAATTAATGAATAATTTAAAAATAAAAAATATATATATTTTACCAGCCTTAGCAAAAATTGCATGTTTGTTTTTTATTACACTATTCTACTCTAACAATGCTATGACTCAAGAGGATGATTCTCCTTTACAAATAGTAATTACAGGAGGAAAAATTCAGCCCATGCCTATAGCTGTTCCTTTCTTTGCTCTAGAAGGAGAAATGAATGAAGAAATAAAAAAGCTTGCAAAAAATATTCCTAATCTAATTGCCAATAATTTAGTAAACTCTGGGGTTTTTAGACTCTTAGATAGACAAGCTTATATGCAAAAGCCCGAAGCTTTAAGAAATAGACCTAAATTTAGAGATTGGAGAATAATTGATGCACAAACTTTGATTTCGGGAAACATAATTCAAAAATCTCAAAATAAAATATCTGTTAATATCGAATTGTGGGATGTGTATGGGGAAAGAAGAATGTTGGGCATAACACTATCCTCAAATATACGATCCTGGAGAAGGATTGGACACATATTTTCAGATAAGGTATATGAGCGTTTAACAGGAGAAACAGGGTATTTTGATACAAGAATCGTTTATATATCTGAAAGTGGAGAACCCAAAAATAGAATTAAAAGACTTGCTATTATGGATCAAGATGGAGCTAACCATCAATACTTAACTGATGGAAAATCATTAGTACTTACTCCTAGATTTTCTCCAAATAAAGAACTTATAACTTTTTTTTCATATAGAAACCTATCTAGCGGACTCAAGCCCAGTGTTTATATCTATGAACTCCCAACTGGGAAAATAGATATTTTAGGTGAATTTGATGGAATGTCATTTGCACCAAGATTTTCACCTGATGGAAAAAAACTAATAATGTCGCTAGCAGAAAATGGTTCTACAAATATTTTTGTAATGGATCTTAATTCCAAAAAAATAAAGCAACTGACTAAAGGAAGATCTATAGATACCTCTCCTTCCTACTCTCCTGATGAAAAAAAAATAGTCTTTAATTCTGATAGATCAGGAGGCCAACATTTATACGTTATGGATAGTAATGGTAGAAACCCTAAAAGAATAAGTTTTGGAAGAGGAAGCTACGCAACACCAGTTTGGTCGCCTAGAGGAGACTATATAGCATTTACTAAATTTACTAGAGGAAGGTTTTACATAGGTTTAATGAGGCCTAATGGTTCGGAAGAAAGACTAATAGCTGAAGGTTACCTAGCTGAGGGCCCCACTTGGGCTCCTGGTGGAAGAGTATTAAGTTTTTTTAGACAAATTCCTGTGACAGATGAAACTTCAAAAACTAGACTTTTCGTAATAGATATAACTGGTAATAGAGAAAGAGAATTGGAGACTCCTGAAGATGCCTCTGATCCTTCTTGGAGCCCATTATACTCTAATTTTAAAAAATAATTTTATAACTTAGAAAAAAATAAAAATTTGCATAACTTATATATTTTCAAATTCGTGTTTATAATATACAATCTAATCAGGTTATATTTTCATAGGAGAATAATATGTTAGCGTTTTTTAAAATTATCTTTTTAGTTTCTTCAGTCATATTTTTACAGTCTTGTGCTACAGATGATAAAGATAACCTAGTTTTAGATGCTGAAGGTGGTTCACTTATTTCCGAAGATACTGAAGGTTCTACTGGCTCAGATGCGACTGAAATTGAAGTTGAAGACAATATAGCAGCAATAGTAGAAATGGATGATATTGAAACTATAGATCAGCGTTTAGCAAATGAATTAATAGAAGTTGGAGATAGAGTATTTTTTGATTATGACCAATCTATCATTGCAGAAGAAGGAAGGGATACCCTTTTAAAACAGGCTCAATTTCTTAATAAAAATAGTAATTTATCGATCACCATAACTGGACATTGTGATGAGAGAGGAACTAGAGAATACAACTTAGCTCTTGGAGAAAGGAGAGCCAGTTCTGTTAAAA
>CAZUXH010000140.1:0-2479 GCA_964624655.1 uncultured Rhodospirillaceae bacterium | reverse complement strand
CATGGTCTCCGACGACTATGTGATATTTACTTTTAGTAATCCATTTTTCCAAGAAGGGAATTGCTAGCAAAGGAATAGTTCCTCCTAAAGCGATCCCAATTACTAACTCTCTCAAATGTGGGTCCAGTATGGAAGCAATTATATCTGCTAATATATGAGATAATGCTGCTCCTATTAAGCCAGCAATGTAGCCATTTGAAATGATTTTAAATAAACGGTTTATACTCCATCCGCTATAATAACCTATGAGTAGTATTGAAGTATGAACTAGACCAAATACTGCTCCTTTTAAAGGACCAGACTCATAATATAACCACACTTCTAACAAATGTTCCATTGTAACCTTTCATCATAAGATATTTCATTTAATCGACTAAACCATTTTGGTTAAAACGATTCTTCATTTTTTTATAGAGCTATTGGCAATTATTACATAATACTGGAATCTCAACATTTATATTAGGTCTTAACAGGATTCCAAGTTTTTGAGAGCTTTTATTTAGATTTAATTCCATCTTTTCGTTACAGGTTTCAATTACTTTAGAACATTTAGTGCAGATATTAGTTATGTGAGTATGAATTTCTTCAGGATTACTACATAATACAAATTTATTTAAGTAAGATATTTTATGAACAATTTTGAGTTTTATCCAAAAATCTATTACTCTATATATCGTAGAAATATTTATATTTTTACCTCTATTTTTTAGCTTTGTGCTTAGGTCATAGGCAGAAATAGGTGCTTCACTATCTAACAATAATTCAAGAATAGTAATTCTATTTGGCGTTAGAGTTTCTTTAGACTCTAAGCAAATTTGTATAGCTTTATTTTTTTTCTCAATATTTTTCATATATACTATTCAATATTTATTTTTTTCAATATATAACATAATTTCCTTATTGACAAATATTTTATTAATGCAATAGTATTGCATTACTAATGTGTTTATTTAAACTTCTTTTTGAATTATAAGCTTTTTCTAAAGTAATAAACTCCCTTCATTTAGAAGTTTAAATACACTTTCATTCATTTTAAAGATTTTTAAAATGAAGTACATAAAAATAAGTTAAGTTAAGTTAATTTAATTTGCGACTACTCTATTCATAATTGTATGCTTAATAAACTGTATTTTTATTTGAAAGAGAAAATGAAAAAAACATTGATAGAAATAAAAAATCTTGAATACAGTTCTACGAATTCAGATTTTGTAATGAAGATTGATTCTTTTAATTTCCCTTCTGGAAAAAGCTTGTTAATCAGTGGTGAGTCTGGCTCTGGTAAAACTACTTTCTTAAACTTGCTGTCTGGTACAATTTTACCACAAAAAGGCGAGATAACTATTTTAGGAAAAAGTCTTTCTGAATCTTCATCAGTTAAAAAAGATAAAATTAGAGGTGATAATTTTGGAATAATATTTCAGACGTTTAACTTACTTCCGTATTTAAGTGTTGAAGAAAATATTTTATTAGGACTAAGTTTTTCTTATTTAAGAAAATCTCGATTAAAAGGCAGTTATCAAGAAGAGATTGAAATTTTAATGTCAAAGCTTTCATTAAATTATAAATCATTAATGAATAGAAAAGCTCACGAACTTAGTATAGGGCAGCAACAAAGGGTTGCAGTAGCTAGGGCGTTGATAGGTAGTCCAGAGATTATATTAGCAGATGAGCCCACTTCTGCATTGGATGTTAAAAACAAAGAAGAATTTATAAAATTGTTGTTTAACTCTATGGATAAAAAAAGACAATCACTTATTATGGTTAGTCATGATCAAAATTTAGCTGAGAGTTTTGACTCTAAGAAAAGTATACATGATATTTGCGGGATAATTGAGAATGATTAGAGCTAATCTTGTTATTAAATCAATCTTAAATAGATGGTTGAGTTGTTTTTTAATAATTTTAACATTATCTTCATCTATATCTTTATTTTTTATAGTTACACGAATTCAAGACTCAGTGAAAACGAGTTTTCAAAATACGGTATCAGGAGTGGACACTGTCGTATCAGCTAGAGGAGGAGATCTACAAATATTATTAAATACTGTTTTCTTAATTGGTCAACCATCTCAAACTATTAATTGGGAAACGTTTAAGAATATTCAATCTAAGGAAGATGTTAATTTTTCAATACCCATTACACTTGGAGATAGCCATAAAGGATACAAAGTAGTCGGTACTAGTAATGAATATTTTGATAAAATAAAATATTCAAGGAAAAGATCTCTAATATTTGCACAAGGAACCGGGTTTTCAGGAGTATTTGATGTTGTTTTGGGCAGTGCAGTTGCTGAAAAACTAGATTATTCTTTAGGTAGCAGTATTGCAATTTCACATGGATTATCTGAAGCAGGAGTAACACATTCCTTTACTGATGATTCCGATCATGATGACCATGCTGACCATGAGGAGCATGATGGAGAACATGAAGAACACGCCGATCATGATGGAGAACATGAAGAACACGCCGATCATGCTG
>CAZUXH010000139.1:0-2494 GCA_964624655.1 uncultured Rhodospirillaceae bacterium | reverse complement strand
GAATTGCATTACAAAAGAAATGAACATAATTTTTACAGGGGTACTTTTAGAGTTAATGGAGATATAATAGAAGTATTTCCCTCCCATTATGATGACAAAGCATGGAGAATAGAACTTTTTGGAGACAATATAGATTCTATTACAGAATTTGATCCTTTGACAGGAAATAAACTAACTAAACTAAATAGTATTAAAATATATTCTAATAATCATTACATAACCAGCAGGCCCACTTTAGATGAGGCCATAATAAAAATAAAAAAAGATTTAGATATTCGATTAGAAGAATTTAAAAAAGACAACAGGCTATTAGAAGCACAAAGACTTAAAGAAAGAACAAATTTTGACATAGAAATGATGAAATTATCTGGATCCTGTTCCGGTATAGAAAATTATTCTTTATATTTAACAGGCAGAAAAAGAGGAGAACCACCTCCAACATTATTTGAGTATCTTCCGAATAATTCAATACTATTTGTAGATGAAAGTCATGTAACTATTCCACAAATAAATGGTATGTATAAAGGTGACTATAGTAGAAAATCCAATCTTTCTAATCATGGATTTAGGCTTCCTACATGTGAAGATAATAGACCACTAAAATTTATAGAGTGGGATAAAATGAGACCTGAAACTGTTTTTGTCTCTGCTACTCCTGGCACCTGGGAATTAGATCAAACAAGCGGGGAATTTATAGAACAAATCATCAGGCCTACAGGTTTAATCGATCCAATATGCATAGTTAAACCAGCTAAAAATCAAATTGATGATCTTGTTGAGGAATGCAGAAAAACAGTTTCAGCAGGATATAGATGTTTAGTAACCGTATTAACTAAAAGAATGGCAGAAGATCTCACAGAATATATGGCGGATATAGGGTTTAAAGTCCAATATATGCACTCAGATATTGAAACACTGGAAAGAATTGAAATAATAGAAAATCTTAGAAGAGGAAATTTTGATATTTTGATTGGCATTAATTTACTAAGAGAAGGACTAGATATTCCTGAATGCGCTTTGGTAGCTATCTGCGATGGAGATAAGGAAGGTTTTTTAAGATCACATAGGTCTTTGATACAAACTATTGGTAGAGCAGCTAGAAATATTGAAGGAAAGGTGATTATATACGCTGATAAAATAACAAATTCAATTATTTCCGCTACCGAAGAAACAGATAGACGAAGAAAAAAACAAATAAAATGGAATAAAAATAATGGAATAACTCCTAGATCAATAAAAAAAGAAATTAAAAAAATAGTTGAAAATGATATAGACTATAAGAAAGAAAATAAAATATCCATGAGATATAAAGAAACTTCTTCTAAACATAATAAAATTAAATATATAAAAGTACTAAAAAAAGAAATGTTAGAAGCCGCTGCAGATCTTAAATTTGAAGAAGCTGCTCTCTTAAGGGATAAAATAAGATCAATTGAAAATAATGAACTTGAAATATATAACTAATTAAAAAACTAAAACAATATGGATTGTTATGAAAAAAAAGTTTAAAAATGCATTAATTACTGGCGCAGGAAAGAGAATTGGTTCAGAAATAGCTTACTCTTTGTGCTCTGATGGTTGGAATGTAGTTTTGCATTATAATACTTCTAAAAGCTCTACACTAAAACTAGCAAAAAAATTAACAGAAAAATTTGAAAACAAGGTTATATGCCTCAAAGCAAATTTATCTGACTATAACGAAATAAAAAAATTATTTATACAAATTGATAAAAAATTTGGAACACTCTCATGTCTTATAAATAATGCGGCAGCATTTGAGTACGATTCTTTACAATCCACAAATTTAAGAAAATGGGATCTTCATATGAATACTAATATTAGGGCTCCATTATTTTTAAGCCAACTGTTTGCTAAAAGAATCAGCAAAAAATTTAAAGCAAATATTATAAACATTATTGATCAGAGAGTACTTAATTTAACACCACACTTTATGACCTATACTATATCTAAAGCCGCTCTATGGACTCTTACACAGACCCTTGCATTATCTCTTGCACCTAATATTAGAGTGAATGCTATAGGTCCAGGACCTACAATAAAAAGTAAAAGACAAACAAAAAAAGAATTTATAGAACAGTGTAAAAGGATGCCGCTAGAACAAGGAGCTAGTCCTAAAGAAATTTCTCAAATACTAAAAACAATATTAGAGACCCCTTCTATGACTGGACAAATAATTGCTTTGGACGGAGGACAACATTTGGGATGGTCTCAATCTAATAATAAAAAATTTCATGAAGACTAAAATGCAAAAATCCAAGCAAATTAAAAAATCAGTTTATGTAAAAAATTTTGAAACAAAATGTATTTTGGGTATTTATCCCAAAGAAAAAAAATATCCTCAAAGAGTAATTATAAATGTCTTAGTAGAGGTACAAAATACTACTCACGAAGATTCTATAACTAAAGTGCTATCCTATGAAGATATTATTGAGATAATAAAAAATGCTACCAATAAAAAACATAGATATTTAGC
>CAZUXH010000138.1:0-2579 GCA_964624655.1 uncultured Rhodospirillaceae bacterium | reverse complement strand
ATATTTTTATTATATCTTCTCCTAGAGATTTACCTGCTTTTCAAAGTTTATTGGGAGATGGAAGTCATATAGGAATTAATATTAATTATGGAGAACAAGTATCTCCAAAGGGTTTAGCTGAGGCATTGATTATAGCTGAAAAATTTTTAGATGGAAACCCTTCTTGTATGATTTTTGGAGATAATATATTTTATGGCGGAGGATTGTCTAGTTTACTAGAAAATGCAAATAATGATATAAATACTACTATCTTTACTTATCAAGTAAGCAATCCGAGTAAGTATGGAATACTTGAAGTAGATAATGCAGATAAACCAGTTTCTGTTATAGAAAAACCTCAAAAACCATCTTCAAATTTAGCAATCACAGGATTATATTTCTTTGACGAAAATGCTTCAAAATATGCACGTGCTGTAAAGCCATCTAAAAGAGGTGAGCTTGAAATAACTGATGTAATAGCGCAATATATAAAATTAGATAAATTAAAATCCATACAATTGAGTAGAGGAATAGCCTGGTTAGATACAGGTACCAGTGATGCCTTGTTTGAAGCAAGTCTTTTCGTTTCTACTATACAAAAACGCACTGGCTTAAAAATTTGTTGTCCAGAAGAAATTGCATGGCGAAATGGATGGATTTCAGATATAGATTTAAACTCTTTAGGACAGGATATTAATCAATCTGAATATGGAAAGTATCTTATAAATTTATTAAAGTAATCTATTATGTATAAAATAAATAAAACAGATTTTTCCGAAGTAATAGAAATTTTACCAGAAGTTTATGATGATAATAGGGGTAAATTTTATGAACTTTGGAATCATAATAAATACTCAAATATATTTAAAGAAATAAGTTTTTGTCAGGATAATATCAGTCATTCTAGTAAAAATGTAATAAGAGGCTTGCACTATCAATATCCTAAATATCAACAAGATAAATTAGTAAGTGTCATAAAAGGGACAGTTTTTGATGTTGCCGTAGATATAAGAAAAGATAGTGCTAACTTTGGAAAATGGGTTTCTGTATTACTAGATGATAAAAAATGTAATCAATTATGGATCCCAAAAGGTTTTGCGCATGGCTTTTGTGTAATTTCAGATTTAGCTATAGTTTTATATAAATGTACAGAATATTGGAGCAAAGATGACGAAAAGATAATTAGATGGGACGATCCAGATATAAAAATTAATTGGCCTACAAATCTGCCTAAACTAAGTAATAAGGATAAAAATTCTAAATTTTTAAGCCAACAAGAATGTTTACCCACCTATGATGAAAAGTAAAATACTAATTACAGGAGGTTCTGGTCAAGTTGGAAGTAGTTTATTTAATTTATTGATTGACGAGCATGAAATACTTAAACCCACTAAAAATGAATTAAATTTTTTAAACCCTGACGGAATATCACACTTCTTGAACAAAAATATGCCAGATTTCATAGTGAATTGTGCTGCATATACAAATGTTGATAAAGCTGAAAAAGATAATGAGAAATGTAGAATAATAAATATTGATGCAGTAGAGGCTATATGCAGATATAGTGAAAAAAATAATAAACCTTTTATTCATCTTTCTACTGATTATGTTTTTGGAAATAAAAACAACAAAAGACCTTGGAAAGAGTGTTCACGCACAAATCCTTTGAATTTTTATGGAACATGTAAATTGAAAAGTGAAAATATAATAACTTCTAAATCTTCTAACGGGATAATAATTAGAAGCTGTGGTATCTATTCAAATCAAAATAATAATTTTTTAGATACTATGATAAAATTGGCAAATAAAAAAAATGAAATAAAAGTAGTGGGAGACCAACTAAATTCCCCTACACCAGCCTGGTGGTTAGCTTCGACAATAAAAAAAATAATTTATTTAAAAAGTAATAAAACATTGGATTCCAAAATAAAAATTTTACATGCATCTTCTGAAGGTTATGTATCATGGTATGATTTCTCTGTAGAAATATTTAAATATTTAAAGAAAAAGAATTTAATAAATCAATTAATTAAACCTATAAAAATTTCTTCTGACAAGTATAACTCTATTGCAAAAAGGCCTGATTTTTCAGCATTAGATAATTCTAAAATTAAATCTTTAGGTATAGATACTTTAAATTGGAAAGTAGCTTTACACAAAACTATAAATAATAGAAAGACCTTGAAAAGTGAAACTTGATAACTATTTTACTGCAAATATTATCATTTATGGAATTTGGCTTATTCTAAGTTTAATTTTATTAATTACTATAAATAATGATATTAGAATTGCAGCATCAGCAGATTCAGCTTCTTGGATAAAACCATCTATTAACTTTTATAATTTTTATAGCTTCAAAGGTGAAAATGGTTTAGTTCATGAAGGAATATATAGACCTCCCATAATTCCTATAATACTTTCCATAAATTTCCTCTTTACAAAAACAAATTCTTTTATACCGTTTATAATAATGCAAATATTAGCAACTATTTGTACTTGTCTGATTTTGATACACTTAATTAGGGATTGGCCTAGCAAATATAAGTTAATTCTAACCATAATATTTCTTTTTAATCCAAATATAATATCAACTACTCAAC
>CAZUXH010000137.1:0-2607 GCA_964624655.1 uncultured Rhodospirillaceae bacterium | reverse complement strand
ATATTTTGAGACAGTCTTCGCTAATTCAGCTCTTCTTTCTTCCGTCAATTCTGGTAATACTATCCTAATTAGCTGCCCTTCTACTTGAGGGTTTAAACCTAGTCCAGACTCATGAATAGCTTTTTCCACTATATTAACATTGGCATTATCCCAAACTTGTATTGTTATTAACCTAGCTTCAGGAGCTGAAACTGTAGATAAATCTCTTAGTTTCATATTTTGACCGTATGCGTTAACAGAAACTGGCTCTAAAAAGTTTATATTAGCTCTTCCAGATCGTATTCCAGACAATTCTTTCTTAAGTACTTCAATAGTATTATCCATCCTACGCTCTAAATCATTTAAATCATAATCAGGCATACCTAACCTCAGCTAATCTTTAATTATTGAAGTCTCTAGCTTTCCTTTTATAGCAGAAAAAAATGAATTGGTCTCCTTTATTGAAAAAATAATTATTGGAATCTTATTGTCTCTAGCCAAAGAAATTGCAGATGAATCCATTACATCAAGATTTTCAGCAAGTACTTTAGAATATGATATAGAATCATATTTTTTAGCATTAGTATCCTTTAGCGGATCAGAAGTATATACCCCATCGACCTGAGTTCCCTTCATAATAACAGAGCAATTCATTTCTGCAGCTCTTAAAGCAGCAGCTGTATCAGTAGTAAAATAAGGATTTCCTGTTCCAGCAGCAAATATTACTACACGTTTTTTTTCTAAATGTCTTATAGCTCTCCTTCTTATATAAGGTTCACAGATGGTTTGCATAGGGACAGCAGATAATACTCTAGTAGCAATATTATTCTTCTCAATAGCATTTTGAATAGCCATTGCATTCATTACTGTGGCAAGCATACCTATACTATCAGAAGTGACTCTTTCTATTCCTTGGGAAGCACCCGCTAGTCCTCTAAATATATTGCCACCACCTACCACTATACATATTTCTATTCCTGCCTTAGCTACATTTGAAATATCAAGCGATATGTTATTTACGATATTCTGATCAATTCCAAATTCTTTTTTACCAAGCAATGCCTCTCCTGATAACTTAAACATTACCCTTTTAAAAATATCTTTTTTAAAAGTATTATTTTTATTCATCAAAGATTTTCCAGTCTTATTTATTTATTTGTTCAGCTACCTCGCTAGCAAAATCTTTTTCCTCTATTTCTACGCCCTCACCCAATATAAAATGTTTGAAACCTTGTAATTCAAAACTGTAGCCTTTTTCACTCTCAAAATTGTTAATTACTTCAGAAACCTTGGACTCTCCATCTATTACCCAGGTTTGTTCTAATAATACTATTTCTGAGTAAAATTTAGCAATTCTGCCTATTACCATTTTTTCTATAATATTCTCTGGTTTTCCTGAGGACTTAGCTTGCTCTCTATAAATTTCTTTTTCCTTATTCACTGCATCTTCATCTACAGTTTCTTTATTTAATGCAATTGGTCGGGTCGCCGCTATATGCATCGCAATCTGCTTAGCAAGCAATGCTGCTGATTCATCATTTTTTTCTACCTTATAAGAAACTATAACTCCTATTTTTCCAATACCTGGCTTAACTTGACTGTGCATATAACTAGAGAATAACAAATTACCGGTATTTTTTAAAACTTCACACCTTCTTAATACTAAGTTTTCTCCTATTTGCCCTACTAATTCTGTTAGCTTTTCACTAACATTTTGTTTTTCTTCCTTATAAGGAGAGCTCAGAAGTTCTTGTAAAGAATTAACACCCTTAGATGCAATTCCAGATACGGCAATTACAATCTCTTGAAAGTCAGTATTTCTCGAAACAAAATCAGTTTCAGTATTTACTTCAACCAGTGATGCAAAATTTTTATTTAAAGAAATTCCAACTAGGCCGTCAGCTGCAGTACGGGCAGATTTTTTTTCTGCTCCAGAAATACCTTTTTTTCTAAGCCAGTCTATTGCTTTCTCTAAATTACCATCTGTTTCTAATAAGGCTTTTTTACAATCCATCATCCCAGCTCCTGTTTGATCTCTGAGTTTTTTTACTATTAAAGCCGATATTTCAGACATAATACTATTCTCCATTAATATAAATGTAATTATTTCAATTTTTTATTAAATTTTATAGACCCCTTCTTCTAACTCAGATTTTTTTAGTTTTATCAGTCTTTTCCTCCTCTAGTTTAGTAGCCTCGCTTTCTTCTTTTGAAACTTTTGATACTTTAGATTCTTCAACTTTTTCTTCTATAGAAATCTCTGATTCCTTAGCATCGACTTTTTCTACTTTAGAGGTTTCTACTTGCAAATGTTTTTGTTCCTTTTTCTCTTTAGCTTCCTGAGATTCATTATTTTTTTCTACTTTTTCTTCATTAACAACCTTAGGTTTATTCTCTATTACTAATTTTTCTTTAGTTCCAACTTGCTGTTTAGAAGGATTTTCATTTGATTTACTAGTATTATTAATCTTACCAGAATTATCACCTTTTTGTGTTTTAGAAACTTTTGATTTAATTTCTTTATTATTTTCTATTTTCTCATTTAAAACACCCTCCATACTTCCTATATCGGTTCCTGTTTTCTTGAGACCATGCTTGAGACCATCTAAAATAGATTCTGACACTAAT
>CAZUXH010000136.1:0-2723 GCA_964624655.1 uncultured Rhodospirillaceae bacterium | reverse complement strand
GACTAATAGTTGTTGATGAAGAACATGATATTTCTTACAAACAAGAAGATGGTGTAATATATAATGCTAGAGATATGGCCGTTTCTAGGGCAAGTATTGAAAACATAAATATTGTCTTAGCATCGGCAACTCCTTCAATAGAATCACTCTACAATGCCAGTATTGGAAAGTATAGAAGAGTACAATTAAAAAGTCGTTTCGGTCCTGCTAAAATGCCTGTTATAAATTTGATTGATATGAAAAAGGAAAATTTGCCTGCTAATAAGTGGTTATCAGGTGAGGCTATAAAGGCACTGAAAAATACTATAATGCGAAAAGAACAATCTCTTCTATTTATAAATAGAAGAGGTTTTTCTCCACTAACATTATGTAAAAATTGTGGTTTTAGATTTATATGTAGCAATTGTTCTTCTTGGTTAGTCACCCACAAACAAAAAAATATACTTTTGTGTCATCATTGCGGAATGAAGCAGAATCTCAACTCAGATTGCCCAAGTTGTGAATCTAAAAATAGTTTTATAGCTTGTGGTCCAGGAGTAGAAAGAATTGCAGAAGAGATAAAAGAATTGTTTCCAAACATTAAAGTAGCAATTTTATCAAGTGATACACTACAAAGTTTTTCTGGGAGAAATAAGATATTCAATGATATCATTAAGGGTAAAGTAAATGTTATAGTAGGAACACAAGTTTCTGCAAAAGGACACAACTTTCCTTTTTTAACAACGGTAATAGCAGTAGATGCAGATCTTAGCCTATCAGGACCAGACCTGAGGGCTTCAGAGAAAACATTTCAATTACTAACTCAACTATCAGGAAGAGCTGGACGTTTTAAAAAGAAAGGGCAAGCCTATATACAAAGTTACAATCCCAACAATAATGTTATGCAGGCTATCCTTGAAGGAAATAGAGAAAAATTTGTAAAGTTTGAGAAAAAAAGTCGTATATCGAGAAATTTGCCTCCTTTTGGTCGTTTAGCATCAATTATTATTGAGTCTAGAGATATCTATAAAGCAGAATCTTTTAGTAATAATTTGAGAAAAAGTTTAAAGCATATATCGCAAAACCGAATCAAAGTGCTCGGTCCTGCCCCTTCGCCAATAAACAAATTAAGAGGATGGCACCGATTTAGGTTTTTAGTCATGGGAGAAAAAAGTTCTAGACTCCAACCATTTATTTCTGAATGGCTTGGAAAAGTTAATGTTATAGCAGGCTTAAAAGTAAAAATTGATATAGATCCATATAATTTCTTATAAATTTTTATATAAATGCTTTCTTTTATTGCAGAGATGTTTAAGTTATGCTACCAAACCGCATTGGCTTTTTATGAGATTTTTTTTGTATTTTTCATTTATGGGATATTAACAATTGGCTAATAGTTCAAAGGGTAATAATACTATCATAGATAGATATTCAAAAGCTCTACTAGAATTATCTAAAGAGCAAGAATCATTGGACGAAGTTCATAAAGAAATTATAGAAGTGAAATCTATTTTGGATAATAATAAAGATTTTAGTAGAACTTTAGAGAGCCCTGTTCTTTCTAGGAATCAGCAAAGAATAATTGTTTCTAAAGTATTTGAAAAAGCTTCAATATCTGAGCTTGTAAGTAATTTTTTTACCGTTGTTTGTCTAAATAGGAGGTCAAATCTTATTAGTAAAATATGCGAACATTTTATTGAAATGTATTTAAAAAGTATGGGAGTTCTCAAAGCAGAAATAATTAGCTCTGAATTGCTTGAGAAAAAAGAACTAAAAATTTTAGAAAATAAAATAGAAGAATCTAGTGGTTCAAAAATAAATTTAATAACCACTGTTGATCCTTCAATATTAGGTGGTTATATATTAAAAATTGGTTCGCTAATGTTGGATGGGTCAGTTAGATCTAAACTTCAAGGTATCAAAGCATCTACAAGAAAGGGATAAATAATGGATCTAAAAGCTGGTGAAATTTCGTCTATAATCAAAGAACAAATAGAAAAGTTTGAAACTGAAGCGGAAGTTGCAGAGATAGGACAAGTACTTTCAGTAGGGGACGGAATCGCAAGAGTATACGGATTGGATAATGTGCAAGCTGGAGAAATGGTTGAGTTTTCTGAAGGCATATCAGGCATGGCCTTGAATTTAGAGGTTGATAATGTAGGGGTCGTCATATTTGGAGATGATCGAGGAATTAAAGAGGGAGATACTGTAAAAAGAACTAATAGAATTGTTGATGCGCCTGTGGGAAAAGAATTATTGGGAAGAGTAGTTGATGCGCTAGGGAATCCCATAGATGGGAAAGGAGAATTAAAGTCTACGGAGCGACAAATTGTAGATGTTAGAGCTCCTGGCATTATTCCAAGAAAGTCAGTTCACGAACCGGTTCAAACAGGTTTAAAGGCTATAGATTCTCTAGTTCCTATTGGTAGAGGACAAAGAGAACTTATTATAGGAGATAGGCAAACTGGTAAAACTGCTGTTGCAGTTGATACAATACTTAATCAAAAGGCAGTAAATGAAGGGAATGAAGAAGGCAAGAAACTTTACTGCGTTTATGTTGCAATTGGACAAAAAAGATCAACTGTTGCTCAAATAGTAAGAGAACTTGAGGAAAGAGGGGCCTTAGATTATACGGTTGTAGTCGCAGCGACAGCCTCAGAGCCCGCACCTCTTCAATACCTTGCCCCTTATTCTGGATGTGCTATAGGCGAATGGTTCAGAGACAATAAAATGCATGCATTAAT
>CAZUXH010000135.1:0-2934 GCA_964624655.1 uncultured Rhodospirillaceae bacterium | reverse complement strand
ATTTCATTTTAGATATAATATCTATTTCATGATGAAGTCTTTGATTATAAATCTCTGTTGTTTCTTTTATTTTTTCTTTATCAATATAGGGAAAAATATATTCCTTTAATTTATTTTTTAATCCTTCCTTAGATTCATTAGATAACAGTTCGTCAATATTTTTCACCTTATCGTTTCTTATATCAGGCAAAACAGGTTGTGAATTCTTAGGTCTATATGATATTCTTAATGGAAAATATAAATTATTTTCTAAAGCATCAGGAAGATCATGGAATAATTCATTCATTTCTTTAGAATTTTTTAAATAATGAGAATCGTTATATTTTCTTCTTTCTTTTACATTAACATAGGTTTTTTCACCTACGCAAAGATAGGCGTCGTGGGCTTCGAACATATCTTTATCTAAATAAAAAACTTCATGAGTTGCTATTATAGGAATAGTTAATTTATTTGAGCAATTAAGCATAAATTTCTCAAATAATTTTTCTCCTTCTTCGTTATGTCTTTGAATTTCGATATAAAAATTGTTGTTAAAGATTTTGTTTATTCTTTTTAATAAAACAATAATTTCGTCTGTAAGATTTTTAAAAAATAATTTTCCCATCAAACCATCAAATGTGCCAGAAAATAAAATTATACCCTTATAATTTTTTTCTAGATCTTCGACGGTACAATGGGGTTCCTCATTATCACTGACTTGTAAAAATGATTTGGAAGATAATTTTATTAAATTTTTATATCCCTCTAAACTTTTTGCAAATAATGGTATTTTTCCAATATAATTTTTATATTTAATGCTAATTTGTGTTCCTATGATTGGTTGGGTTTTTGATTTGGATAGCGATTCGGAAAATTCTAAAGCTCCACAAAGATTATTTGAGTCACATAAGCCTGCAGCTTTAGTTTTATTTGACTTACAGTACTTGGCCAAATTTTCTATTTGCAAAGCTCCTTCACAAATAGAATATTGAGTATGAATTTTTAGATGAGTAAATTCCTTATTTGCAACTTCATTCATTTTCTTTCATTATATTACCATCTAAAATATTTAACTTATAGTCTGCTTTGTTAGATAATTCTCTATTATGAGTTGCATAAAGTATAGCTCTATTTTTTGTTTTAAGTTTTAAAAATAATGAAAATATTTCATTAGCTGTTTTTCTGTCTAGGCTACCAGTTGGTTCATCTGCTAAAATTAATTGAGGTTCAGTAATTAATGCTCTTGCTACAGCAACTCTTTGCTGTTCTCCTCCTGATAATTCTGTTGGAAAGTGATTAAGTCTATCTTTTAGATTTACTGATGACAGAAGTTCTTTAGATTTCTTAATCGATTCATTCCAAGACATTCCATTGTTTAAAAGAGGAATAGCAACGTTCTCTAAAGCAGTAAAATCAGCAAGCAAGTTATTCTGTTGATATATTATTGAAATACCCTTTTTTCTTATCATGTCTTTTTTATCATTATTAGTTAAAGATAAATTTTCTTTGTCATAAAAGACCTCTCCCTCAGAAGGCTGATCCAATAACGCAATTATATGTAATAATGTTGATTTGCCGGAACCAGAGGGTCCGGTAAGTGAAATTAATTCACCCTTATTGATTGTTATATTTATATTTTTTAAAACTTCAATTTTTTTATTAGCACCTAAAAAACTTTTAGATATTTTTGATAATTTAATTATTTCATTATTCATATTTTAAAGCCTTGACTGGATCTAGCCTAGCAGCCGATAAAGATGGAAAAATTGTTGCTAAAAAAGTAATTATTAATGAGAAGAAAGAAATAATTAATATATATCCTATATTTATTTCGGACGGCATTTGATTTAAAAAATATATTTCTTCAGGAAATAATTTTATATTAAATATTGTTGTAATTAAAATTCTTATTTCTTCTATATAATAAGAAAATAATATCCCAAAAGTTACTCCTGTTAATGTTGCTAGCGATCCAATAGTAAATCCTATAAGAAAAAATATTTTTGTTACTGAATTTTTGCTTACGCCTAAAGTTCTAAGTATAGCAATCTCTTTAGTTTTATTTTTAACTAGAATTGTTAGTCCCGATATTATATTAAAGGCTGCCACAATTATTATAAGAGTTAAAATTATAAACATGACATTTCTCTCAACTTTTAGTGCTCCAAAGAAAGATCTGTTTAGGTCAGCCCAAGAATAAACATAATGATTTGTAAATATCTTTTGAACTTCTTTTTTTATAGATTCTGCGCTATCTGGTTTTTTTAAAAATATTTCCAGATTTATATCTTTGTCATCTAATTCAAATAAAGAGCTTGCATTTTTAAAAGTTATAAAAATAACATTTTGATCAAACTCTGCTAATCCTGTGCTAAAAACTGAAGAAATTTTAAATTTTTCTTGTAAAGGCAAATTTCCAAAAGGGGTATGTAAATTCGAAGTAGACATTAATGCAATATCGTCTCCTACGACTAAGTTCAAAGATATTGCTAATTCTTTTCCTATTATTATTTTATTTTTCTCAAAAGAATCTAAAGCACCATCTATTATTCCGTTCTTTATTAGGTCAATTTTTTCAATATCATCATCAACATAAGAACGTACTATTACACCGATAGTATTGTCTTTATTAATCAAAATTCCTTGCCCATTAAACGTTAGTGACGTACTTGATATTTTTGTGCTTAAATCATCTAGATTGTTTAGTTCGTCTTGTGTAATTTTTTTTTCGAATGGTTTGACTATAATATGTGGATTAAAACCTAAGATTTTTTCAATTAATTCAGTTCGAAATCCATTCATTACTGACATTACTATTATTAAAATCGCAACGCCAAGTGCTATTCCTGTAAAAGAAAAAATTGAAATAATTTTTAAAAAACCTTCTTTTTTTTTTGGTCTTAAATATCTAAAAGCTATTATTCTTTCAATTTTTGAAATCAATTTAAATTTCTT
>CAZUXH010000134.1:0-3083 GCA_964624655.1 uncultured Rhodospirillaceae bacterium | reverse complement strand
GTGCCGAATTAGTAGAAAATGTTATTGGCAAATATAGTAAAGAGATAGAATTTGTTAGGCAGAGCCGACAAACTGGTACAGCAAATGCTGTACTATCTACTTCTTCTAGTTTTCCTAAAAAATATGATGATAGTAACATAGTAGTTCTGTGTGGTGATGCTCCTTTATTAGATATCAAAGGTTTAGTTGATTTTACTAAGACTAGGTTAAATAACAATTTAGGAATTATAGCCTTTAGAACAAATAATCCTTATGGCTATGGAAGAGTAATAGAAGATAAAGATGGTTTTGCTAAAAAAATAGTGGAAGAAAATGAAGCGAATATGGAAGAGAAGGAAAGTAAATTGTGTAATAGTGGTGCGCTGATAGGTAAAGCGAAGTACATTTTTAAATTTGTTTCAGACATAGAGAACAATAAGGAAGGAAAAGAAAAATATCTTACGGATATTGTATCACTTGCGAATGAGGAGGATAAAAAGGTATATATAATTGAGTCAGATGAATTAAAATGCAAAGGTATTAATGATAGGGTGGCACTTTCTATGGTTGAAAAGGATATACAAAATAAGCTTAGAAATGAAGCAATGAAAAATGGAGTTTCTCTTTTAGATCCAGAAACTGTTTATTTTTCTAATGATACGATAATAGGGAAAGATGTTGTAATAGGTCCTAATGTTTATTTTGGAAAAGGAGTAGTAATTGAAGATGAAGTAACTATTCATCCATTTTCTCATTTAGAAGGAGTGCTTATCAAATCTAAGGCAACTATTGGTCCATTTGCAAGGTTAAGACCAGATACCGTGATTGGTGAGGGTTCGAAAGTTGGAAATTTTGTAGAAATTAAAAAGTCTACCATTCAATCGGGTACAAAAATTAATCACCTTTCATATGTGGGTGATAGTGATATAGGTACTAATGTCAATATTGGTGCAGGAGTTATAACCTGTAACTATGATGGAAAAAAGAAAAACAAAACAAAAATAAAAGACGATTCTTTTATTGGGTCCAATGTATCTTTGGTAGCTCCTGTAAAAGTTGGCAAAAATACAGTTATAGGAGCGGGAAGTGTAATTACCAAGGATGTTCCAGATGGATCCCTTTCAGTTGAAAGATCTAAGCAAGTCAATTTAAAGAAAAAAAATCAAAAAAATTCTAAAAATCAGGATAAAAATACTGAATAATTATATGCATAAGATTAAAAGGGTTTAAAATGTGCGGGATTATAGGAGTTATAGGGAAGAATAATGCTTCTGGATTATTACTTGATGGACTAAGAAGATTAGCATATAGAGGATATGATTCTGCAGGTATAGCTACTCTAGTCGATGGTAAAATAATTCGTAGAAGAGCAGAAGGTAAAATTACAAACTTAGAAGATCTGCTACAAAAAAGTCCTCTGGATGGATCGACAGGCATAGCTCATACTAGATGGGCGACTCATGGTATTCCAAATGAAATAAATGCCCACCCACACGCTAATGAGCACTTTGCAATAGTTCATAACGGAATTATTGAGAACTACAGAGATTTAAAAAGTGACTTGGAAAAAAAGGGATATAAGTTTTCTACAGATACAGATAGTGAAGTAATAGTCCACCTTGCATCAAATTATGTTAAAAAAGGTCTACAACCTATAGATGCAGTCAGAGAGGCTCTTGAAAAATTACATGGGGCTTTTGCTTTAGGAATATTAATAGCCGATGAGGAAAACACTCTAATTGCAGCAAGAAAAGGAAGTCCATTAGCAATAGGTTTTGGGACGGAAGAAATGTATTTAGGGTCAGACGCAGTAGGTCTTGCTCCATTAACAAATAAAATTATTTATTTAGAAGATGGAGATATTGCAGTAATAAAAAATACAGAAGTGAAAATTTTTGATTCTTCTATGAAAAACGTTAAAAGGAAAGAAACGCAAACACTTAAATCTGGTTTAGCCATAGAAAAGGGTGGATTTGAACATTTTATGTTAAAAGAAATTCACGAGCAACCGACAGTACTAGGAGAAACTATAAAAAGTTATATAGACCCTCAAAGTCGAAAGATTCTTGACCCTAAAATAGATTTTAATTTTCAAAAATTTAAAAAAATATATATTATAGCTTGTGGAACTTCATTTTATGCGGCAATGGTTGCAAAATTGTGGTTTGAGAAATATGTGAACTTAACAACAGAAGTAGATATAGCCTCTGAATATAGATATAGGTCTCATGTTTCTTCTGAAGAAGAAGGAATAATTTTAGTTTCTCAATCTGGAGAAACTGCAGATACTATTGCTGCAATGAATTCTGCTAGAAAAAGAGGCTTAAAAATATTATCAATAGTAAATGTTTTAGAGAGTTCTTTAGCAAGAAAGGCAGATTCTAGTCTTATAACCTTGGCTGGTCCTGAAATAGGAGTTGCTTCTACAAAAGCTTTTACTACACAACTAGCTACCTTAGCATGTTTAGTAATTGCTGCAGCAAAATCTAAGAATATTCTTAAAGCTAAACAGGAAGATCATCTTGTTACTGATTTGGTAGAAATTCCTTCTCTAACTGCAGAGGCCTTGTCTCTTGAAAAAACTCTATTAAAAGTAGCTCAAAATTTAAAGAATGCGAGAGATGTTTTATATGTAGGAAGAGGGTTGTCGTATCCTATAGCTTTAGAAGGAGCTTTAAAACTTAAAGAAATTAGTTATATTCATGCTGAGGCTTATGCTGCGGGAGAATTGAAACATGGTCCAATTGCCTTAATTGATGATGGTGTTCCAGTAGTGGCCATAGCTCCTAGTGATGAGTTGTTTTCTAAAACTGCATCTAATATTGAGGAAGTTGCGGCAAGAGGAGCACAAATTATATTAATTTCTGATAAAAGGGGTATTAAAGAACTGCAAGATCTCTGTGCTCATACAATTGAAGTGCCTACAAGTAATTCTTTTGCCTATCCCATTTTATATACAATTCCTGTTCAACTTCTTGCTTATTATACTGCAGTATTAAAAGGAACAGATGTAGACCAACCAAGAAATCTGGCTAAAAGTGTTACTGTAGAATAAAAACGTTGATTTTCTGCGGTTTTTAACCCCTAAAAATACCCTCCGACCG
>CAZUXH010000133.1:0-3124 GCA_964624655.1 uncultured Rhodospirillaceae bacterium | reverse complement strand
CACTACCTTCATGAATAATTTCTTGTAATGATTTTTGTATACAAAAGCTTCTAGGGTCCGCCTTTTTACCTGTAGAATATTTTTCATTATCCGCCCAATTAGAAAATTTACATTGGCTTAAGCAACCCATACAATCCTTTTGATCCTTTCGAATCTCCGAAGCCTTTTGTTCTGACACAAAAACTGCAGTATTATCAGGAGTTTTCAAAACCTCTTTGAAACCTTGAGCAATCCAGTTTTTTGCTTTTATTGCATCTTCCTTAGTAAAATAATAAATTCTTTTTCTATTTTTTCCTGTTTCTATCGGAATATTTATATTCCCATCGATTGACAGAGAGGCTTTAAGTTGCCTTTTTCCTCTTTCCATAAGTTCTTTTAAAAAATTATTTTTTACCGCTGAAGACCAAAAACCAGTCGGGCTAAACCTATGCAGCAAAACGTCTCCTTTTTTAATCGTCAAAAGTTTTGCTTTCCAACTTTCCGGAATCTCACTTTCTTGTGTTAAAAGAGGTCTTGTACCAAATTGAAATGCTATGGGCCCTAAATCTTTATTATCAATCCAATCTATCCAATCTCTTAAAAACCAAACCCCTCCTGCCATAATTATTGGAGTGTCTCCTAATCCTACTGCTTTCATTACTTTTCTAAGTTCTAGAACTCTATGAAAAGGTTTTTCTGGTTTTCTTGGATCCTCACTATTTGATAAACCATTATGACCTCCTGCCAACCAAGGGTCTTCATATACTACCCCCCCTAACCACTTAGTACTTCTTACATAGGCTCTTTTATATAATATTTTAAATGCTCTAGCAGAAGATATTATTGGATAATAAAAAATACCAAATTTTGCAGCTATGTCACCTAACCGATAAGGCATTCCAGCTCCGCAGGTAACTCCATGAATAATCTCACCTGCTTTTTCCATTATTCCAATAAGTACTCTTTCAGCTCCTCCCATTTCCCACAAAACATTAACATGTAATCTACCTTTTGAGCCACATATCTCATGTGCTACTCTTGCTTGAGAAATTCCACCTTTTATAGCATAATCAATTAGCTCTTCATGACGATCTATTCTGGTTTTACCTTTATATATTTGTCTAACTAAATTCCCATTTTTATCATAAGAATCAGCATTAACTCCAGAAAATGTTCCCACACCGCCAGCTGCAGCCCAAGCACCAGAGGAGGCGCCGGTTGTAATAGCTACGCCTTTACCTCCTTCTACCTTTGGTATTACATCGGCCCCGTATATCCTAAATTAGTTTATTTTTGTAAAAAATTTTTTCTTTTTTTAAATTATTTTTTTTGTCTACGTTTTCCAAGTTTAGACTTTGGCTTTTCTTCTGTTTCTAATTGTCCAGAAATATCTTCGCCAGTTTCTTGATCAATTACTTTCATCGATAATCTTACTTTGCCTCTATCATCAAAACCCATTACTTTTACTTTTACAGTATCGCCCTCATTACAAATATCAGAAACCTTATCTACATGATATGGGGCCATGGCACTAATATGAACCAGACCATCCTTCTTCCCTACAAAATTAACAAAAGCACCAAAATCCATAATTTTTACCACTTTGCCTTCATATATTTGACCTACTTCTGGTTCAACCACTATGCTATTTATTTCTGCCAAAGCCTTTTCTACAGATTCTTTGCCTACTCCAAATATGGTGATTATTCCGCTATCATCAATATCAATTTTTGCTTCAGAAATTTCACAAATCTCTCTAATTACTTTTCCTCCTGCTCCTATAACTTCTCTTATCTTATCAGTAGGTATCTTAATTTTTTCAATTCTAGGTGCAAATTCATTAACTTGCTTTCTGTGAGTTTTAATACCCTTACTCATTTCTGATAAAATATGTAATCTTCCATCGTTAGCTTGATCTAAAGCTATTTTCATTATTTCGCTAGTGATAGACGTAATTTTAATATCCATCTGAAGAGAAGTAATTCCAGAATCAGTTCCTGCCACTTTAAAATCCATGTCACCTAAATGATCTTCATCTCCTAAAATATCTGATAATACTGCGTACTCTTTACCTTCCTTTATTAAACCCATCGCAATTCCTGCCACTGGTTTTTTTATTGGTACTCCAGCATCCATTAGAGATAATGAGGTTCCACAAACCGTCGCCATTGAAGAAGAGCCATTTGATTCAGTAATTTCAGAAACAACACGGATAGTATATGGAAAATCTTGGTGTTCCGGCAGTAAAGGATGAATAGCTCTCCATGCAAGCATACCATGACCAACTTCACGTCTACCAGTACCTAATCTTCCTGTTTCTCCTACAGAATAGGGCGGAAAATTATAATGCAACATAAAATTCCTTTTTGAGTCTCCTTCTAACGCATCTATAATTTGCTCATCAGTTCCTGTTCCTAAGGTAGTAACTACTAGGCCTTGTGTTTCTCCTCTGGTAAATAATGCAGAACCATGCACTCGTGCAATAACACTTACCTCTGCGCTTATTGGCCTAACTTTATCCAAAGCCCTGCCATCTATTCTCTTTTTAGATTTTAAAACCTGACCTCTTACAAGCTCTTTTTCTAATTTTTTAATTTCTGAGCTAACCTTAAAAACATAAAATTCTTTATCTTCAGCTTTTTTTAATACTTCAGATCTTATATCATTCAACATAGTAGATCTTTTTTGTTTTACTACTTCATCATATGCTTTTTTAAAGGCATTTTTTGAATTTTGTTCTACAAATTTTTGAATATTTTTATCTACTTTAGGAGGATCAAACTTCCAGGGATCTTTTGCCGCTTGTTCCGCTAAATTAATTATAGCTTGTATTACTACCTGCATTTCTTTATGACCAAAGTCTACAGCTCCCAACATTATTTTTTCTGAAAGCTCATGCGCCTCTGATTCTACCATAAGAACGCCTGTACCAGTTCCAGCTACTACTAAATCTAATTCGGACGCTTTAGTTTCTTCAAGAGTTGGATTTAAAATATATTTTCCATCGGTCCATGCTACCCTAGCTGCCGCAATAGGTCCTAAAAAAGGCAAACCTGATAATGTAAGAGCTGCTGATGTACCTATTAAAGAAGGAATATCAGGATCATTTTCTAAATCGTGGCTTAAAACCGTGCAAATAACCTGC
>CAZUXH010000132.1:0-3145 GCA_964624655.1 uncultured Rhodospirillaceae bacterium | reverse complement strand
CATTTAAAGTATTTCCATCTAAGTTTTTATCTAGTTGAATATTCTCAATTATAGCACCTAAAGCTCCAGAAACTTTTTTAATTTTAATATTATTATATTCTGTAACTTTCATCTTTACTCCAACTTAAGGTGTAATCAGGAAATGATTTTGTTCACGTTGTTATCAACGATAACTGGGTTTTCATAAAATTTTAAATCTGGTTTTGAATATCTATTTGTTAACCATTCAATTCTTTCATCATCAAACCACTTTTTTGCATTTATGATATTATCAAAACAGTATACCCCGCCTGCAATATTGTTCTCTAAATCAGAAATATAATTTTTTCTTATTAATCCAGGAGCATCTTTATAAATGGGGGAAGTTTCTAAAAATTTTTCTTTTAAAATTGTTTCATTAATTTCTGAAGGTATTTCAAATGTAACCACAACAATAATCATTTTTATACTCCCATATCATTTTAAGTTCTTCTAACCAATTTGCCTGGTAAAATTCCAGTTGGTTTTCCTTTTTTATAAGTAATATTGCCTGATACTATAGTATATTCAAAACCTCTTGTTTCTTGCATAAGTCTCTTACCTCCTGTAGGTAAATCATTAACAATATATGGTTGTCCTGCTCTTACATTATTCCAATCTAAAATATTTATATCTGCTTTAAATCCTTTTTCTATTTTACCACGGTCATATAATCCTGCCGCTGCCGCTGTGTCTGTCGTTAATCTTCTAATTGTTTCTTCTTTAGAAAATTTATTTGTTTTATTGCACCAATAATATATTAACCAAGTTGGAAATCCAGCATCTAGTATAAATCCGACATGTGCTCCTCCATCCCCTAGACCCATAATAGCATTCTTGTCTAAAAGCATAGATTCACACACATCTAAGTTATTATCTGCATAATTTACTAATGGAGAATATATAAAAGCCTTGCCTTCATTTTTTAATAAAATATTATATGCCAATTCCTGAGGTGAAATTTTCTCTTTAATAGCTCTTGAATCCAAAGATTCTTTTTTGTCTGGAGCATAATTTGCTTCATCTCCAAATTCATACATATGTTGGTAGCTAATTCTAGTAATTAAAGGAAACTTACTATCTTTCACTGGATCTTCAGACAATATACTTTCTTTTATTTCCGGCCTTCTCATAATATTTACTCGTTCTTTCAGGCTTAAATGTTCTATTTTTTTATATGATACAGTTCCAGAAAATGGATTCTGACTACCATTTAAACCTAATAAAATACCAATAGGTCTTGGAGCTACTACAGGCCTTATAGAAAGATTTTCTTTTTTTGCTTCTCTAGCAAAACCCATTAACTCATTCCAGTATTTTGTTCTATCATGTCTCTGATTACAGGTAAAAACAATTGGTCTGTTTGTATTCTTTGCAATTCTTCTTAAAACATTAAACTCTTCTTCAGGACTAGGTTCATTCCAATCCGAAACAATTTCCATAAATCCACCATTAGCATCTTTAAGACCTTCAGCAATTGCATTTAACTCACTTTCATGAGCTTTTAAAGTAGGAGTAAATTCTCCATTACAACTTTTATGGCTAATTGTTCGAGAAGTAGAAAATCCAAAAGCACCTGCCTTAATAGACTCAGTACTAATCTTTTTCATTTTCATCATGTCTTCTTTAGTAGCCTTTTCATGCTTTAACGCTCTCTCTCCCATTACAAAAACTCTTAAAGCCGCATGAGGTAATAATGCACATATATCTATATCTCTATTATGTTTATCTAAAGAATTTAAATATTCAGGAAATGTTTCCCAATCCCAGCTCAGCCCTTCATGCATAACGGGTGAAGGTATATCTTCTACACCTTCCATTAATTCTACTAACTTTTCTCTATCATTAACCTTACATGGAGCAAACCCTACTCCACAATTACCCATAACTACAGTTGTAACTCCATGTATAGAAGAAGGTTTTAAATAATTATCCCAGATTGCTTGACCATCATAATGAGTATGAATATCAACAAAACCAGGTGTTACAAATAAATTGCTCGCATTAATCTCTTTTTTTGCACTACCTTTAATATTACCTATTTTTATTATTTTCTCACCTAGAATTCCTATATCTGCTTTATAAGAATTTTTTCCTGTTCCATCTATAATTGTTCCATCTCTGATAATAAGATCAAAACAACTTTTTTCACCAGCCATGTTATTAACCTACTCTCTAAAAATTAGTATATAATTATAAGCTATTAAAATTTAGCCGGTCAAATAAGTTTTAACGTCTCAATAAAACTATTTCAACAAGACCAAGTAGCTTTAACTCATGAAAAACTTATCCTCTAAAAATAATACTAAAATTTTTTGGTCTATTCCATATAAGAGACTTAATTTTGAATATTTTTACTTAACATAATAGATTTCAGCTAGCAGCCATCCTTATTCTTTTGACATTGTACAACTTTTAATGTAATGCAATAGTATTGCGTTAGTGAAATTAAATTTTTATTGGTATAGGTATTATTCAAATGATTAATTCAGCAAAAATAAATAATGATAAAATTGCTATTGGTTTATCCATTGCTTGTGTAATGCATTGCTTTTTTGTTCCTTCTTTTATTGTCTTATTTCCTGCGTTTATGTCAATTCAATTGGATAATGAGTTGATTCACTATTTAATGATATGGCTCATAGCTCCAATTAGTATATTGACCCTAAGTAAGGGTTTCATTAATCATAAAAGGGGGTCGTTCTTATTTATTGGAATGATAGGTCTTTTTATACTTATTTGTGCTGTCTTATTTGGAGAGAGCAATATAGGTGAAGCAGGTGAAAGGATACTAACATTAATTGGATCAATTATCATATCGCTAGCACATTATAAGAATTTCAAAATATGTTCTCAAATGAGATAGATTTAAGCTTATAGAATTATATTAGTCATTCCTGATAACTCAATAGCAATTCTCCTTGCATATAAGTAGTTGCCTTGCCTCCAATGATTACTCTATCGCCTAAATAAGAACAATATAGTTCCCCTCCTCTTTTTGATAATTGTCTTGCTATCATATCTTTTTTATTTAAACGCTTTGACCAATAAGGAATAAGTTCACAATGTGCTCCACCTGTAACAGGATCTTCTCTAATTCCTAATTTGGGACCAAAAAAGCGTGATA
>CAZUXH010000131.1:0-3147 GCA_964624655.1 uncultured Rhodospirillaceae bacterium | reverse complement strand
GATAATTTTGGAAAAATAGTATATGCAGGATTTTTTGTTTGGCGAATTATAGAAAGAACTGAGTCTTTAATTGCAGAACGAAGGCTTGGAATAGCAGGAGGGCAGTCATCTTTTATTTTTTCATGCAAAAGTGGCAAGTTATAATATGGTACACTTGGAAACATATGATGTTCTAAATGATAATTCATGTTAGAGTAAAGAAATCTAATAAAATAATTTGTGTAAAACGTCCTTGTATTTAACCTATAATCCAGAACATCATCATTTAAGCCTACATGCTGTGTTATAACAATTAAGAATACGAACGGGAATCCATAAAATGTTGGTCCAATAACATATAGAATTGGTAATATTGATTTATAATAAAGACATAATCCAATTATAAAGCAGAAAACTAACACCCAAATCCTACCCTCCCAAACTACCTTTTTATAATACCTATCAGGTATATAATTTTTTTCCTCCTCATCGAATGCACCTATACTATGCAGTATCGTCCTTTTCAAATTAAGCTTACCTATTGATAAATAAAAGAAGTTTAATAATATGTCTTTGAGAGAAGGAGGTCTTTGCGAAACAAATTCTGGGTCTCTTCCAACTATTAATGTATCTTTATGATGTCTAACATGACTCCAGCGCCATTGAGTAGGAGGAAAAAGTTCTACAAATGATGCTATCTGATAAACTATTTCGTTTAGTATTTTTGACTTAAAAGCAGTTTTATGGCCCATTTCATGCCATCTAGAATTTCCTCCTAAAGCATATACAAAACCGTAGAGAGCGAATAAAGGATAAGCAAGCCATGTTTCAAGATAGCTATAAGATAAAAACCCTAAAACAAGTAACAGAGCGAACCATAGTAAAGTATCAAAAAGTGGCCTAATATTGTTTTTTTGTGATAATTTTTTTAATTCACCTGAGCTGATTTCACATTTATACCATTGAGCATTAATTAGACCTAATTCATTTGCTTTGTCACTGTCTTCACCAACTAAACTGTAGTCTCTTTTTTTGAAAGATTCCATTTGCATATGTATTTTTATGATTTGCCAACTATGGGCTCAATTAAATTTACGTTATTTGAATTATCTGGAAGAAGAAAATCAAAATCGCATCCCTGGTCAGCTTGTAAAACGTGGTCTATATATAGTTTCGGATAACCACGTAAATGGTTTGATTGATTTTTTTTAACATTTTTTAATCTATCTTTTATTTCATCTTCAGACATCAATAAGTCTAACTGCTTTTTAGAGGCATTTAACTTAATTTTATCCCCGTTTTCGACTATAGACAACGGGCCTCCAAAAGCTGATTCAGGGGTAGAATGTAAAATGACAGTACCAAAGCTTGTACCACTCATACGAGCATCACTTATTCTTATAATATCAGTAATATTTCTATCTAATAATTTTTTTGGTATAGGAATTTGCCCCCATTCAGGCATTCCTGGAACACCTCTAGGACCACAATTTTTCATTACAAGAATGTCATTTTCATTAAAATTTAAATCAGTATTATCAATTTTTTTTAACATATCCTCATAATTATTAAATACGAAAGCATTTCCTACATGGTTAAGGAGATGATTTGAAGCTGCAGATACTTTTAAGATTGCGCCTTTTGGAACTAAGTTCCCAAACAAAGCTATAAGAGCTCCTCCTTTTTTAACTGGATTTGTACTATTTCTGATTACGTCATTAGAGACGAATTTTTTATTTTTTAATAAACTAGAAAATTTCTTACCTGTATGATTGATACAATCATCAGTTAGAAAATCCTTTAATTGGTATAAAAGATTTGGGATACCTCCGGCATTATGGAAATCTTCCATAATATAATCACCAGATGGTTTTACGTTTGCTAGCAGCGGAATAGAACTAAATATTTCATCGAATTTTTTTAACTCCAACTTAATTCCACATCTACCTGCAATTGCAGTTAAATGAATTATCGCATTAGTAGATCCTCCAAGTGCTGCTAATATACGAATTGCATTAAAAAAAATATTTTTAGTAAGAATGTCTCTAGGCCTTAGATTCTTCTTTAACATATGTAACATGTAGTGACCTAAATTTTCTGCTACTATCATTCTTCTACTATCATTTGCTGGGAGAGTACTAGATCCTAAAGGCATCATACCCAATACTTCTGAAAGAGCTGTCATCGTTGAAGTAGTACCCATCTCATTACAAGCACCAAATGAACATGACAAGGTATTTTGTAGTTCATTCCATTCTTCTTCATTCAGCTGACCTTTACGATATTCGTCCCAGTATTTCCAAAAATCTGTTCCAGAACTTAACTTTTCACCCTGAAAAACCCCGAAAGATTTATGACCACCAGAAAATTGAATTGAAGGAATATTCGCACTAGCACAAGCCATCAACTGTGCCGGAGTTGTTTTATCACAATTGCATAAAAGAATTATCCCATCTATTGGATACCCTCTTATGGTTTCTTCTATCTCCATAGAAACAAGATTCCTATAAAGCATATCCGCGGGTTTTAATAGTTCAGCACCTAATGACATTGTAGAAAATTCTATTGGTATGCCTCCTGCGGCAACAATTCCTCTCTTTATAACTGGAATAAGATTCTGAAATGCCATCTCGCAATTATTAAATTCACTGTATGGATTGCAAATACCAATAACTGGTTTTTTATTTTTTTGATTTATATTGTGACCCAAAGATAACAAAGATGATCTGTGTCGAACACCCATTTCATCTTTTCTATTAAACCAATTACTACTTCTTAATTTTTCTTTAGTCATTGGAATTTAAAGCCTCAGTCAATTTTTTGAAAATAATGTCAACTTCCTTATTAGTTTCAAAGTCTAATTTGTAATTACAAGGTTTTCTTATAATACTATTTTTAAATATTCCTCTTTTAACTAAAATATACTTTTCAATGGTAAGAAATGCATCCAAAGACGTAAGTATCGAAATAAAGCTAGATAAAGGGAATGAAATTTTGTAAATACGAGATTCATTTCCTTCAAGAAGCGCTTTCCAAAGTGCTACAATTACATCAATTAAATCTGAACCAGGCATTGTGCCTTTAATACCTCTTTTAAAACTATCTACCAAAGCAATTCCACCACTACCCTCAAAAATAGGTGCTTTCCCACTTGTAGCATCTCTAAGC
>CAZUXH010000130.1:0-3156 GCA_964624655.1 uncultured Rhodospirillaceae bacterium | reverse complement strand
AATAAGCTTTTAAATTGATTATAACGTAAATTTAATTCTTTATTATCTTTTACTACATATGCAAACTTAATATTTCTATTTCTTAAAAGTGTTTCTCCAATAATAAATATATTCATTCCATCTGGAACTCCAGATAATGAGATATCTTGAGTTGTATTTAAATATTTATCTAGAATGAGTTAATCCTATGTTTTTTGTATATTTTTTAAGTTTTTTTAATAATCCATTTTTTACTTCAGGTGGCCAGTTTTTTTTATTAATAAAAATATCGTATAAGTCATCATCAGACATAGATACAACAGTTTCCTCAAATTCATTGTGCTCTAATATAGACATATCGTTATTGTATTTGTCATAAAAATTTCCTAATAAAATGTCCATTTCTTTAGTTCCCCTATGCCAGCATTTATAACGTATTTTTTGTCTTATTTTATTTTGTAAAGTTTTATTCATCATAATCTTCATTTATAAATTATTTAATACGTTTATAATAGTTTTATAAGGAGTTTTAAATATGAGACCTAAAATTTTAGATCCTTTATATTCAAGTATAAATACTATTTCAGGTTTTGGTCCTCATTATACAGCATTATTTAAAAATTTTATAGGCGATAGATATATAGATTTGCTTCTCCATTTGCCTAATTATTCTTCAGAAAGACTTAATATAAAAAATATTAAGGAAAAATATTTAAATAAAAACGTAATTATTAAAGCCACAGTTTTAAGTAAATGGACTACCTATAAAAAACCTAGAATATCTATAGCAAGTGTAAAATTTGATAATACTAATATTTCTATAATTTATTTTAATGTGAAAAAGTCTTGGTTTGATTCCCTTTTTGTTAAGGGTCAAGTTCTAACTATAGTAGGAACGTTACAATTCAGAAATAAAAAATTTCAAATAGTTCACCCTGAATTAGTAGAAAGAAAAATTAATGCTAAAATTTCAAATTATGATTCTTCTTATCCTTTAACAACTGGTTTACATAAAAATAAGCTAAAACAAGCCATATTAAAAGCCTTGGAGAATCTCCCAAAATTAAATGAGTGGATAGACATAGAATTAGTTAAGTCAAAAAAATGGAGTAGTTTTAATAATTCAATAAAAAATATTCATCTTCCAAAAGATAAAAATGATAATAAAAATTATAATTTGTTTTTAGAAAGGCTTGCTTACGATGAAGCTTTATCTAGGCAACTAGCATTAAATTTAATAAGATTACATAAAAAAAGAAAAAGAAAAATTCCAAAAGTTTCTAAAAATATATTAATAAAAAAAATTAAGAACATACTCCCTTTCCAGTTAACCCAAAGTCAAAAAGACGTGTTAATAGAAATTCAAAAAGATTTAACCTCAAAAGAACGTATGTCGAGATTATTACAAGGTGATGTAGGAAGTGGCAAAACGATAGTAGCATTTATCTCATTATTACATGTAGTAGAGGCTGGATTTCAAGGTGTCCTTATGGTACCTACAGAAATACTATCTCAACAACACTATAAATTTTTTAAAAAATATTCTGATGAACTTGGAATTTCTATTGAATTATTAACGGGTAAAAATTCAAACAAAAAAGTTGTATTGCATAACATTAGCACTGGAAGATCGGATATAATTATTGGAACTCACGCTATAATACAAGAGAGTGTTAATTTTAAAAAATTAGGCTTAGTTGTGATCGATGAACAGCATAGATTTGGTGTTTATCAAAGATTAAATTTACTCAAAAAGTCTACTCAAGCTGATTTTTTAGTTATGACAGCTACTCCAATTCCAAGAACATTAATTCTAACTAATTACGGAGATATGGATTTATCCATAATAAAAAATAAACCTAAAAATAGACCTTTAGTAAAGACTATTACTGTAAATAATAATAAAATAGTAAAAGTAATAAATACCATAAATCTTACTTTAGATAGCAAAGAACAAATATTTTGGATATGCCCACTTATTCATGAATCAGAAAATCTTAACTTAATAGCAGTAGAAACAAGAAAAAAATCACTAGAAAAATATTTTCCAAATAAAGTATCAATAATACACGGAAAAATGAATAATGAAGAAAAAGAAGAAAATCTTAGAGATTTCATTATTTGTAAAAAGCCTATACTAGTTTCTACAACCGTTATAGAAGTAGGAATTGATATACCAGAAGCAAGCATAATTGTCATAGAACATGCTGAAAGATTCGGGTTATCACAATTACATCAACTTAGAGGGAGAATTGGTAGAGGCACAAAGGAATCAATTTGCATACTATTGTATGATGATAAATTGACTGACATAGCTAAGAAAAGACTTACAACTATGAAAAATACGAATGATGGATTTGTTATTTCTGAAAAAGACCTTGAATATAGAGGACCAGGAGAACTGCTAGGGAGCAAGCAATCTGGTGATCAATCATTTCGAATATTAGACTTTAATATACATAAGCCATTAATAGAGCTTGCAAACAGTGAGGCAAAAATAATTACACAAAATAATCCTAACTTATTGGGAGAAAAAGGTGATGCTATAAGAAATCTATTGTATTTATTTGACCAAGACCAAGCTATAGAGCTAATCAATATAGGATAGAACTAATTATTTTTATTCTTTAATTTAGAAATTGATTGTTCTACATCTTTTAATAACTTTATTTCAGCTCCTCTGGTTTTTACTTTAATTTTTTTGCTCTTGTTTTTGTCAACGGGAGTAACTATACCACCTGAGATAACCATCTTAATACCTTCCTCAACCGTCATGTTTAATTTTATTAATTCATCCTTGGGAACAAACAATAAAAAACCAGAAGTTGGGTTTGGAGTAGTAGGTAAAAATATATTTACCATTTCATTATCAGTTATATTTTGCACCTCTTCTTTTGTAACCCCAGTGATAAATGCTATAGCCCATATTCCTCTTCTAGGATATTCCACTAAAACTACTTCTCTAAAAGATTCTGAGGAAGACGCCAAAACACTTTCAAATATTTGTTTTAAAGATCCATATACAGATCTAATTATAGGAAGGCGTTGGATAATTCGCTCCCCAAGTCTTATAATATATCTTCCTACTATTCCTGCGGTCAAAAAGCCTATAAATGTAAGTAGTATAAAAACTACTATTAAACCAATTCCTGGAATTTGAATTGGAAAATCTTTATC
>CAZUXH010000129.1:0-3233 GCA_964624655.1 uncultured Rhodospirillaceae bacterium | reverse complement strand
GTAGCCATTATTGTAGGATTTATTGGCGCAGCTATAGTTGTAAATCCTAATTTTATTGCGATTGATGTTGGACATTTATGCGTTTTAATATCTGCCTCTGTTTGGTCAGTTGCGTTAATTTTTATAAAAATATTAGGGAGAACGGAATCAAGTGTCACAATAACTTCGTATATGGTTCTTTTTATGATTCCTCTATCAGGTGTGGTCGCTAGCTTTTATTGGGTTATGCCAGGCATACAAGATCTATTGATTTTAGCCGTAATAGGTATATCTGGTACTGCTGCACAAATGTTATTAGCCCAAGCCCTAAAAGAAGAAGACACAGGTATTATTATGCCGTTTGATTTTTTAAAATTAATTTGGGCCGTTTTAATAGGATATTTAGTATTTTCAGAATTTCCTACAATAAATACTTGGATTGGAAGTGTAATTATTTTCTTTAGTACACTCTATGTAGCTTATAGAGAAAGAAAAGTTCCTCCAAAAATTGATAAAACCATTACACAGCCAGTTGATCATTAGATAATATTTATTTAAAAAAAAATAATTAAATATTTTTTATTAATTTATCTTATCCAACAAAAAGATTGACAAGCACCTATCATTTGGTGTTTTTTAGAACATCTTAAGGGCACACAAAGGAATCCTTCTTGAACACAGAAGGGGGCTCTAAGCCAAGGTAAACAAGCCTTTTAGAGTTTACTCGTTTCCTTGAAGGTGTATTCTTTTGTGAGATCTTAAGGGTTGAGGCGGAGTAGCTCAGTTGGTTAGAGCAGTGGAATCATAATCCACGTGTCGGGGGTTCAAATCCCTCCTCCGCTACCATATTTTCTGAGGTCACGATTGAGTTTCTAAAGTTGAAATTTTAAAATCTTAGCTTAAGTCGTTTACTTAAATTAATTAGATGTTGACTAAACAGCATCCAAATATTTTTTTCGATTCAATAGCTTCATGAGCGGAGATCATCTCATTAAAGGGAAATTTTTTTTCAATGAGGTGCACTAAAGACCCCGATCTAAGCATTTGGTCAATATATATAAATGCAGCAGATTTATCTTTCTCTGGCATTGTATAGATTGAGAATGGCTTAATAGAGATATTTTTATACATGAATTCTAGGAATGGAAATTTTGGATAGTCTGCTCCGATCATGTTGTAAGCAGTTAAGCAACCATTTACCTTAATCAAATTATGAGCAATTCCAACATTAGTATCAAATGCAACGTCCACCATTCTATCTACACCTTTGCCTTGCGTAATTTCAGAAACTTCGGATTGAATGTCGTTTGTCTGGTAGTTAAAAACGAAATCAGCTCCAAGGTTTTTAATATGAAGGCATTTCTCTTTCGAGCCAGCTGTGCTAATCACCTTGGCACCAGCATTTTTAGCCATCTGCACTGCATATCGACCAACACGGCCGGCTCCTCCGGTAATAAGTATCGTGAGTCCATCTATATTACCATCTGCAAAGAGTGCACGATGTGCAGTTACTGCTGGGACACCAAGGCAGGCTCCATTGTAAAAACTTTCCGTATCTGGAAGGTTGATTGCATAAGAATTGGGTACTACACAGTATTCTGCAGCTGTACCAAAGGGTCGATTTGCTTGAGCTCCGAATAACCAAACCCTCTGGCCTATACGTTTTGAGTCCACGCCATCACCTATAGCATCAATAACACCTGCACCATCATTGTTTGGTACTATAAGATTAAATTTACCGAGTTCACGACCTAGTTCTCTTCGTTTGCAGTCCGTAGGATTAACAGCGGAAACAGATAATTTTATGCGAACTTCTCCCGTTCTCGGTGCAGGCTCTGGAAGCTCACCATAGTCTATAACATCTGAGGCCGAGCCGGCTTTTTTGTACCAGAATGCTCTCATTTTCGCTTTATATAATAATACATATAATCACCAATTTTATTGCAATTATTTCATTTATTTTATTTAATAAAAAGCAAAAAAGGAAAAATTTCTATGAAAGAGGCTATATTTGCTGGTGGTTGTTTTTGGTGTACTGAAGCTGTTTTTATGAATATAAAAGGAGTAGAAAAAGTTATTTCAGGTTATATAGGAGGTAATGTTGATGATCCCAATTATGAAATAATTTGCTCTGGTAAAAGTGGACATTATGAAGCAATAAAAATTTTATATGATCCTCTAATCATTTCTTATGGAAAACTATTAGAAATATTTTTTGCTACTCATGATCCTACTCAAATTAATGGACAAGGAAATGATATAGGATCACAATATTTATCGGCAATATTCTTTTTTGATGAATATCAAAAAAAAGAAGCAAATAATTATATAGACATAGTATCCAAAAACTATATAGAACCTATTATTACAAAACTTTTCTCAGTCAAAAAATTTTATCCAGCTGAAGATTATCACCAGAACTATTATAATCTAAATCAAAGTCAGCCTTACTGTGAGATAGTAATTAATCCAAAAATGACCAAATTTCGTGAAGAATATAAACACCTACTTAAAACAGGTAGCTAGCAAGCTACTTTATATTTTTCTAAAATTTCATTTTTGAATTCTATTCCAGTACCTGGAACTTCAGGTATAACAACATGACCTTTTTTAATCTTATAAGGTGTAACTAAAAACAATTCTGCCCAATCAGTCCATTCCAATAAATGTGCAGTAGATGTAATTCTCATCAAGTGAGATGAAACTTCTGGGAATAAGTGTGAGGATACTTGCATACCAAAGCTTTCTGCAATCGAGGCTGTTTTTATCCAACCGCTTACACCACCTATTCGCATTAAATCTGGCATAATAAAATCACAAATTTGGTTTTTCATTGCTCTCATTGCGTCATCAGGACCATGAAAATTTTCCCCCATCATTATAGGGGTTTTCATTCTATTCCTAAGTTCTTTATATGCATCAAAATCATAATAGACTACAGGCTCTTCAAACCAATATAATCCTTCATTATCTAGTCCATTTAGTCGCATAATTGCATCAGGTAAAGTCAAACCTTGATTAAAGTCTGATAATAAAAGTTTTTCTGTACCTAAAGCTTTTCTAACATTTTCTATAGCTTTAAGATCCTCTGATAGATTAGGTCTTCCTAGCCTTATTTTTACTATTTCAAAATCACCGTTATCTAATAGGGAAAGCGTTTCATCATATAGGGATTTTGGATCTTTTAACCATAACCCGCTTGAATTATATGATTTTACTGGTGCGAGAGAACCTCCTAAATGTACACATAAAGG
>CAZUXH010000128.1:0-3234 GCA_964624655.1 uncultured Rhodospirillaceae bacterium | reverse complement strand
GAGTAATAGCCCTTCCCAAATAATGTATCTTACTTAAGTCTGGGGAAAGTCCTCTGGAAGCTAAGATTTGAAGACCATTAGTTATATCTGGATTTTGTAAAGAAGGTTTATTAGATGTTTTACCTAACAAAAGACCAGTTTCTTCTGCGGTCTCTCTTATAGATGTCACTGCTAATGCGTTAGCAATACTAGCATTATTTGCCACTGCAAGCTTTTTTATAATTTTAGGATCTAAAGAAACAACATTATTTTTTAAGAAATCACGTTTATCTATTACACCTCCAGGAAAAACCCAAGCATTTGGCATAAACCTAGCCTTACTGGAACGTTTGCCAAGTAGAACCTTGATTTTTTTTAAGTTGTCCTTTAGTAAAATAAGGCTAGCTGCATTTCTTGGTCTTGAAATGCTACTATTTTTATTTCGGAAAGAACTAAATTTAGGTTTCTTTTCTTGCATACTACGAGCGATATATTGTTTTTGCTTCATTATTTTATGTTTTTACGTTATGAGAGGTTATAATTAAATAATATTTTATATATATAAATTCAAAGGTACAATCATTTATATAGAAAGTTTTGGAGTATTTTTTGCAAAAGAAGGAAAAAGAAAAAAGTAATCTAGAAGTATTATTGTCTAAAGATTTAGACTTTGAGTATTCTGTGGCTAAAGATGTGATTACAGGAATAAGAAGAATTGTTGCACCTAATCCTAGTCCTTATACTTTGCATGGAACCGGGACTTATATTGTAGGTAATAAAGAAGTAGTAGTAATAGACCCTGGCCCTAATATACAATCTCATATAAACGCAATACTTCGTGCAACTGAAAAAGAAAAAATTACTCATATAATAGTTACTCATACACATTTAGATCATTCTCCGGCTGCATTTCCTTTATCTAAAGAAACTGGAGCTGTTGTTATGGGTTATGGACCACATGGTAATTCTGGTGGAGGCGAGGAAGGGGCTGACTATAGTTTTAATCCTCAACATAAATTAATAGATGGAGAGGTTATAAAAGGTAAAAATTGGGAATTAGAATGTATTTATACACCAGGTCATACTTCTAATCATATTTGTTATGCTGATAAAAGAACAGGTGGTGTATTTACAGGAGATCATGTTATGGGATGGTCTACTACTTTAGTTTCTCCGCCAGATGGAGATATGGGAGACTATTTTAAAAGTTTAAAGAAAATGTTGCTAAGAGATGATAAGTTTTATATTCCTTCTCACGGATCTATAATTAAAAACCCTCAAAAATTTGTAAAAGCTTTAATAGGCCACAGAAAAATGCGAGAAAGACAAATTGAGAAATTACTAGGAGATCAGGCTCAATTACCTATAAGTAAATTGGTGGAAAAAATGTATCCAAATTTGGATAGTAGACTCATTGGAGCTGCTGGAAGATCTGTATTAGCTCATTTATTGCATATGGAAAATATGGGCATGGTGTCGTCTTATGAAGAAGATAATGGGAAGAAATGGCACTTACAAGGTTAAGCTTGAAAAAATATAAGTAAATTCTAAAAAAGTTTTATGTGAAGAACCAATGAAAAAAATAAAATTATTTCGAGACTATAAAGATTTAGAAAATAAATTTATTAAAACTACAGTTGCAATAGGAAATTTTGATGGTTTACATTTAGGTCATCAGGGTTTGCTCAAAAAGGCAAAAAATCTTTCTATACATAGCAATTCAAAACTATTAGTGTTTACATTTTATCCTCATCCATTAAAAATTATCAGATCAGGATCTGAGCCTAAAAATATTAGCAGATTTAGTTCTAAATTAAGAAGGTTACAAAATTTAGGAGTTGAAATAGTTTTAGCACAGAAATTTAGTCATGATTTTTCTAAAACTTCAGCAAAGGAGTTTGTAGAAAAAATATTATTAAGATATTTAAATGCAGTTAAAATAGTAGTAGGACAAGATTTTTGCTTTGGATATAAAAGACAAGGAAATATAGAATTTCTGAGTTCTGGTATTCTTGATGGCAAAGCAACTTTGGAAATAGTAAAACCTATTATAGGAAATTTTGGAAGATATTCTTCCACCGCAATTAGAGATTTGATTACAAAAGGAAATATGGAAAAAGTAAAAAACCATCTAGGATCATTTTTTGAAGTAGAGGGAAAAGTAATAAAAGGTAAAATGCTTGGTAGAAAATTAGGTTATCCTACGGCAAATATTAACTATTTGGATTGCATTACTCCTAAAGATGGAATATATGCGGGTTTGGTGTTTTATAGTGGTGAATATCATAAGGCTGCTTTGTCAACTGGAGTAAGACCACATTTTAAAGGTGATAAAAGATTTTTAGAGGCCCATATTTTGAATTTTAAAAAAAATATTTATGGTAGTAGGTTGAGAGTTTTATTTGTAGATAGAATACGAGATGAAATGATTTTTAAAAATACTGACTTATTAAAGAAGCAAATGTCAAAAGATTGCTTAGAGGTTAAGAGAATACTAGATATTAAACTTGAATATAAAAAGTTGGAAAAATAAATGGACTATAAAGAAACCGTGTTTTTACCAAAAACTAATTTTTCGATGAGAGGTGGATTACCTCAAAATGAACCGATTATGATAGAAAGGTGGAAAAAATTAGATTTATGGAGAAAAATTAGAAACAAGTCAAAGGGGAAGGAAAAATTCATTCTACATGATGGACCTCCTTATGCAAACGGCCCTATACATATTGGCACGGCAATGAATAAAATTTTAAAAGATATTATAAATAGAACTAAACAAATGAGTGGATTTGATGCCCACTATATTCCTGGATGGGATTGCCATGGTTTACCAATAGAATGGCAAGTGGAGCAAAATTATAAGAAGAAAGGAATAGATAAGGAAGAGGTAGATATTGCAGATTTTAGGTATGAATGTAGATCTTTTGCAGACAAATGGATTGAAGCTCAAATGGATGACTTTAAACGTCTGTTTGTTTTAGGTGATTGGAAAAATCCTTATCTAACAATGAGCTATAAAGCTGAAGCACAAATAGTAAGAGAATTAAAAAAATTTATTGATAATGACAGTCTTTATCTAGGATTAAAACCTGTTATGTGGTCTCCAGTAGAAAAAACGGCTTTAGCAGAAGCTGAAGTTGAGTATAAAGATGTAAATTCTGATGCAATTACAGTATCATTCAAGATACTTAAGACCAATATTTCTTCTTTAAAAGATGCTTTTGTAGTTATTTGGACAACTACCCCCTGGACTAT
>CAZUXH010000127.1:0-3238 GCA_964624655.1 uncultured Rhodospirillaceae bacterium | reverse complement strand
ATTTTTAGAGTTAATTGGTATAGAAAAGATAAAGAAGGTAAATTTTTATGGCCAGGTTTTGGTGAAAACATGAGAGTTTTGAAATGGATTGTGGATAGAATTAAACTAAAGGTAGATGCTAAAAGTAATAGCTTTGGCTTCGTACCAAATTATGAAGATATCAATTGGAGTGGATTAGAATTTAATTTGGATATTTTTAAGGATCTTACAAATGTTCCTAAAAGTGAAGGTTTACAAGAAATAGAGGAAGTGGGAAATCATTTTGATAAATTTGGATCTTCTCTTCCTGAAGAATTAGAGAACCAAAGAAAAGAATTACATCAAAGATTAGAACAGCAAAGTTTGTAGAAAAAAGGGGAGAGGAATATGCATTTTGCTATATCAGCCAGTTATGGACCAACTGATCCTACCAGAGCTATGTTGCCTTTTATCTTTGCCGCTTCTGCATTACAAGATGGAGATACAGTAACTATCATGCTATTTCATGATGCCGTTCATTTAGCGAGTGAAGGGGTTGCAAAACTTATAGTTCCTGTAGGTCCTCCGCAGAGGTTTGAAGAGGTTCTCAATCATGAAAATGCAAAAATAATAGTTTGTAAGCCTTGTGCAGACGCAAGGAATATTTCTGAAAGTAGTTGTGAGCAAGAAGTAGTGTTTGGTGGTATGAATGATTTCCATGCGGCATCAAAGCAACCTGATACCAGGGTCGTTTGTTATTAAATATATTTAAAAATTATAGATTATTTTATGATTACCTTAACTTTTTTTGCCGCTGTTTTGGCTTGTTGTAGTGTTGGAGCAAGTATTACTGCCATACGTCTATATTCTCGAGTTGATTGTTTGCCAAATATTCGTATATCAATATCTGGATCAGACAAAGCATCATTAACTCCATCATAAGATACTACTTCTCCTTCTTTTTCCGCAAGGATGACGTGACTTGCTCCAGCCTTAAAATCGTTATCAATCATTTCTTGGGTAATAGGAAGTTCTAGAAAAGCCCTTACATGCAGATCAAATTCACTTAGACGCTGGGTTTTCATGGTAACCATACCTGTATCATGTGGTCTTGGACTAAGTTCACTAAATATGACTTCATCATCTTTAATAAAAAACTCAACTCCGAATATTCCTTTTCCTCCAAGATTATCGGTTACTGTTTTTGCAATTAGTTTTGCTCCATCTAGGGCTTTCTCAGACATTTTTTGAGGTTGCCAACTATATTGATAGTCTCCTCTTTCTTGGAAATGTCCTATTGGAGGGCAGTACACTGTTGGACCTTGATTTTGTTTAACGGTCAATAGTGTAATTTCATAATCAAATTTTATAAATTCTTCTACTATAACTCTTACTCTATCTCCTCTTGCACCAGATAAAGCATATTTCCAAGAAGGTTCAATATCTTCATTTGAATTAACAGTACTTTGTCCTTTTCCAGAACTACTCATAACAGGTTTAACTACACACGGTATTCCAATTGTATTCACTATATTTTTAAATTCATCTAAGGATTCTGCATAGCTATAATTAGCTGTACGTATACCTAGAGATTTTACTAAATCTCTAATTCGATCTCTATTCATGGTGAGGTTAGTAGCTTTTGCAGTAGGAATTATTGTTGTATTTGTTTTTTCAAGCTCTAATAAAACTTCTGTTCTAATTGCTTCTATTTCAGGAACAATTATATCAGGTTTATACTTAGTTACGCAGTCCAACAACTCTTGTTCTTCAAGCATATTTATTACTTCACTTTGATCAGCAACTTGCATACCAGGAGCATTAATATATCTATCTACAGCAACAACATGGCATCCTAGACGTTGAGCACTAATAATTACTTCTTTGCCAAGTTCCCCAGATCCTAACAACATTATTTTTTTCATAAATTTACCTCAATAAAATCTTTACCTAGTTTCTTGATATGATCAGGTAGAATAAGTATAATTTAAATATAATAACTATCAAACTAAATATAAAGTTAGGTTTATGAAAAATTTCAATAGAAGATTTTTTCTTAAAGGGGTTTCAATTTCTTTTTTACCATTGGTTAAAACAGCATATTCTAGTGATGCTAGCATCAATCAATTGTCTATAAACAAGCAAGATGTATTTTTAATAATAGATATGCAATATGACTTTTGTCCTGGAGGAAGTCTGGCAGTTAAGGATGGTGATAGTATTATTCCAAGAATAAATACTATTCAAAAGCGCTTTGAAAATATAATTTTATCTCAAGACTGGCATCCTAAGGAACATAGTTCTTTCTTTAGTTCGCACGAAGGAAAAGAGCCTTTTTCAACTATAAAAATGCCTTATGGTGAACAAACTTTGTGGCCTCCTCATTGCATTATGGGAACAAAAGGTGCTGAATTCCATAAGGAATTAGAAGTTTCCAATGCACGAATGATAGTTCGTAAAGGATTTAGAAAAGAAATAGATTCATACTCAGCTTTTTGGGAAAATGATAAGACTACTCCAACTGGCTTAGATGGGGCTTTGAAAACAATGGGTATTAAAAGAGTTTTTATATGCGGATTAGCATTAGATTTTTGTGTTGCTTATAGTGCTATTGATTCCGTAATTGCAGGATATGATACTTTTGTGATAGAGGATATAAGTAAGCCTGTTAATCTTCCAGGGAGTATTGAAGCTACTTATAAAGCTTTTGATAAATATGGTGTTAAAAGAATCCTTTCTACTTAAAAAAATATTAAGGGGAGCAATGTCTATAGATTTTGAAAATTTCTTTAATGCGTACTTACCTGAATCTTCTAAAAAATATTCAGGTTTTCCTAAATATAATTTTATAGGTGGTCATAATTCTAAAGAAAATATTCCTGTGAATGAGTTAATAGAATCTATTAGCAATGGATTAATACAAGAGGGCAATAATTTAGCGTTATACGGTCATAATAATGGTCCACAAGGGAATTTAAATTTAAGAAATTTTTTATGTACTTACTTAAAAGACTTTGTGGGAATGGCTATTAATAAAGATAATATATTAATTACATCTGGTTCGTTACAGGCTTTAGATTTGGTCAATAGTGTTTTTTTGGAAGCAGGAGACACAGTATTGGTAGAAGAAGCAACTTATGGTGGTGCGCTAACTAGACTTAAGTCAAGAGGTGTTAAATATAAGGGTGTTAAATTAACTAGTGATGGAATATGTCCTGATACTCTGGAAGAAACGGTTATTGAATTAAATAAAAAAAATATTTTTCCAAAGTTTCTTTAC
>CAZUXH010000126.1:0-3291 GCA_964624655.1 uncultured Rhodospirillaceae bacterium | reverse complement strand
TTTTCCTTCAAATAAAAAAATGAAATCATCAAACTAAAAATCAACTCAACTTGTCCTAATGCTCTAACATAAGCTACATTTTGTATAGCCATACAATAAAACCAACACATAGAAGCAGATGCACCTGTAAAGCCTACTATTAAGGAATATTTTAATTTACTAAACGAGAGACTGATTTGCTCAGGTTCTTTATAAAAAATAAAAATGGAAAAAACAATAGTTTGCATAGTAATGGCAACTACTAAAGTAACAGTAGAGGAAATTAAGGGATTACCGTAATCTAATTCAAGAGAAGCTCCTCTAAAACAGACTGCAGATACTCCAAACAATGTTCCTGAAAGAATACCTAGAAGAGCACCACGATTAAAATTTATTTTTTTTTCAATTGAAACCAGCAGAACTCCTATAACTGCCAATATAATGGCTAAAAAACCCATTATATTAATTTTCTCATTTAAAATTATAATTCCAAAAAACACTGCCTGAATAGGTTCGGTTTTTGAATAAGCAGTAGATACTGCAAAATTTCGTAATAAAAATGTCTTTAACAATAAGTATGTTGCTATTATTTGAGTTATACCCCCAATAAAACAGTATAATAAAAACGTTGGGGTTAAATTATTAATTGAAAAATCAAAATAAAAAAACAATGCAATTATGTATAATAAAACAAAAGGTAAGCCATAACCAAACCTCGTATAGGTGGCTCCTAAATTAGACAAAGTTCCTTGAAGTTTTTTCTGAAATAAAGATCGCAAATTTTGCAGAAAACAAGCAAGTATTGTAATTATTACCCAAGTTTCTATCACTAAATTTGTCCTTTAATAATTTTAATATTTACTAGTTTCATAATTAAATATAACTTATATCTAAAATTTTATTCTGATAATAAGTAAATTATTATAAAAAGAATTGGAAAAAAATATGAATAAACAAAAATTTAATGTTAGTCACTCTAAAAATGCTACTTACAAAGATGGACTAAGAGATTTTTTAGAGTACAGAGATTTAGGTATAAGCAATGCTACAAACGGACAATATCATGCTCATATAATACGAGTTAAAGATAGTAACAAAGGAGATCAAGAGTTTCATACGACGGGATTACATCAACATATGTGTAAATTTCAAATGGTATACGTCCTAAAAGGATGGATAAAATTTATCTATGAAGGTCAAGGAGAACACACCTTTAATCCTGGAGATTGTTTTCTTCAACCCGCAGGTATAGTTCACAATGAGCTAAGTTGTTCAGACGATTTAGAATTGTTAGAAGTTTACTCTCCTGCTAAGCATAAAACTCTTTCCTTGGAAAAAGATTGAACCGAACTCCATATTTCATCCGTTCAAATCAATTTCCACTTTTATTTTTTATTTTTTATATAGGTATTACCTGTGCAAATTCTAATGAGATTAATCAAAGATACTTAACTGAAATAGGATTTATAAACACTTATCTGGTTGAGTTAAAAAAACCAACAGAAGCTAAGTATAAAGCAAGTATGGAATTACAAAATATAAAAAATGGAAAAGAATACTGGAAAGTAACCAATGAACCTAGCGCAGATTTAAGGGTTTACGATAGAAAAACAGGTAACTGGATAGCATCTTATAAAGATGGCAATCTTATAGCAGAAGCTATACCACACGGTGGTGGTCTTAGATTTCCTATAAAAAAAGGAGATAAGTGGACTGACAATTGGACTTTTTCAGTGGGAGGAGGCTTGATTTCAATGACCTCAACTGCAGATTTTAAAGTAAAAAAAGTTAATTTAAAAATTAATGGAAAAAAATATAAAACTTTAAAGATTACTATGAAAAATCCACTAGTTAATGGTCAAAAGAATGAATCTTGGAAAAAACATATTCGCTGGTTAGATATAAAAAATGGACGAATAATTAAAGAGGAATTTAAAGACATGAAATGGGACCTTGAGTTTATAAGGACAATAATTGATAAATAATTATAAATATTTATTTTAAATATCTGTAAATATTAGTTTTTTCTTAACAGATTTTAAGTCTTCCCAAGTTTCTTTTTTTTTCTCTGGAGACCTTAAAAGATATGCAGGATGAAAAATAGGCATAATATATGTATATTCACCATTTTTTAAAAAACTTATCTTACTCCAATTTCCTCTTAATCTTGTTATACCTAAATTAGACTTCAATATAGATTGGGCCGCAACAGCTCCAGATAAAATTAAAATCTTTGGGTTTATTAGTTCGATATGCTTTTTTACAAAAGGATAGCACAAAGAAATCTCTTCTTCGGTGGGCTTTCTATTTCCAGGGGGTCTCCAAAAAACCATATTAGTTATATAAGTATTATTTCTATTTTGCCCTATGGCTAATAACATTTTATCTAATAATTGACCTGCGATTCCCACAAATGGAATACCAGATTGATCTTCTTCAAAGCCCGGGGCCTCACCTATTAACATTAAATCAGCATTAGGATTGCCATCAGAAAAAACTATATTATTAGCCGTGTTTTTTAAAAGACATCTATCAAAAGATCTAATGGTCAGTTCAAGTCCCTGCAAATCTTTACATGAATTAGCCAAACCTTCTGCATAAGAGAGATCTTTTTGAATATTGTTCAATTTATATTTTCTAAAAGTAATTAATGAAAACGCTTACTTAAATTACTACATTTTCTTTGTAACTTGGCTGTTCACCCGCAACTGTAGTACGGTGCATAATTCTTCTATACTTAGATTCATCGTATCCAGTACCTCGATGCAGCACTCTTCTGTTATCCCAAATTACCACTTCATCAGTTTTCCATTTATGACAAGCCATTTCACCACTAGAAGCTATCCACTCATTAATCTCATCAATTAACTCTCTTCCCTCATCTTTATTCCAACCTAAAATATGACTACAGTGACTTCCAGCATAAAATGCATTTCTTTTTGTAAATGGATGCGTCCTAACTATACGTTGTTTAACAAAAGGCATATCTTTTTTAAACTGATCATTAAAAATATCACCAGTATTTTGCATTCTAGAATAAACTATGGAATGTTCTGTTATATCATCCTTGATATGTTCAACAGAATATTTTCTTTTTTTCTGTTCCCATGTTTCAAGAGCATGACGTGCATCAACAAATTCAGTACCACCTCCTTTTTCAGGAATTTCTCTAGCGCTCAAGATTGAAAATTTAGCAGGTATCGGCTTAAAAGATGAATCCGAGTGAAAAACATTATTACCCCTATCAAAAATCACTTTATGATCATCTAGAGGAATCATTTTATTGGTCTCAATATTTACATTTGAAATTCT
>CAZUXH010000125.1:0-3321 GCA_964624655.1 uncultured Rhodospirillaceae bacterium | reverse complement strand
CCCCACAAAATTAATAATGGACAGTTAATTTTTTTATGTCTATCGATATTATGATGTTTTATATCAATAGTTGCACCTGCTCTATAATCTTCGCAGCTAGCTCTAATTGTTTCTGAATTTTTAAAACAACGTAAGTACTCTTTAATTATTTCTTCAGACATATAATCCTTATTTATTCCCCACATAGTTAATTTAGATCTTAAATAAAACTCAGGGTCATTTCCGATCATTTTTTCTGGAAAAGGATGTTTCTGTATTAAAAAAAACCAATGATAATATTTAGTAGCCAGTATTTGTTCTGCATTTTCAAAAACATGATTTGTTGGGACTATATCCATTAATATTATCTTTTCAATATTTTCAGAAAAGTCTATAGCCATTCTATGAGCAACTCTAGCTCCTCTGTCATGTCCTATAACAATATATTTATCAAAGCCTAAACTTTTCATTAATTCTGATTGATCCTGTGACATAACTTTTTTTGAATAGTTATAATGTTTTGAATCAGAAGGAGGCTTAGCGCTATCGCCATAACCTCTTAAGTCTGGACAAACCACAGTATATTTTTTTGATAAATCAGGGACTATTTTTCTCCACATCACATGAGTTTGAGGATAACCATGAAGCAACAAGAGTGGATAGCCTTGTCCACCGATCTTATAATGTATATTTATTCCATTTACATTAGAATTTTTATCTTTAAAATGTTCAAACATAAAATTTACTTTCACTATTTTAAGTATAAAACTATTATAATTTAAAACAAAAATACATGTAATTTTTTAGATAAAATAATGATTAACTATTTATACATAACCTTAATTTTATTTATTTTAAGTTTTTATAGTTCAAGCTCATATGGTTTTTCAGAAAAAGACCTAGAAACTTTTAATAAAACAAACGTATGCATAAATTGTGATTTATCTGGTGCAATTTTTAAAAAATCTGACTTATCTAATGCTGTGCTTACTGGCTCCAACCTTGATAAAGTTAATTTTTGGAGAGCTAATTTAAGTAATGCAAATTTAGAAAATTGCTCATTACAGCAAGCCAATCTAAAGCGTGTAAATTTTGAAAACGCAAATATGAATGGTGCTATATTCCATTTTTCCATCATAAGAAATGCTAAAATGGATGGAGCGACAGCAATAAGAGCTAATTTTAGTAAAACTAAAATTAAAAAAACAAATCTTAAAAACGTAAAATTTTGTGAAACTATTATGCCTTATGGAATTGATAACTCTGGATGTGATTAATTATTATTGTATTTGCAATATTTAGTATATTAGAGTAGCATAAATACAATATATAGATGGTATAAAGTATGAGCCTTATTATAAGAGGAATAAAAATCAATACAGGGGAAACTTTCCATAAAAAAGCTGTATTAGGTATAGAGAAAATTAAAAATCAATTCATATTAAAAAACTTTGATGTTTACATCGCTTTAAAAAAAATAAAAACCAAATTATTTAATGTAAAAATTCTGTTTAACAACAAAGAATACGGGACTATAAATGTCAGAACCGTAGATGAAGATGCAATATATGCCCTTTCTATTGCAATAACTAAAATAGAGAAAATAATAAGACGACTTAATCGAAAACTAAAATCCAAAAAAAGGTTGAATCTGATTAAGGAACAACCTCCTTTGGAATCAAATAAAACAGAATTTTCTGATGATTCAAATGATGGTCTGATAATTGCGAATATGAATTATAAAATAGAAAAATTATCTGTAGCTGACGCAGCAAAAAAGCTGGCTAAATCAAATAATAAAACATTGATGTTTAGAAATGCAGCACATATGGGCTTAAATTTACTACTGAAAAATACGAATGGAACCATCGAATGGATAGATCCTCGAGGATTTAGAGAAGCAATAAAGCTTTAATTTTGCATACTATAGAATTTATTTAATAACAGATAAATCCGTAGCATGAAGATTTTTAACTTTAATAGCGTTTCTGTCTATTAATTTACTCACAATAGGCAAAATTTCTTTTACCCATTGTTCACTTTCGTAAACATCTTTATAAAGACGCTCTTTTTCTTCTTTATTAGCAAATCTTCTTATCCAAACAAAGGTTTCATCATCGTTCTCAACTTTAAAAAGACCATTTATAACCATTCCTTTTGAAACTTGATAAGGCATAATAGTTTTCTCCATAAATTCTACCCATTCAGTCATTTTACCAGGAAGAATTTTATAAGTCCTTAATTCAAAAAATGCATTCATTTTTTACTCCATATTATTATAATAAAATTTTATTCATTCTCATCGGTTGTATAAATATATATCTATTATTAATATATTTAGATAAGCTATTGAAATTAAATTTAACTTTATCAATATTGCTTTCCATTATTTTTTTTCTTTTTTCATTTGCTGAAGTTATCATTGTGTAAAATTCAGAAAAATCTTTAAATTTTTTTGTTTCTTTATAGTACAATTCATTATTTAAAAGTAAATTTGTTTTACAAAAATCCTTAATAGTTTCATAAGCCTGAAATCTAATTTCTTTTTCATCATCTATTATTTTTAAAATTTGATTAAAACTGCCATCCGCAACTGGCTCTATTACATATAAAATTCCACCATCTTTACAAACACGTTTCGCCTCTTCTATTGATTTATACATAAATTCTTTTGGAACATGATGTAAACTATTAAAGAAGAACACAATATCAAATTTATCTACTTCAAATTTTAAATTTTCTGCTCTTCCTATTTCAAATTTTATATTCTTACTTATACTATTTGATTTAGCAATTTCTATTTGGGAGCTTTGCGGATCTATTGCATGAACTCTATAAGATCCTTGATTATAGCTCCACATAGAAAACCAACCACTTCCACAGCCAATATCTAAAATTGTTTTGTGACTAAAGTTTATTTCGTTCTGTAATATCTTTTTTGTATCAGCCCAACTATTCATTTTATCTCCTAATTTCTTTTTATTATATTATTTTATAAATTCATAATAAAAATTAAATGTTCTTGTTTTGTTCTAATTAATGATATAATTATTAATTAAAGGATAAAAAATGGTTATAGAGCAGCAAATTATACCCTTTATGGATAAAAAAACACGAGATATAGTTTTAAATGGAAAAATAATACACATAATAGGAAAAAATAAACTATTAATTGAATACAAAAATGACCGTTATATATGTGTCTTAAATCACAAAGGAACTTTAACTGCTTGTTATTTACTTTGGTCATAACTTAAAATTGGTGCGGTCAAGAGGACTTGAACCTCCACAGGATTGCTCCTACAACGCCCTCAACGTTGCGCGTCTACCAATTCCGCCATG
>CAZUXH010000124.1:0-3359 GCA_964624655.1 uncultured Rhodospirillaceae bacterium | reverse complement strand
GGTACATTAAGTTTTTTACCTTTAATATCCAGTAAAGCATTTTCAATTGCTGCTATTGCTTGTTGTGCTATTCCTCCAGGTGCTTGTCTAGATGATGCATATAAAAATTGATGTATTCTTTCATGATTTATAGGGTTTTCATCTATGATTTTATTCATAAATTTATCAATTATTACGCTTAATCCAGGACTGCCATAACATTCATTATATTCTGAAATTCCTGAAATTTCTTCGTCAGTATGAATTCTTAAAAATGAAAAATCTCTCCAGCCCGCATTACAATGCATTATTTCGTGTTTAATAATTTTCAATATTTTAACTCCCTATTTCCAAAATTAAGAAAATAATAAGATTTAACTGTCCTCTAATAATAGTTTTTTTTCAATAATAAATTAATTTAGTCTTGTTTTTTTATCTTTTTGTACCCACCTAGTAAATAACTTGAGAATATAAATATAGGATAAAACTATGGCCAAAGAAACTTTTACCTTTCAAGCCGAAGTAGGCAAAATATTAGATATAGTAGCTCACTCACTTTACAGTGAAAAAGAAGTGTTTTTAAGAGAACTTATTTCAAATGCATCAGATGCTTGTGATAAATTAAGATATGCCTCTATTGCTAATCCAAACCTTGATAAAGATGGATCAGAATTTAAGATAAAAATTACCTTAGATAAAAAATCGAATAAGTTAACGATTTCTGATAATGGTATTGGTATGTCAAAAAAAGAACTTGTTGATTCTTTGGGAACAATAGCACGTTCTGGCACTCAGGCTTTTGTAAATAGTTTAAATGAAAAAGATAAAAATTCAAAAGATGTGCAATCTTCTTTGATTGGGCAATTTGGGGTTGGTTTTTATTCTGCATTTATGGTTGCTAGCAGTATTTCTGTACATAGTAAAAAAGCAGGAGAAAAAAATTCTTGGACATGGGTCTCAGATGGCAAAGGATCTTTTGAGATAGAAAATAGTGATAAGCAAAATGTAGGTACTGATATTATTTTATCAGTTGTTGATAAAGATAAAGAATTTCTTGAGGAAGATAGAATTGAAAATATTGTAAAAAAATATTCTGACCATATTTCTCAACCAGTAGTTCTGATTGGAAAAGATGATGTTGAAAAAGTTCTAAATAGTGCTTCCGCTCTGTGGATAAGAGATAAAAGAAGTATCACTAATGAACAATATAAGGAATTTTATCACCATGTTGGAATGGCGTATGATGATCCTTGGATGACAATGCATAACAAAGCAGAAGGACTCATCAGTTTCACTAATCTGTTGTTTATTCCTTCAAATAGGCCTTTTGATATTTTTAACCCAGATAGGAAGTCAAATCTTAAACTTTATGTTAAACGAGTGTTTATTACAGATGATTGTGAAGGATTAATTCCTCCATATTTAAGATTTGTTAAAGGTATAATTGATACTGATGATATAGATTTGAATATTAGTAGAGAAATGCTGCAAAACAATCCTGTTGTTGCAAAAATAAAGAATGCAATTATAAAAAGAGTTGTTTCTGAACTAAAGAAAAAAGCAGAAAATGATAAGGATGAGTATAAAAAGTTTTGGGATGCATTTGGTCCTGTCCTAAAGGAAGGTATTCATGAGGATTTTACAAATAGAAATAAACTTTTAGAAATTTCACGATTTCAATCTACAAATTCTGATCAATTAACTTCTTTGGAAGAATATGTATCAAGAATGCAAAAAGGGCAGAATTCAATCTATTATATTTCTGGAGAAGACAAAGATAAGTTATCACAAAGTCCTCACTTAGAAGGCTTTAAAGCTAAAGGAGTTGAAGTTTTGTTTATGACTGATCCGGTTGATGAATTTTGGTTGCCGAGTGTGGGAAATTATTCTGAAAAATCTTTTCAGTCGGTAACAAGAGGTGCGGCTGATTTAGATAAAATTAAATCTAAAGGAGAAGATAAAGATAAAGATAAAGATAAAGATAAAAAACAAAATATTGATAAATTGATAGCGTCTTTAAAAGTAGTATTGGGCAAAGAAGTAAAAGACATAAAATCTTCAGAACGTTTAACTGATAGCGCGGTATGTTTGGTTGCTGGAGAAGGGGAGATGGATATGCATTTAGAAAAACTTCTTAAACAACATCAACAATTAGATTCTACAAGTCAGAAGGTGTTAGAGATCAATCCTGCACATCCATTGATTGCAAATCTTTTAGGTATTTTAGATAATGAGCAGAAAAAAGCTGAAATTTTTGATGATGCGGCTTGGTTGTTATTAGATCAAGCTAGAATTATAGAAGGTCAATCTGTAACAGATCCTAATAAATTTTTTAGAAGAATGAATGCTTTAATTCAAAAGGGTATAGCTTTATAAAAATTTATATTTTTATATTGAAATGCTTAGAACATAAAAAAATAATTTTTTTATACAAATCGTTAAAGTCATTCAAGATTAAATCTGATTTTAAGTCTTCTATTTTTTTATTACTATAACCAAAACTAACAGCAATAGATGGTATTTTGATTTTAATTGCAGGTGATATATCATTTTCACTATCACCTATCATTATAGCAAAATTCTTATCTCTGCTAGTATTCTCTATAGTTTTAATTAAGTGTCTAGGGTCAGGTTTTCTGAAATTAAAAGTATCACCCCCAGTGATTACCTGAAATAAATTTTCTATTTTAAGTCCTTCTAATATTCTTTTAGCAGGCTTTTCAGGTTTATTCGTACAAATTGCTAATGGAAACCCAGAGTTTTTAAGTTGATTTAGGGAATTAAGTGCTCGAGGAAATAATTTTGTGTTTTCTAGAAGAATTTCATCATATATATCAAGAAATCTACTTCTTAGTGCTTCGATATCGTGTCCCTGTATTCCACCAGATGCTTCAAGCCCCCTTTTTATTAGTGCAACCGCACCATCACCAACTAAATTTCTAATTAAACTTAATTCTAATTCTGGTCTATCAATTTCATTTAGTGTTTTATTTAATGCGTTTCCTAAATCAGGTGCACTATCTATAAGAGTACCATCTAAATCAAATATTATTGCTGGCAACATATATAAATCTTTCTAATTTGATAAAAATCTTATATATAATCTAACATCTTCAGTATAAACAATAAATTGAAGGTTTAATGAAAAAACATTCGACATCTTTTGTAATACTTGCCGCAGGTATGGGAAAAAGAATGAAAAGTTCTATTCCTAAGGTGCTACATCCTATTGCTGGCCAGCCTATGATATTATATTTACTGGATAGTATTTTTTCTAATAGGAAAATTTTTAATTTAGATAAAATTGTTATTGTAACGGGTCATGGTGCCGAATTAGTAGAAAATGTTATTGGCAAATATAGTAAAGAGATAGAATTTGT
>CAZUXH010000123.1:0-3410 GCA_964624655.1 uncultured Rhodospirillaceae bacterium | reverse complement strand
CGTTCAATAACGATTGTCCCAAATGTAGCAGGAACAGAAATTTCTTCCCTAACACTCAAATAAAATGACCTGATAAATTCTCCAATTCTAATAGGCAATATATTGTTAGCCATATAACCTACAGTGACAACAGATAGTATATTACGTTTATTTTTCCCTATGAGAGGCAAAATTAATATCTTCCATCTTTCAGCTCTAAACCATAAAGAAAATAAATAAACTAATGAAGCTAAAATAAGATAAATTATATTTAATTCTGTAATAGTTCTAAATATTTCTTTTATCCCAGCAAAGGTAAAAAGAATACTAGTTATAAAAATAACTGAGAATAATATTCCTACCCAAAAATAGTAATTTTTCCACATATAAATTCTATAAATAATCTTATATTATTTTCCTACTTTTTTAAGTCTTTGGAAAAAAATACAAATGCGTTAATAGTTCCTAAATCTTTATCTATTTTACGATGTAAATAATAATCAAATACTTTATTCAAACTATCCTTATTGATAAAAATATTCAATAAGTCATTAAATTTTTTATCTCTATAAATCTCTTCAGGGAACCACCATCTATGAATAAATTCTCTACCATTATCGAAATTACTTGGTTTATGCTCTAAAAAATCAATCCTATTATGAGTATTTATAACTATCACTTTAGTATCTTTAGGTATATTTACATTATCTAAATTAGTATGATCTTTATAAGTAACAAACTTAAATTTACGTAAATACCATTGCCATGGCCAAGAAAAACCATCTCTAGAATCAATAGTAATAGGCATTTTATATCCTAAATTATTTATATCAGAAATTTCCTCGATTTCATCAACTAGTTTATGTAAATGCGGAGCAGTTTGAGTATAAATAATAGGTTCTACAGGAATATCATTATTAATAAACGAAGATTGTGTTGTAGATCTAATATAAAATGGTATTAATAATACAAAAATTCCTAATAATATAAATTTTATTGAGAATTTTACCTTTCTTAGGACATAATATGTCCCCAAAAAGTAAAATCCAAGTATTAATAAAATCATCCAAATTCGAAAAAATTCGTAAGTTTGATCTCCCGTTTCATTCAGTAATATATTCCAAAAAACCCAATAAGTGATTAAAGGTAATAAAAATAAATATAATTTATATTTGAATTCAATATTTTTTTTATGACTAGTAAAAAATAATTTAGAAATAAAAATTGAAGCCAAAAATATAGTTGGTATAGCAATATGAACTTCTAGCCATGGCATTTTTTCCCCTGCAGTCGTATAAGCAATAAAACTAGCAAAGAATAAAAAAAATATAAATTTAATAAAATTATTAAATTTTAGTGTGAATGGAAAATATAAAAAAAGTAAGAAACCTAATAATTTTAATATTGTAATAATTATTGAAATAGGTAAAGAAGTTTCAATAGAATTCAAAATAAAAACTAAAGTAAATGATAATATTCCTAATAAAAAAACAATTAGTGATTTTAAGGAAGATTTAAATAAACCGTAAATCACAAAACATGTTGAAAAAAATAGAGGTAAAAATTCATAAATTGACGTCATAAAGAAATAGTAATACCAAGGCTGACTGCCTCTTGAAACTTCTTGTTGTGCTAACCAATAGCCTAAAGACTGCCAGAAAGCAGTAGCTATTCCATGAGGTTGAGTACCAAAATTACTAAAGATTAGTAAAAACGGAACCAAAAAAAACAAAAAGATCTTAATAAATTCAACTCTTTTCCAAAGCCACCCTAAAAATAAAGATAGAAAAAGTAAAGAAACTGAAAAAATTGTAGCAATATAATATCCTATCCCTTCTGGAGAACCAGTTGGTACATTAGGATTAGTAGAACTAGCTGCTAAAGTTATTCCTAGAGGTTCTTGAAATATAGATATCAAAGGAGCTGATAATGGTAACGTAAGTAGAGAAAGTAATATTAAAACATCACCTTCACGTGTAAATTCAGATAATCGTTTTCTTGAGAGTATCCAATCTACAATCTGTCTCCATGAAATAAACAAAAAGAATAAAGCAAAAATAAATAATACAATATATTGATTTTCTTTAATAGTAAAACCAATAGATATTATAAAAGCTGATAAATATAACCAGAAATTACGACCTGATGAAATATATTTCCATATTCCTATAATAAGCAATACTGTTGTGAATGCTATTAAAATATCATTCCGTGCGAATCTACTAAAATAAACTAAAGTAGGTGAAATAGTTAAAAATATTGATATCAAAAAAGCCGAAACCTGACCTATGTAATTCTTAAGGAAAAATGGTAAGAAGATTAAAAGTGTTCCTACTAAAACCATAGGTAATCTCAATGTAAAATCGGTATCTCCAAAAATAAAGAATGAAGCAGCTAACAAATGAAAAAGTAGCATTCCATGCATAAGAGGATTATGACTATATTCCTCACCATTATAAAGTCTATAACTAAAATATCCATGTAAGCTCTCATCATGATGAACAGCTCTATAGTCTAATTGAAATAACCTTAATATCAAACCAAGAAGTAAAAGGGAAAAATAAAACCATATTTGATTTGAAATAAAAAAATCAAATAGATCAAATCTTAATTTTCTATTAATACTATTATTTAATTGAGTTTTATTTAAACCAAAAACCCATTTTCCATCTATCCAAGAACCTCCATGGGTATCAGATTCATTTTTAGGGTTTATATTTTTTATTTGAGAATTTGGTTTCATTTTAATTTGAATAATATATATTGATCATTTTGAAAAACTCTATCCGAAATTTCATCAAATATCTCTATATTAATGTTGGGATATGATTGTCTTTCTTTTGGACCTATAATAATTATAAAGTTTCTAAAATTATTTAGAAATTCCAGATTTTTATAATTATTATCAATACTATAAATTTTATCAACTAAAAGTTTTTTTTCTTCTATAGATGATATATCCCCTCTCCACTGTGCTTCATGAGGAGCCCAACCTAGAATAGTAGGTATCCCAGTAAAAGAAGATATTCTTGAAAAATCTGAATAACTCGGGCCATAAGATTCTATAATATTATTTGTATCACTTTCAACTAAAAATTCAATTACTTCGTATTCTGAAGTAATATTTTTCTTAAGAAATTCCATACCATCTAAAGAGAAATTATTATATGGAGAAATTTTTGAATCTACTGATGCAAAAGAAAAATATAATGAAAAAAGAAAAATACAAATAATAGGAATCGATAAAATTTTACTTATTTTTTTTCTTATAAACATCATCTTAATAGATATAGCCCCTACTACACTTAACAAAATCCACGCTTGATAATAGAACTTAAATACTGTGTTCATCCTATTTCCAAACATGTCATTAAGATAAAAATTTTCAGCCAAATAAATTAAATAAAAAGAACAAAAAATCATTATAAATA
>CAZUXH010000122.1:1571-3560 GCA_964624655.1 uncultured Rhodospirillaceae bacterium | reverse complement strand
GCATTAAAAATTGCCTTGAAGGCAAAGAAAATTTTTCCTAAAAAAACTTACATAGATTATTTAATTTCTGGATGTCTGATAAAGCTAGGGAAAAGAAATGAAGCTATATATTTTTTTCAAAATGCAAAAAAAATTAAAGAAGTTCCAAATAGACTTGCTAAAAACTTCCCAGAGTTAGTAAATGAAGATATTTTTCTTTTATAATTTTTAGTATATTAATAACATGTATAAGTATTATGTTTTTCTTTTTCTGAAAGGCCTAGCTATGGGTGCTGTTAATAAAATCCCGGGTGTTTCTGGAGGAACTGTTGCTTTTGTTACTGGAATTTATGAAGAACTAATTGAGTCTATTAGTAAGATTAACTTTAGTTCAATTAAAACATTATTTCAAAAAGGATTTTATAGCTTTTATGATCAAATAAATGGAAAGTTTTTATTTACTGTCTTCGGAGGTTTAATTGCGAGTTTCTTCAGTGTATCCCTCCTACTTGATCTATTAATTAAAAAATATGAATTATACGTTTATGGTCTTTTTTTCGGAATGATAATTGGCTCATTCTATGTTATATATCGTCAATTAGAAAAACTTACATACAGAACATTTATAGGAATAGTTATTGGTTTTATTTGTGGGATGATTATTAGTTTCGCAGATGAGTTTAATTTAGGAAGTTCTAGTCTCATTATTTTTATTTCAGGAGTAATAGCGATCTCCGGAATGATTCTTCCAGGTCTTTCAGGGTCATATCTATTATTGTTAATGGGAAACTATACACTAATAATGGTTGATTCAGTTAATTCATTATATTTTTCAATAATAGATTTATTTAAATTTGATACAACTTTTATATATGATGACGAAAGAATATATCTACTAAAAGTTCTTTTATTATTTACGACAGGATCTGTTCTTGGGCTAATTTTTTTGTCAAATATTCTTGGCTCTCTTCTTAAAAGACATAAGTCAATTACAATTTCAATAATTGTTGGCTTTATTGCTGGCTCTTTAAGGGGTGTCTGGCCATGGAAAGTTAAGTCTCAAGATCTAGTAGAAGTTGATAAAATTTCAATTTATATTCCTGAGGTTTATACTGAAAGTTCTGTTATTACTATATTTTATATTATTATTGGTATAGTGTTTGTTATTCTTTTAGAAAGATTTGCTAACAATAAAATTGAGAAATAAAAATATATATGGTTTAGTAGGAAAGAATATAAACTATTCTTTTTCAAAAGGATACTTTTTAGATAAGTTTAAAAGAGAAAGAATCTTTGGTTGTGATTATTTAAACTTTGACCTAGATAGAATAGATCTAATAGAAGATGTATTTAGAAATAATTTGTTAAGTGGCCTTAATGTTACTATTCCATATAAGGAAAAAATAATCCCATACATAGATGAATTATCTCCAATTGCAAAAGAAATAGGCTCAGTTAATACTATATGTTTTGAAAACTCAAAAAAAATTGGATATAATACTGATTTTCATGGATTTGATAAGACTTTATCTGAAATTAAAATAGAAAATATAAAGCATGCTTTAGTTCTTGGAACCGGAGGTGCATCAAAGGCTATTAGACATGTTCTATCTAAAAGAAATATAAAATATAACCTTGTCTCAAGAAGTAAGAAAAATAATAATATACTTTATAAAGATTTAGACTCTAATATGTTCAATCAAAATTTATTGATAATAAATTCAACTCCCCTAGGAACATATCCAAATATTGAAGAATTTCCAGATATACCTTATAACTTAATAAATAATAATCATATACTATATGATCTAGTATACAATCCTGTAGAGACTATTTTTATGAAAAAAGGTATAGAAAAAGGTGCTAGAGTGATCAATGGGCTAAAAATGCTTAAATACCAAGCAGAAAAATCATGGGAATTATGGTCTAAATCTAATTGACAATTTTTTTTGTTAATTTTAGATAATAAACTACTCAATTTAATTTAATGAAAGACTCGAAAAATAAACT
>CAZUXH010000122.1:0-1471 GCA_964624655.1 uncultured Rhodospirillaceae bacterium | reverse complement strand
CTAAAATTGATAAAAATATAAAACTAAAAGACTTAGTAACTCTTTTTAATACAAAAGTAGACTCTGACGATTGGTTATCAGAGAAAAAAATTATTGAAGAAATTAAGAAGAAAATTGAATTAGCACTTAAAGATGAATTTGATAAGGAAAAGAAGAAGTTTGATAAAAACAAAAAAGGTGATGAGAAATTCATATATAAATCAGATAGTAAAATTTTATTCCAAAAATCATTAAAAACTTTTTCATCAATAAAAAGAAAATATTATTCTGAAATTGGAACTATTCAAAAACAAAATCTTGAGAAAAGACTAGAACTAATTGAGAAAATTAAGGATTTACTTAATGCTGAAAAGCAACCAAATAATCTATATCAAACATTTAAAAAATTCAAAGAGGAGTGGCATAATATAGGTCAAGTACCTATTACTGAAAGAAATAATATTTGGGAGACATATAGACATAATGTAAAGAAATTTTATGATTTTTTACACCTTAATAGAGAACTAAGAGAACTCGATTTCAAACATAACTATGATGAAAAAATCAAAATCATAAAGAAGGCCGAAGCATTAGACAAAGTTGAAAATACAATGCAAGCCTCCAGAGATCTTAATGCATTACATAAGTTATGGAAGAATGAATTAGGTCCTGTATCGAAAGAGTTTAGAGAAGAATTGTGGACAAGATTTCAAAAAGCATCTAATAAGATTCATGCTAAGCGACAAAAGCTTCAGAAAGAAATTAGTAGTATTCAAAATGAAAATTCATCAGAAAAAGAAAAAGTATTACTAAAAATGAGAGAATCTTCAGAAAATGTTCCAAATTCTCATAATGAATGGCAAAATAGGATTCAGCTATTTAATAAGCTTAAAGATGATTTTCAAAAAATCAGAAACATTCCAAAGAAAAAGAATAGAGTCTTTTGGAATGATTTTAGGATAATTACAAAAGAGTTTAATAATAAGAAGAACAGTTTCTATAAAAATCAAAAGATTGAGCTCAAGAAGAATATAGATATAAAGAAAAATCTAATAGAAGAGGTAAATAAGATTCTGAAACAAGAAAATTATACTCAAAACTCAAAAAGAGTCATTGAGATACAAAATGAATGGAAAAAAGTTGGCTATATTCCTAAAAAAATTTCAAGTTCACTATGGAATGAATTTAGACCGTTATGTAATGACTTTTTTAATAAGCTAAAGTCTAAATCTAAAATCAGCAATCAAGAGAGAACAACTATTAAGAAAGATAAAGAGAAGCAAACTCTAAAAAGGAAGATATCCGAACTGCAAAATGAATCAAATCAGTTTGAAAATAATTTAGAATATTTTACAAATTCAAGTAGTGATAACCCATTATTTAAAGATGTATCATCTAAAATAACTTCAATAAATGATGAAATTGAAGTTTTGAAAAAGAAATTGAGTAAAATAACAAAAACTGAAAAAGCAGAGGTTGCTAAATTAGCTAC
>CAZUXH010000121.1:0-3579 GCA_964624655.1 uncultured Rhodospirillaceae bacterium | reverse complement strand
AGTAAGCCCTATTAAAGTAAACTATTTGTTTTCAACAAAATTAATTGGAAATTCTTTTTTAATTTGGGTGGATCTTGGCTGGTATAAAATAAGTGAGCTTACAAGAAATTTAGAAAATACTGTCTCTGTAAAAGTAACATTAGACCATAATGATATTTTTCCTGCTAATGATTATTTTGATGTGCGGATTAATACCTGGCCTACCAACGGGATGGCAGAAGTTATCGATAAATCCGTTAAAATTTGTCATAAACTATTGGGAAAAGATGATGATAAAAATATGAAGAAAGTAGTTAGCAATCGATAATATAATTTTTTAATAGAAGCAATTAAGTACTAGGAATGGATGTCTGTTTTATAAAAAAATTACAATCACCACAATCCTCACTAAGTTCAGGAATACTTTTACTATGTAGTATGTCTAATATATTAGATATTCTTTTATAAAATTCATCAGGATCTCTTTTTTCTAAAGGTGAATAGTCCATTTTCATTATCATATTACAGCCAAAATCGTCACTGGTAATAATTTTATTAGGATCAAATTGAAGAATGCCTAAATGGGAAATTGGTGTTAGCAATGGAGTTTCTTTAGTTTGTGTTTTTCCGGGATTTTCAAAAATCTGTGCGTATGCTTCCAGTTGATATTTATAAGAGTCACACTTGTCAGGCGAAAATTTGGTGGTTTTAAAATCTATTATAACAAATTCACCATTGTCAAATTTTATCACTAGGTCAGGAATACCTCCTAGTTTAAATTTTCTTCCTTTTTCATCTTTAAGGGTATCAGATAAAATTTTTCCAGGAAGTTCTCCTTCAAGAAAGAATTTTCCACTAGGAAGTTGTGAAGTTAAATCACTTGTATTTTTGTTGAGAAAAAATTCTTTTTGTAAAACATCGAATCTAGAAAACACCGGAGGAGGGAAGTTCTTGGTTTTTATATTGTATACCTTATCTAGATAAAAACAGCGAGGACATTTAGGTTGATAATCTAAGGAGGAAGGAGAAAGAGTGATTATATCCTTTGACTCTTCATGCTTCTTTAGAAGTTCTTCGTTACTTTCTGGGATCCATTTGCTGAAAGGAGAATGATCAATTCCATCAGGAATATACCATTTTTTAGCATCATTATCCCATCTGCCTCCTAAACTTTTGCATTCATCTTTTTCTTCAAATGGACAATCAAGATAGATCATTTAATTTCCTTTTATAAGTAATTATAATCTAGATATAATGGAAACCTAATAAAAAATTACTTTTGAGCGCTAATTATCCATGTTTTAGAAGGAAATTTTAATACTTTTTTATTATAATATTTTTTCAATTTTAATTGAAGATCTTCAAATAATTTACTTTTATTTTTATCTGACATGGCAAGAAATTGCTTAGTAAATATAGGTGTTTTATAAAGATATTCTTTTATTGCATCTTTTAAATTTAAATCTTTATATAATTCTATGTTCTCGTCATGACTATTAATTTCAATTTTTTTAAAGTGAGTATCTCTTAAGATGTTATAGGTATAGTCTTTACTTGCAAAAGCAAATGGACTTGGAGCTCTTTCATTTAAGATGGGAAGTTCAATATACTTTTTTACTATATCTAAAGGGATACCATTCCAAGGATTAAGTTTTTGTTCTTGCCAACAAATAAAAGTTATATATGCATTTTTTTTTAAGGATTTATTTATATTATTGAAAGCCTTTATAGGATTACTAAAAAACATAACGCCAAACCGTGAAAAAACTGAATCGTAAAAAGATTCATCTAACGGATCATTTTCAACATCTAAAACTTTACACTCAGTATTCATAATTCCTAAATGTTTTAAATAGTTTTCCGCTTCATTTATCATAGTCTGTGATATATCTACACCATACACTTTCACAAATTCGCCAACTTTAGAGCTGAGTTGTGCCATAACATATCCTGTTCCACAACCTACCTCCAAAGCTGTCATCCCATCAGAAATATTAGATCTATTTAATGCTGCATTTCCTAAAGGTAAAAGCATATTATCTTTTTCAACCTTACCCTCTACCCATACTTTTCCAGCAGGTCCTGACCAATATTCTTTTTGCTTAATATTAGTATTCATATGAATTTCCTTTAATTCTAAGAGTTCATGCATCTAATTCAGGATAATACCTAAATACACCCATAGTGTTAAATTTTATACGACGGTCAGACTTAAGATAAGCTGCGATATTTGGTCTGGCTGCAACTGCATCTCTAAGATTTAGAGTGTTAGTGTAGTTGTCTGCGACATTGTTAAAAGCTTTAGGAAATGCATAATTAAGGCCTTCGACAATCTGAAATAATGATAAGTCAGGATAAGTTAATGAATTACCAATTAACCAGCCAGAATTTGATTTATTATTAGCTATAATTTTTTCAAAATAATCTAAATATTTAGGGATACGTAGCTTTATGAAATTGGCTGATCGTTTTTTTGATTCTTCAATCTGGTCTTCATAGTATATCTCACTTGCTATAGGATGATGCGTGTCATGAACTTCCGTTAATAAATCACTTACTGTTAGCTGAATTTGGTGAGCAAATGTTTGCTCTTTATGACTCTCTCCAATAAGTCCAATTTTAGGTGCAATATACTGTAAAATCGCTGCAGCTTGACCGATCATTATATCTCCATCTATTAAGAAAGGCGGAGCAAAGGGTGGACTCATAAGATTAGTATTTTGAAGAATGTCAATTATTGCATTTTGATTATCTTCTTGCCCTTGGTTATTTCTAGCTACATCAATATATTCTACTCCAGCTTCTTCAAAGGAAAGACGAATAACTTCTCCACGTCCTTGTATCATTGGCCAATAATATAATTTGTAGGGCATCAGGATTACCTTCTTTAAAGTAATTTATAAGGGTATTAGTTAACATATTTATTTTAAAATTTTTATCATTTTAGCACCACAGAATATAGTCTGGATTGGAAGAAATTTAAAGAATTATATCAAGCATTTAAATTGATTATTATCTATATTTAGATATATAATTAGGTCATGTTTAGCTTTAAGAATAATTATTTATTATTATTTATAGGCATGCTTCTTTTATTAATTAGTTGTGTCGATAAAAAATCTTCAGTTTATAATCCTGATGAAGTAGGCATAGTAATGCCTACTACTCCTGGAACCGTTTTAGCATCAAGGAAAATATTAATTAGTGGTCTTAAAAAAGATACTCAATATTGGGGTGCTGCAATCGGAGGCACTTTGGCAGGTGCGACAACCTATGGACTCACGGGAGGAGATAATGAACTTGAAGAAGCCGCTATTATAATTTCGGTCATTGTAGGGGCCATGGCTGGTACAGCAATTGAAGAAATGAGAAATAATAGTGACGGTATAGAATACACTATTAAAACAGATGATGGTGACACAGTTGTTATTGTGCAGGCTATAGCAGATGAATCTGATATTATTCTGGATGGGAGTAAAGTTAATATAGTCAAGTCAAGTGATGGTTATGTAAGGGTAACTCTTAATTAAGTTTCTTTTAAGAAAATTTTAATTTTATAACTCTAATACCATTTTTGCTAAAATATTTTTTTGAATCTCA
>CAZUXH010000120.1:0-3638 GCA_964624655.1 uncultured Rhodospirillaceae bacterium | reverse complement strand
TACAGCTAGAATAGAAGTTTCCTGGTTTATTCCTCCATCTACTTCTAGATATATTTTTCGACTTGTATTATTAATCATTGATCTGATGTTCTGAATTTTTTTAAGTTGATTTGTCATAAACTTTTGACCGCCAAATCCAGGTTCAACTGTCATTACTAGTACTAGATCACAGTGCTCTAAAAAGGGTTCTAGTGTATCTTCAGGAGTATTAGGTTTGATAGATATACCAGCCTTCTTGCCTAATGCTTTTATTTTTTTTAAGACATCAATTGTATTGTCATCTGATTCAGCATGTATAGTTATAATGTCGGCCCCTGACTTTGCAAAAGATTCAATCCAATTTAAACATGGATTTATCATTAAATGTACATCAAAGGTTTTTTTAGATAGCTTTCTAATATCAGAAATCACTTTTGGCCCGATTGTTAAATTTGGAACAAAGTGCCCATCCATTATATCTATGTGGACCCAGTCAGCTCCAGCTTTATCAATAGCTTTAATTTCTTCTCCTAACTTAGAAAAATCTGCTGATAAAATTGAAGGTGCTATCAAAACCATTATTTTTATACTTTAAGTTAATTTAAATAGATTAATATAAATATTCTTAATTTTTTTTCTCCAATTTTGCTACAAAAAAACCATCCATGCCACCTTTATTTGAATACATAAACGGATATGTTTTTACAAAACCTTCTTTAGTGATGGATTGAGAAGAGATATAAATATCATTAGTTTTTATGGGAATGATTTTGAAATCTTTATTTTTTAGTAAAAAGTCTTTAATTCGATTCTCTCCTTCTTCTGGCTCTAAAGAGCATACAGAGTATATTAAAATACCGTTTTTATTTATCATTTTTGATGCTGAGTTTAAAAGTTTTGTCTGAAGATTATTTAATTTTCTCATTTTTTCTTTATAACTTGCCGGGTTTTTAGATAGTTTCCATAGTATATCTGGGTTTTTTCTTAGAGTGCCGGTTGCTGAGCATGGGGCATCTAAAATAACTGCATCAGCTAACTTTTTGGGTATCCAAATATTTGCGTCCCTGTTAATTATATCTGCTTTTAATTTAAGTCTAGCAAGGTTTTCATGAAGAATTTGGATTCTTTTTTTACTTTTTTCTACTGATATTACTTTTATACCTTCACTTAACAATTGTGCTGTTTTCCCTCCTGGAGCAGCACATAGATCTATTATAGAGGAAAAGTTCTTTTTCGAATTTATGAGAATATTACATGGTATTTGAGCTGCCAAATCTTGAATCCACCATTCTCCTTCTTTGTATCCAAAATAATTTTTAATATTTCCTTTAGGGTTTTTTATTCTAATACACTTTTCTCCGAGGATTGAACCCTGAAGATATTTATTTAAAGCTTCTATTTTAGTAGAGTCTTTTATTACTAAGTCTAAGGCAGGAGGAATAATAATAAGTTGTTCAGATATTTTTTGTATTTCTTCTTTATCTAAAAAGTTTCCCCAGCTATTTGTAAACATTTTAGGAATATTGCAAATGGGATTTATTTTTTTTATTTTTTTCTTTTTGCTATCAGATGCTATTTTTCTTAATAAAGCGTTTGTGAACGCTACGTGATTTGGATTAAGTATTTTAGCAATTCTTACTGCTTCATTTACTGCAGCATAACTTGGAATTCGCATAAATAAAATTTGAGAAACAGCAATAAAAATATTTGACTTTAATAAGGTGTTATTTTTTTTTATGGGTTTTTTTAAATATTTATTTATATAAAATTCTATTTCTCCTAGTCTTCTTAGCGTGATCCCTAAAAGAGATTTTTGAAAAGCAGAGTTCGTATCTTCTATTTCTAAATCTCTTCCATCTATAATATTTTTAAGAATTAAAGTTGTCTCAAACCTATCTTTATGCACAGACTTTTTCATATTACATCTTTTACATTTTAAAAAAGAAAAATAAAAAAACTTAAAGTTTTAAATGATTTATATATTATTTATTGATTCTATTATTTACTAAGTCTTTAACTACATTTGGGTCAGCTAATGTTGAGGTATCTCCCAGCTGATCATGTTCATTAGCAGCTATTTTTCTCAAAATGCGTCTCATTATTTTTCCAGACCTAGTTTTTGGAAGATTGGGTGACCACTGTATTAGATCTGGGGTAGCAATAGGACCTATCTCTTTTCTAACCCAGTTCAATAATTCTTTTTTTAAATCTTCAGAAGGATTGTTTCCGTCAGATAAAGTTACATAGGCATAGATCCCTTGACCTTTAATTTCATGAGGATACCCGACTACTGCAGATTCAGCCACACTTTGATGAGCTACTAGTGCACTTTCAACTTCTGCGGTACCCATTCTATGGCCACTGACATTTATCACATCATCTACTCTTCCTGTAATCCACCAGTATCCATCTTCATCTCTTCTAGCTCCATCACCAGTAAAATAAAGATTGTTAAATGTTGAAAAATACGTTTCAGCAAATCTTTTATGATCTCCGTAAACGGTTCTCATTTGTCCCGGCCAAGAATCTTCTATGACTAGATTTCCTTCAGCGACACCATCTACTTTTTTCCCGTCACCGTCAACTAGTGCTGGTTTTATTCCAAAAAATGGCCTTGTTGCTGAACCAGGTTTAAGATTAGTAGCTCCAGGTAAAGGGCTTATTAGTATTCCTCCTGTTTCAGTTTGCCACCAAGTATCAACTATAGGGCAATTACTTGATCCTATAATATCATAATACCAATTCCAAGCTTCTGGGTTTATTGGTTCTCCCACAGTGCCTAATAGTCGCAGAGATTTTCTACTTGTTTTTTTGACTGGCGCATCTCCTTCTTTCATAAGAGCTCTAATTGCTGTAGGAGCAGTGTAAAAAATATTTACTTTGTGTTTATCTACTATTTCCCAAAATCTAGAAGAATTAGGATAATTTGGAACTCCTTCAAACATTAGTGTAGTAGCACCATTGGCTAATGGTCCATAGACAATATAAGAATGCCCAGTTACCCAGCCAACATCTGCTGTACACCAATAAATATCTTTATTTTTATAGTCAAAAATATATTTATGAGTCATGGATGCATATACTAAGTATCCACCAGAAGTGTGAAGTACGCCTTTAGGTTTTCCAGTTGATCCTGAAGTATAAAGAATAAATAATGGGTCTTCTGCCTGCATAGTTTCAGGGTCACATTCTTCTGAATGTAATAGTTTTTCCCTATGCCAGTAAAAGTCTCTTTTATTGTCCATGTTAACTTCATTAGATGTTCGTGAAACTACTAAGACATTTTTTACATTGGGGCATCTTTCAAGAGCCTTATCTACATTATTTTTAAGAGGGACAATTCTTCCGCCTCTTAATCCTTCATTTGCGGTAATAACAAAATGGGAATCACAATCGATAATTCTATCAGCAAGACTATCAGGAGAAAATCCACCAAATACAACAGAATGAATAGCTCCTATTCGAGCGCAAGCAAGCATTGCGAAAGTTGCTTCGGGAATCATAGGCATATAAATTGTAATTCTATCTCCTTTTTTTACACCTTTAGATTTTAAAACGTTTGCCATAAGACATACTTCTTTATAAAGTTCATGATAAGAAATATGTTTTTGTTCATTGGGATCATCTCCTTCCCAAATTATAGCAGTCTGATTACCTTT
>CAZUXH010000119.1:0-3727 GCA_964624655.1 uncultured Rhodospirillaceae bacterium | reverse complement strand
ATAAATTTATGAAACGCATTTAGACTGTTTTTTTAAGGTCTCATACCAAAACTTTTAGGACCCGGAGTTATTACTTTTGAAGCTAACTGTACCCATTCACATACTATTTTTCTGCTGTCCCTCGGATCTATAATATTTTCGATTGAAAATTTCTCTGCTGATCTAAAGGGTGACCTAACATGGTTTAATTTTTTTTCAATATCTTTCAAAAGTTTTTCAGGATTTTCAGATTTTTCTAAATCTGATCTGTATGCTGCTTCTATTCCACCTTCAACAGGGAGAGAGCCCCAATCTCCTGAAGGCCAAGCATAGCGATGTTTGTGATGAGTATGATTAGTATGCGCTGCTCCTGCTACGCCAAATGCTCGTCTTAAGATTATTGAACATACAGGAGTAGATAGTTGATATATTGCTGCTAAAGCCCTCGCTCCATGTCTTATAGTTGCTTGTCTTTCAGCATGAGTCCCTACAAGAAATCCGGGATTATCTACTAAGTGTAATATTGGTAAGTTAAAAGTTTCTGCTAATTCAACTATTCTGATAATTTTTAAAGAAGCATCAGCCGTCCATCCTCCCCCATAGACTTGAGGATCGTTAGCTAATACCACTATAGGGTAACCGTCTAGTCTTGCAAGTCCTGAAACAGATGATGTTCCCCATTTTTTTCCTATTTCAAAAAAGCTATTTTTATCAGTAAGGCTTTTAATGATTGGTCTAATCTCGTAACTTTGCCTTCTATCTTTTGGAATTGCTTTTATAAGCCAGTCATCTGATCTGTGTATAGGGTCTTTGTTATCAATCTTTTTAGGAGTTTCATAAGTAGATGAAGGCAAATAGCTTAAAAATTTTTTAACCATTGTTAGTGCTTCTTCCTCATTTTTTGCTACATCATCAACTGCGCCATTTTTTCCATGAATATCACTACCCCCCAAAGATTCTTTGGTTACCGTTTCACCTAGTCTGTTTACGACGGGAGGTCCTGCTACAAAGACTTGACTAATGTTTTTTATTATTATTGAGTAATGACTACTTACAAGACGAGCAGCACCCAATCCAGCTACTGGGCCACAGCCTACGGAAACGACTGGAACTGTAGCCATGTTTTTGACCACCCAATCCCATCCAGGATTGGCAGGCACATAAGTATAACCATCACTTTCAAGAGATTTTACTGAGCCTCCTCCTCCTGTGCCTTCTATTAATCTTACAAGTGGCATTCTATATTCATTCGCAAAGCGTTCAGCTACCACCATTTTTTCATGAATTGCAGCATCAGCTGCACCGCCTCTTACAGTAAAGTCATCTCCATATATTACGACTGGCCTAGAGTCGAGTTTTGCTTGCCCAATTACTGAATTTGCTGGTAAAAAATCAATTAAATTTCCATCTTTATCATATTGACTTCTTCCTGCTATTCCTCCTATTTCTCTAAAAGTTTCCTTATCTACAAGTGCAGTAATTCTTTCTCTAACAGTTGTTCTTCCAGCATCATGCTGTCTTTTTATTTTTTCTTTTCCTCCCATTTTTTTTGAAAGACTTATTCTGTTTTTTAACTCTTTAACTTCTTTTTCCCAGCTCATAATTTTTTCCTATTTAAGGTAACTTTTATCTATTTGTCCTGAATTAATTAAAATATCAAAAGCTTTAATAGTTTCGGATATCATTGTCATAGTATCTATATTCCCATAGTCACCAATTCTTTTTTTAAGATGCTCTCTTAAAGGACTATCTGATAATTTACTTGGAAAAGGCATTGCAGAACCTGAAGAAGTTATTTGTGCATTAGGTTTAATTTTAGTTATCATTTCTATTGTATCGTCAATATTTACGCTTTCTCCAAAAATATCAAATACAAAAGCACCATCGCCATCATATGATACACAATGAATAAAAGCTGAAGCTACTTCTGCAGCGGAGAGGTGAGAAACATTGCCAGTATAAGGTATATCATAAGGCTCTCCCAATGCTGCTGCTAACATTGCAACAGTTTGTTTTGATGTCATTCCTTGGTCTCTTCCAACACCATTAACTATTGCAGGTCTAAGGCAGACACTAGGAGTTTTATGATCTTGCCAATACACTTCTGATATTTGTTCATCGCACATTTTATATGCCCCGTACAGTGTTTTTAAAGAATCAGAGCCAGGAAGAAAAGAATGAGCAGCCATAGAACTCGCATGAGTAACTCTTTTTATATTATTTTGTTTTGCTGCCTCAAGTATATTTACAGTTCCTACTACATTCACTTTTGCACCTGCAGTTGGGTCCGCAGCACAAAAGGGAACTTGAAGAGCTGCAAGATGAATAATAGACTCAGGTTTGTACTTTGATATAACAGAAAGTACTTTTTCGGTATCAGATATATCCCCTTTGATCCAAGGCACTTGTGATAAGCTTTTATTATCAATAATTAGTTCAGGTCTTTTTTTGTTGTCTGTTAGATCAAATGCAATTACTTCTATTTCTGACTTCAGAAGCATCGCAATAGTCCATGCGCCAATGCAGCCTCCGGCCCCTGTTACTAAAACAGAACCATTAAATGCTTTTTTAGGAATAGAAAAGTGATCCAGCATTTTTATGTCTCCTTAAATCTAATATAATTAGTTATTGTTGAGAGCTTTTTCAGCAATTCTAGATAAAAACGAAGCTCCAATTGGGAGCACGTCATCATTAAAATCATAAGATGGGTTATGTAAAGATGCAGAATTTCCATTTCCAATCCATGCATAAGCCCCCGGTTTTTCTTGCAAGAAATAAGAAAAATCTTCAGATCCCATCATTGGCACTTGATTTTCAGAAGCATTTTCTCACGCCACATCTTTTGCAACCTCTAACGCAAATTTTGCTGAAGAGTTTTCATTGATTGTTGGAGGGTAGCCTTCCTTGTAGTTTATTTCGGCATTGGCTCCAAACGCTTCACAAATATCATTAACTATTTTAGGAAATTTACTACGAATAAATTGACCCGTCTCTTTATCAAAATACCTAATGGTCCCAGCTAATTGAGCAAAATCTGGAATTACGTTATTAGCGTGACCAGAATTAAATTGAGTAACTGACACAACTAATGTTTTTCGAGGATCAGAATTTCGGGAAACTAAAGATTGAAGAGCTTGAACTACTGCAGAACCACAAACGATAGGGTCTATAGATTGATCCGGCATGGCACCATGTGCTCCTTTTCCATTAATTTTAATTTCAAAATTGTCTGCGGCAGCCATCCTTGGGCCTGGGCCCACATCTAAGTGGCCTGATTTTACTCCTGGCACGTTATGCATTCCATAAATAGATTTTACTGGGAACTTTTTAAATAAGCCGTCTTCTATCATAGCTTTTGCACCAGCAAATCCTTCCTCTGCTGGTTGAAAAATTAGTATTACTTCCCCCTTGAAATTTCTAGTCTCAGATAAATATCGAGCAGCACCAAGTAACATTGTAGTATGGCCATCATGACCGCAGGCATGCATTACGCCTTTATTGGTGGACACATGTCCACATTGATTTGTTTCCGTAATTGGAAGAGCATCCATGTCTGCTCTAAGTCCTATTTTTGGTCCTTTTCCATTTTTAATTACTCCTACTACACCTGTTCCTCCTATGCCTTCATGGATTTCATCAACCCCAAATTCCTTTAGTAATTCTACGACTTTTTTTGCTGTTCTTTTTTCTTGGTATGCTAGTTCAGGATGGCTATGAATGTCTCTTCGCCATTCAATCATTTTTTCAT
>CAZUXH010000118.1:0-3760 GCA_964624655.1 uncultured Rhodospirillaceae bacterium | reverse complement strand
GGCCTACCTTTAGCAATAGTTTTAAAAAGCATACTATCTGTTGGTTTATATACCCATGTGTCGTCTTGTAAATTAGGGCCCACTCCGCCTTCAGCCTGCCCTCCGTGACAACTATAGCAACCACCTTTTCTCCATAATTTTTTTCCAGCTTTAATATTTTCTTCATTCATTTGCAAAGGATTTTTTGTAATTTCTGTTTGATTCTGAGCAATTTGATCGTCTATACCTGCATATGCTAGGTAGGTAAATAATATTACTGACAATAAAAGAATAGTTTTAAAGAGATTATGCATATTTATTTTATCTTTTTAAGTGTAAATACTACCTGAGAGAAAATTTTTCTCTCAGGTAGTATTATTTGAAACATTATTGAAGTCCGAATCCAATAATAATTCCGCCTTTTCTGCTATCTTTTAGCCAAGGTGCTCCACCTTCGCCAAAGTGAGCCCAACCTGTCCAACCTCCGAAACCAGAAGGAACGGCAACAAATTGTTCTCCATCTATAGTATAAGTAGATGGGCTTCCAAAAATTCCAGAGCCAGTTTGGAAAGACCAAAGTTCTTCACCAGTTTCTTGATGATAAGCTCTAAATTCGCCTTCAGGAGTGCCTGCAAATAGTAGGCCACCTTTTGTGGATAGCAAACCACTTGTGAAAGGAGATCGATCTTTTACAACCCACATCTTTTCGCCTGTTCTACCATCAAAAGCAACTAGTTGTCCGTATCCAGTATTCCAGCCAATTGTACCAATACCCCAGTATGGTTTACCTTCTGTAATTTCATCAGGATTTAAACCAGCTCCAAGAGGAGCACTTTGTATATCAACACAAATTTCTCTACTAGGAACAAAAACCCATCCAGTTTCTGGGTTTACTGTCATGGGATTCCACCATTTACCACCTTCTGAAGCAGGGCAGATATTTTTTGCTTCATAATCATAAGTAGGAACTTTATCCATATTCCATATAGGACGACCATTTATGTCGAAACCTTTGTTCCAATTTACAATGGATATTTCTTTTCCGTATAGGAATCGGCCATTAGTCCTATCTATTTTATATAGATAACCGTTACGGTCACCATGAAGCCATACTTTTTCATTTCCGTAATCAACTAAAATGGGTTCATTGTTTCCATCATAGTCCCAAACATCAGCTGGTGTGTATTGGAAATAAAATTCAATAGCACCAGTATCTGGATTAAGAGCTAAAGTTGAGTTTGAGTAGAGATTATCTCCAGGTCTAACTGTTCCATCCCAGTCAGGGTTAGGATTTCCCACTCCCCAATATATTAAATCAAGCTCAGGGTCATATGAACCTGTAATCCATGCAGAAGAACCACCATAAAGTGCAGCTCTTGCAGAACCCCAAGTTTCATGGCCAGGTTCACCTGGTCCAGGTATAGTGTATGTTCTCCAAGCTTGTTCACCTGTTTCAGCGTCTAAAGCATCTATCCATAATCTAGTAGGATATTCAGCGCCTGACATACCGGTAATAACATTTCCTTTTACTATTAATGGTGCAACCGTCATAGTGTAAGCTTTTTCCAAGTCTCCAACCGTTACGTCCCATTTGACAGAGCCGTCATTTCTATCAAGTGCAACCACATGAGAATCAGGAGTAGCAACAAATACTTTATCACCATAAAGGGCCACGCCTCTATTTCCTATATCACAGCACATAACACCAGCTACCCCTTCAGGAAGTTGGTGACTGTATCGCCATATTTCTTGACCATTTTCTCCATTAAGAGCATAGGTTTTCCCATGAGAAGCTGTAACGAACATTACTCCATTATGTACTACTGGAGTAGTGTTTTGCGCGTCAAGCGTACCAAGTGAAAATATCCAATTAGGAACTAGTTTAGAAACATTATTAGTATTTATTTGTCCTAATTTACTAAATCTGTTTGCAGTGTAATTGCCAGGTGCCATAAGCCAATTGTTAGGATCTTCCTGGGCTTCTAAAAGCATTCTATCAGTTACTGCATTTTGAGCATTTGCACCAAAAATACTAGTAAAAAATAAAATACTAAATATTAGTGTTAATCTTAACATTTAAGATCTCCCCCTTGAATTAAAAAAAGTATAATGAAACAGTAAAATTCATTATACCAATGAAAAAATTTCGGTAATATTTTCCATTTAGTTTAGATTAAGAAATTATACTAAGTTTGGGAATGTATTTTTTATAAAATTTACATCTTTATTTTCAATATTCCACGGAATTACTAGTCTAATTGTATTCTTATTTGCAGGCCAATTATAAAACTCGATATATTTTTTTAATTTATTTTCTAGTTTTTTCTCAATTTCAATGAATATCATATTCCCTTGGATAGGATGAAGAATATTAACTTTTGTTTTTTTTAATATTTTTGCTATATCTTTAGTGTTTTTATTTGCTTTTTTTGCTGCTTTAAGCCACCTATTTTTCTCGATCCATTTAATAATTTGAGCTGCTATGAACTTTTGTTTTGATAATAAATGTCCCGCTCTTTTTTGTCTGCGGTCTATATTTAATGACAATTCTCTGTTAAATACTATTACTAATTCACAAGACATAGCACCATTTTTTGTTGCCCCCAAACTCAAAATATCTATTCCGCTTTTCCATGTTGTTTCGGCGGGAGAGCAATTTAAGTGAGCACATGCATTCGCAAATCTTGCTCCATCCATATGAATTTTTAAATTATTTTTATGAGATATTTTTGAAATATCTTTAATTTGATCGAGAGAATATGCAGTCCCTAATTCTGAAATTTGAGTTATACTCAGTGTACTAGGTAGTATTTCATGTATTCCGTGATACCCCATCTTGCTTAATTTTTTATCTAAGCTAACAGGTGAGATTAAACCATCTTCTGTTTTAATAGGTAAAAGTTTTGCTCCACCACTAAAAAACTCTGGAGCACCACATTCATCTAAATTTATGTGAGCAATATCAGAGCTTAAAATGCCTCCAAAAGAAGGACTCAAGCTAGAAAGTGATATAGCATTAGTTGCTGTACCAGTTGAAAGAAAAAAAACATCAACTTTTTTTTCAAAAAATTCGTTTAATAATTTTTTAGCTTTTATAGTAATTTCATCTTCACCATAAGCTTTTGATTTAAATTCATTAATTTCATTCAGATATTCTATAATTTCTGGAAAAACTTTAGATTCATTATCTGATCTTAAATTAATCATCAAAATTACTCATTAAACAGTTTGAGAAATTTTTTTAATATGATCTATCATTGCCATCATTCCTACTTGCCTCCTAAGCGTTAAGCCTGGCCCCAACCCTAGTTTATCTACTATATTATGTTTAATTTTATTAATCTCTTCAAGTGTATGTCCACTCATTGCTTCAGTAATTATAGATACCAATCCTTTAACTATTGCAGCATCACTGTCTCCTTTATAATAAAATTTATTATTTTTTATATCTACCATCACCCAAACCTGTGCCATGCAACCGTACATTTTATTTTTTTCACTTCTGTTTTCATTTGAAAAATCCGGCGTATTTTTACCTAAATCAATTAAATATTGATACTGTCCCATTTCTTGCTCTACATCAAAAATAGTTTTTAAATTTTCTGCATACTTTTCTAGTATATCAATCATTATTTTTACTTACTTTCCATTTAAGAGAATTTAATTGTTATAATTATAAAAACAAATGTAAAATTAATATATTATTTATTTTTGAGATTAAATAAATGAAAAATATTAAAACTTATATTTTTTCTAAGTTTTTAGCATTAAAACGTAGATT
>CAZUXH010000117.1:0-3771 GCA_964624655.1 uncultured Rhodospirillaceae bacterium | reverse complement strand
AATGGGTGTACAAAACTGTTTTAGTTAAATTTAAAAATCCTATGTTTTACAATGGTTATAGCAGTATATAAAATATATTCTTTAATTCCTCCCCTGGGCACCACTCTTTCTCCCATATTAACACGTTTAAAAAGGGTCTGAAATCTTCATATACGATGGACTTGAGCCAGCCCCAACAAGAAAGCTCTGCAAAGTCGATGCATTTTAACCAATTAAAAAAAACAATGAAATTAACATATTTGCAAACCTTTTAGGTAAACGAAGTGTACAATAAGTGTGCATTTCTTAAGAATCGTCATTATTTATTTTAACATTTATTGAAATTTGATCGATCAGTCTTAAGGTGTTAAAATATAAGTATGAAATATTTACTCATCATATTCTGCCTTTTATTTACTTCAGTAATTTGGAGCGAAGATATTTATAATAGAGATGAATTGATCTTTAGTGATTCTGAGAGAATGTATTACAAGCAGTTAACGGAAGAACCTATTTTAAATGGAACTATTGTTGGTAGAGTACAAGGAAAGATAAGAAACGGGAAATTTGAAGGCTATTGGATAATTCATAGAAGGACTGGAGAGTTGTGGGGAAGATTAAATTACAAAAATGGTAAATATGAAGGAGAATATTGGGCGTATCATAAAAATGGTCGGTTAATGGAAAAAGGCTATTACAAAGAAGATAAACGAGAGGGTGAATATTTAGAGTTTTTTAAGAGTGGTCAGTTAAGAGAGAAAGGCAACTACAAAGACGGTAAACTGGATGGTGAGTGGATAGTTTATGATGGAAATGGTCAAGTACAGGTAGAGGGAAATTTCAAAGAAGGAAGATATTATGATAAATTTTCGGATGAACTATTTACTGGAAAAGTTTTAATATATTATGAGAATGGTCAATTAAGAGAGAGAGGCAATTATAAAGACGGGGAAGGAGAAGGTGAATGGATAGTTTATGATGAAAATGGTCAGATATCTGATATAAGTATTTACATAGATGGTGAATGGATTGAGATTGAAGACTGAATACTGATGATTTACTTAATAAAAGACAGAAACGGACAAGACTACGAAATTAAAGATATTGAGAGACTTGCAAAACATATTTCTAAAAATCATTCCTCTGGTATTTCCATACATGAAGAAAACGGATACTACTTTACTGTTGATGATGCATTTAGAGAAAAGATATTAAAATTTGCAGAAAAAGAAAAAGTAAAAAGTGTGAAATAAGTGTCGACCAATTACTGTTATTTATAAAATCTCCATATCCTATCAATTTAAAATTCATATCTCTTTAGTACAAATAAAATAGTTAGTTGCAACGATTAACCTATAAGGACTTAAGAGCATAAGTAGAAGTTTTCCCCCAATAATGCTCTTAAGTCTTTAGCAATTAATCAAAATAAAAGGAGGACAAAATAAAAATATTTTTCTCTATTTGATCGAATTAATGGTCAATGGTAATATTTTTTTATGAAATTTTTTTTAAATATATTACTGTTTTGTTTCTTTTTATTTTTCTTATCTCCAGTCTGGGCATTACCTATTTGTCAAAATTCTCCTGGAACAGAAGGAGATAACACTCCATTTTGGAACAATTGTTTTGGAACTTATACTTTTTCTAATGGGGATAAATATGAAGGTAGCTGGAAAAATGATCTCAAGCATGGTCAAGGTTTATCTACCTATAACTCAGGAGATGCATATTTAGGAGAGTTCAAAAATAATACAAAGCATGGCTATGGAAATTATTTTTACGCCTCGGGTGATAAATATACAGGGCAATTTAAAAATGATGACATTAATGGTATGGGAATAAATGCTTTATCAAATGGTGACAAATATATAGGAGAATTTTTAGAAGAAAATTACCATGGTTCTGGGATTTATATTTTTAGTAATGGTAGTTTATGGCTGGGAACTTTTGATGGAGGAAATTGGTCTAACGGGAGAAAATACACTTCAGAAGAATATGATTTTTCTGGAAGAGATAACGAAAATATTCATGGAATTCTTCCAGAATGTATTGGCTCTCCTGCTAAGCAGGGAGAAAATATTCCCCATTGGACGAATTGCTTGGGTACCCACACATGGCTTAGCGGAGACTTTGATGGTGATAAGTATATAGGAGATTGGAAAAATGACCAAATGCATGGAAATGGAATTTATATCTATGCCGATGGTCAAACATACACAGGAGAATTTTTAAATGGGCTTGGAGGTGGCTTTGGAATGCATACTTGGCCAAGTAAAGATAAATATTTAGGTCAATATAAAGAAGATAATAGAAGTGGTCTTGGAATATATTTTTACTCTAATGGTGATAGGTACATAGGAGAATGGATAGAAGGTAATAAAGATGGGGAAGGAACCTATTTTTATAGGGATGGTCGAGTTCATGAAGGATTATGGAAAGATGGTAGTTGGATTGATGGTAATAAATATGCTGAGGGCGAATATAATCTTCAAAGAATGACCGATGATTATGAAAATGTAGAACAATCTGATGATCAAAATCAAGCTATAAATTCTAATGAGGTTATCCCTGCTGCATCAGGTACAGGATTTAGCGTATCTAATTCAGGACATATTGTAACTAATAATCATGTAGTAGACGGATGTGATGATGTAACAGTCCATCAAAAGGGAGAAGTTTATGAAGCAATTATAGTTGAGAAAGATATCATTAATGATCTTGCCCTTATTAAGGCTGATTTTTCTCCTCCTACTATTTTTGCAATTAGTGATGATAATGCTCAACTGATGCAAGATATATTTGTTGCAGGGTATCCTTTTGGAGCAGCTATTAGTAGTAGCGTAAAAGTTACTAAAGGAATAGTTAGTTCACTATCAGGAATTGGTAATAATTATTCTAATATGCAGATAGATGCATCTTTACAGCCTGGAAATAGCGGTGGTCCTATTTTAGATCAGAATGGAAATGTAGTTGGTGTTGCAGTTGCTAAATTAGATTTAGCAGTGGTAATGGAAGAGTTTGGTGTAGTACCTGAAAATACTAATTTTGGGATTAAGTCATCTATATTGAAAAACTTTTTGGAATCAAATGGAATTCTAATTAAAGAGCCATCTAAAGTTGAAGTTTCGCGTTCAGAACTGGGAAAAAAGATTATTGATGGAACATTATTTTTATCTTGTTGGATGACTTATGCTAAAATACAGAAATTAAAGACAGAGAAAGTAATGTTTGAAAATTTATATTAAAGGTAAAAATTTACGTAAAAATAATGCTAAATTTTTAGGTTAAATTTTCTGTTTTATAAATTTTTAAAAAATATATTATTTTCTGTAAGTCCCATTTAAGGCTCCGATTTTTTCCGGAGCCTATTTTATTAAAAGAAAACATTTAATAAACTTTTCTAAGACAAAATTTGTATAATATATTAAATTATTAATAGAATTAAAGTGCCAATTAACTTTAAGAGTATAATATGCAATATAATTCTGTAGTTTTTCATAAAACTAAATTCTTTTTAGCGGTAATCATTTTAATTTATTTTTTTAGTACTAATGTGTATGCCGTGGGTAATCATAAGTTAGAAAGGGTTAAAATAGAGTGCCAAATTATGGAGCAGTTTCGAGTAATTAATGGTAAAGTAATTGTTACATATATTTTTGGAAGTGAAAGTTATGTTTTTCATAATTTAATTAAGAGAGAATTTTTTGGCGCAAGAAAAATAGCTAAAAAATATGAAAAAATCTCTGATTTTTTTATAAGTTTTTGTTCAAGATAAATTTATGAAATACATTT
>CAZUXH010000116.1:0-3834 GCA_964624655.1 uncultured Rhodospirillaceae bacterium | reverse complement strand
GTAATTCAAAAACTGCAGATTTAGATGATTTACTTGAATATTCTGCAACTGACTATAGAGATGTCAGTGAAACATTTGATCGTATTGTAAGTGTTGGAATGTTTGAACATGTTGGGCTTAAAAGTTATGATCAGTTTTTTAAGAAAATTAATATTTGTTTAAAGGAAGATGGGGTTGCTTTAATTCATACTATCGGAAGAGTAAAAGGCCCAGGGTCAACAGATGCTTTCTTAGAAAAATATATTTTCCCAGGCGGGTATATTCCATCTCTTAGTGAAATTTTGCCATTTATAGAAAAAAATAATTTGATCGTAACTGACATTGAATTTTTGCACATGCATTATGCAAAAACTTTAAAGAGTTGGAGAAAGAGGTTTTTGTCTCAATCTGATTTCGTTGATGATAGATTTGGTATTAATTTTAGGAGATTATGGGAATATTACTTAGTAATTTCAGAATCAGCTTTTCGTTCTGAATTTATGACAGTTTTTCAAATTCAATTAGCAAAGAAGACAAGTTCTATTCCTAGTTCTAGAAATTATATATATGAAAAAACAGATAAATTAGAAAACTAGATAGATTTTTTTTTCATTATCTTTTTTATCTCTTTTTCATCAAATCCTGCCTCAGAAAGAATTTCAACTGAGTGCTCGCCTAATTTGGGCTGAGGGTATCGTATAGGTAAGGATTTTCTATCAATTTTAAAAGCTGTATCGGGAATATTTAATGAGCCTTCAGATGGATGATTGTAATTTCTAAAAAAACCGGTCTTAACTAAATGAGGATCACTTTTTAAATCCTCAAGACTATTTACTGCACCAGAAGGTATTTCTGCATTCTTTAATATTTTAAGCCATTCTTTGCTAGTTTTTGTTTGTAATATATCGGAAACTTTTGCATAGAGAATATCAATGTTTTTTGATCTACTAGCAGCAGAACTATAGCGGGTATCTTTTATAAAAGCCTCCTTATTTATCGCTTTCCAAAAATTTATCCATTGCTTATCTGTATATGCAAGCATACATATGTATCCGTCAGCAGTTTTATAAGGTTTTCTGTAAGGAGACAATACTCTAGGATAACCTTCTTTGCCCATTGAAGGATTAAAAGTACTAGCATACTGGTGTTCTAACAAAACGTAACCGACCATTCCTTCAAACATAGCAATTTCGATATAAGACCCTTTTCCCGTTTTTAATCTATTAATATATGCTGCAAGAAGACCATTTCCTGCCATAAGACCAATACTTTTGTCAGCTACTACGGAGGGAACAAGATTTGGCTCATTATCCCTAGATATAAAAGCACCTGCCAAACCTGATTGTCCTTGAATAACATCATCATAAGCAGGGGAGCCTCCATAAGGACCATCTTCTCTGTAACCATGGAGGCCTCCATAAATTATTTTTGGATTTCTTTTTAAAACTTTGTCGGGATCAAAACCTAAATTTTTTATTTTTTGTGGCCTGATATTATGAACAAATATATCTGCCGTATCAATTAATTTCCATAATGCATTTTTATCTGCATCTATTTTCAAATTCAAAACAATACTTCTTTTATTTCTATTGGTTCCTAAGAACAAGGAGGACATCCCATCATTTACAGATGGACCGATTACTCTAGTCATATCTCCGCTTGGTTCTTCTACTTTTATAATATCTGCACCCAAATCACCTAATACTTGGGTGGTGTAAGGACCCATAACAACTGTTGTTAAGTCTAAAATACGCACTCCTTCTAGAGGAAGATTATTAATACTCATTATTTTTCCTAAATTATTTTCTTTGATTAAACCTTCTACCTACTATTGAAGAGGCAATATTAATTTTTTGAATGTCTATTGAACCTCCAGCTATTCCCCAACCCCAAGCATCTCTCATCTTTTGCTCTATAGGAAATTCTTTGGAATATCCGTAACCTCCCATTAATTGCATGGCTTTCCCAGTCACTTCGCGTGTAATTTCATTGGCAAAACATTTTGCTATAGAGCTTTCATTTATCGAAGGTAGAGACTTATCTGCATTTACAACAGCTCTATATATTAATAATCTAGCCGCATCTAGCTTCATTTTCATTTCGGCTAATTGCATTTGAACAGCTTGAAAATCAATAATAGGTTTTCCAAATTGCTTTCTATTTTGAATGTAATCTAAGACATACTCATAAGAAGATTGGGCGCAAGCAAGGCTCATTGTGCTATTACCACAACGTTCTAAATCGAATGCTTCCATTAACTTTTTAAAACCTCCTGCGGGAACTACAATATTAGCTTTAGGAATTTTTACATTATCAAAATACATATCAGCACTAGCTACACCTCTAAATCCCATATGTTGTTCTGGTTTCCCAAAAGTAAAACCCTCAGTTCCATTTTCAATATAAACAGCTCCTATACCTTTAGCTCCAGTTTCTTTAGAAAAGCGACAATATACTAAATAGCCATCTGCATGACCAGCACCAGAGCACCACCTTTTTTGTCCATTAATTAATACGTTTTCTCCTTCAATATTAGCAGTAGTTTTTAAATCTGTTAAAGCACTGCCAGCATCAGGTTCTGACATAGATACGGCTATAACTATATCTCCAGAACATACTTGAGGCAGTATTCGTTTTTTCAATTCCTTTGGAGCGAAGTTAGATATGGCTAATGCAGGCCCAAAGCTTGATTCAAATATTGGAAAGGCTACTGCTATAGAAATCTTAGCAATTTCTTCTAATACTAGTACCGCTTCTATATGTCTCATTTCACCTCCCCCGTATTCTTTTGGGAGATTAACTCCTAGTAACCCAAGGTCTGCATACTTTTTAAGAATAGTTTTATCAACCGACTCATCTTTGCTTTCTATTTTTTTTGCTATATCTGGCAATTCTTTCTGAGCAAATTTTCTGACGGTTTCTTTAAGAGCTAGCTGTTCTTCATTTAAAGAAAAATTCATAATATCTTCCTAATCTAAATTTCTAATACAAATTATACTAAAAGATATTCTTGTAAATAATAAAAAAGGAGACAGTCATAAACTGCCTCCCTTATTTAAAATAAGTCATTAAAGATTAAGCTTTTTCACCTTCTATAACTTTTGAAATTTTATCAGTAAATTTTTTAAAATTTGAACCTGAACTAATTTCTATTTTTTTAGGGCGAAGTTCTTCAGGTAACTTTCTTTCTAAAGCGACTGTTAACAATCCATTGTTTAGTCCAGCACCTATTACTTCAACATACTCAGCTAATTGGAATGTTCTTTTAAAAGAGCGTGTCGCAATACCTTGGTGCATAAAGTTTCCTTCTGAATTATCTTTGTTTCCTTCAATAGTTATTTGACCATTTTCAAGATTAATAGAAAGTTCTTTATCCTCAAATCCAGCTACAGCAAGTTCGATAGAATATTGATCCTTTCCATTTGACCTAATATTGTATGGTGGATAATTGTTGGAATAACTATTTAGTCTAACCATGCTATCAAAGATATCTTCAAGATGGTCAAAACCAATAGAATGACGAAATAAGGGTGTTAAATCATAAGTATTCATTGTTGTCCTCCTTTGAGCAACTTAAGTTATGAAAGTCCTATAATCGGCACTTTCTGTTTCATAATACCCAGATTAATTTGGGTTCGATTGACGGCCCAATTCAGGCGCCGTTAATATATATATGGTTATAAATGTGCTGATTTTCAAGTATTTGGGCTTTATATGTTTGTCTTTTATGAAATACGAATCTCTTGTCATCATATTATTTCTTTGGTATCTCTTCCAATTTTTAGATCCAGCCTGGCCGTGATATAAACCAACTGTATGTCTCATTATATGATTTACTTTAGTTCCTTGTTTAAC
>CAZUXH010000115.1:0-3939 GCA_964624655.1 uncultured Rhodospirillaceae bacterium | reverse complement strand
AAATCTAACCCTAAAAAATTAACCGCCTTAGGTCGATTTAAGCATGAAAATGCTGAATTGGTAGTTTCAAAAAGTGGTCACATAGTGGTTTATATGGGAGATGATGAGAGAGGAGAATATCTTTATAGGTATGTTAGTAACAAAAAATACAAGGATGACAGAAATGCATCTGATCTATTAGAAAATGGAAAACTTTATGCGGCTAAATTCCATGAAAATAATACTGGTGAATGGTTAGAACTGTCTCTATTAGCAACTGGAATGTCTTCTTTAGCAGATAATTGTATACATACTAGACAGGCTGCATCATCAGTACAGGCTACTACAATGGATAGACCTGAGTGGGTTTCGGTTAACTCAATAAATAATGAAGTATGTTGTTGTTTAACAAATAATAGAAATAGAGGAAAAAAATCAAATGCAGGTGGAGATAATACTCCATTAAATGGTCCTAATCCTCGAGCAGATAATAAATATGGACAAATAGTTCGTTGGAGACCCAGGGGTGGAGATCATACGGAAAAAGAATTTAATTGGGATCTATTTGTAATGGCGGGAAATCCTTTAGTGCACTCTGATAGTAATGCTGGGTCAAAAAATATCAATGAAAAGAACGTTTTTAATTCTCCAGATGGTCTTAGTTATGATTCTAATGGGTATCTTTGGATACAAACTGATGGAAATTATAGTAATAAAGGAGACTTTAAAGGTATGGGAAATAATCAAATGCTTTTAGGAAATCCTAAAACGGGAGAAATAAAAAGATTTATGGTTGGTCCAAAAGAATGTGAAGTTACTGGTATAACTTGGAGCAAGGATAAAAAAACGCTTTTTGTCGGGATACAACATCCTGGAGAAAGAGGTAATAGTAATTTTCCAGAAGGAAAAAAATCTCTTCCAAGGTCTTCAGTAATCACAATACAAAAAAGTGATTTATCTATAATAGGCTAAACCTATATTGTGGTTATTTTTTTTTTGTACTAGACTGTTTCCTTCAAAATTTTATAGGAAATTTTATGAAAAAAAATGGCGCTGAAACTTTAGTGCATACATTATTAAAAAATAATGTAGATGTATGCTTTACTAATCCTGGAACTTCAGAGATGCATTTTGTTGCTGCTTTGGATAAGATTACGGGAATAAAGTGTATATTGGGATTGTTTGAAGGTGTGGTGACAGGCGCAGCAGACGGTTATTATAGAATGACTGATAAACCTGCCTGTACGCTCCTTCATTTGGGTCCTGGTTTGGCTAATGGCTTGGCAAATTTACATAATGCTAAAAAAGCGAATTCAGGAATAGTTAATATAATAGGTCAGCATACTTTAGATCATCTTAAATTGGAATCACCATTAACTTCAGATATAGAAGCTATAGCTAAACCTGTGTCTCATTGGGTAAAAACGTCTAAGAGTTCTAAAGAAGTTTCTGCCGATGGAGCAAAAGCAATAGAAATTGCTAAAACTGCACCAGGAAAAATATCTTCATTAATTCTTCCAGCAGATACGGCATGGGGAATTGGTGGTGAAATAGTACAATCCAATAAACCTAAACCTAGGTCAAAAGTTAATAAAGATATAATTATTAAAATTGCTAAAGTTCTAATGAGTGGTAATAATTCCACGCTAGTTTTGGGAGGATCAGCACTAAATGAAAAATGTACTGAATTAGCAGGACGAATAGCTAAAAAAACTGGTTGTGGAATTATAACTGAGGCAGCAAATTCAAAATTATCTAGAGGGGCAGGACGGGTAAAAATGTTGCGTATTCCAGGAGCAGGAGTTGTAGAAAAAGCTATTCAGATGCTAGAAAAAGCAGGACAGCTTGTTTTGGTAGGTTCTAAGCCTCCAGTTGCCTTTTTTGGTTATCCGGATAAACCTAGTCTTCTATATAAAAAAGATACACCTATTCATATCTTAGCTGAAATAGATGAAGATATATTTATAGCTTTAAATGATCTCGCGCAAGAATTGGATGCGATAAATCTTCCTCCTGATTATGTAGCAAATTATCAGAGACCTGAGTTGCCATCAGGAAGTATAACAAAAGATAAAATTGCCATGGTTATAGGTGCGTTATTAGAAGAAAATACTATAGTTGTAGATGAATCTGTTACGACTGGAAGAGATTTTTTTCCTTTAACGGCGGGAGCTCCTCCACATGATTGGCTTAATAATAGAGGGGGTTCTATAGGATATGGAATGCCAGTTGCTATAGGTGCTTCAGTAGCGTGTCCGGAGAGAAAAGTTTTGCTTTTGGAGGGTGATGGGAGCGGAATGTATACAGTCCAATCACTTTGGACTATGGCTAGAGAAAAGTTAGATATAATTATTCTAATATTTGCGAATAGGTCTTATGAAATTCTTAAAGGAGAACTTATAAATGTTGGAGTTGCAAATCCCGGACCTAAGGCTATTGATATGTTGACTCTTGATAAACCAAATATTGATTGGGTTAGTATCGCAAAAGGAATGGGAATTCATGCAGTGAAGGCAGATGAATGTGAATCCTTTATAAGGGCAATAAAGATAGCTTTTAAAAATAAAGGACCTTTTTTAATTGAGTTAGTGATATAAATTTAGGAGAAAATACATGGAGATAACAGGTAAAGCAGTAAGAATTTATGAAACCGGCGGACCAGAAGTACTAAAATACGAGGATGTCAGTTTTAATAAACCTAAAAATAACGAAGTTAGATTAAAACATCATGCAATTGGACTAAATTTTATAGATATAAATATGCGTGTTGGAGCCTATAATCTTCAAGCATTCGCCCCGGGATCCCAAGCACCATATATTTTGGGAATGGAAGCATCAGGAGAGGTCGAATCAGTAGGTAAAGAAGTAAATGGTTTTAAGGTGGGAGATAGAGTTGCGCATTGTATGAATCTCGGTTCTTATTCAGAAATAATGAATATACCTGCAGACAGGTTAATTTTGATTCCCTCTGACATATCATATGAAGTTGCTGCAGCGTCTACTTTACAGGGGTTAACAGCACATTATTTGGTAAATGAATTGTGGAAAATAAAAAAATCCCAGACTGTTCTTATTCATTCGGCTGCAGGAGGCGTAGGTATTTTATTATGTCAGTGGGCAAGACATATTGGAGCTACAGTAGTTGGAGTAGTTAGTACCAAAGAAAAATCAAAATATGTAAAAAGTTTTGGATGCGACTATACAATTGTTTCTACAGAAGAAAATTTTGTAGATAGAGTGAAAGAATTGACGAATGGAAGGGGTGTAGATGTAATTTATGATGCAGTAGGAAAGGATACATTTTTGGATGGTTTGGAGTGTTTGGCTTCTCGAGGTAGAATAATAAGTTATGGAGTTTCCTCTGGCCCTATAGAGCCTTTAAATATTAACTTATTAAGACCCCTTTCAGCTTCTATTGCTTGTGGAGGTTTATTAACTTTTACTAAAGACCCAGTGGAGAGAGCAAAAAATGCTACTGAATTATTCTCTTTGATATCCAAAGGAGTTCTTAAAATTGAAATCAATCAGCGTTATAAGCTTAAGGATATAAATCAAGCCCATATTGAGCTTGCTGGAAGATTGACTAGAGGCTCTAGTATAATAATTCCAGACTAAATTTTAAAAATAATTTAATTATTAATTGAAAATTATTTTAAGTAATATTTAATGGTTAGAAGGTGATAGTTGGGGAGGGCTGCGTATGGTTAAATTACACAAAAGAAGAAATTTTATTAAAACGGCAGGAGCATCTGGTGCAGTCACTTTATTTGCTCCATATGTTAAGACATCTATTTCAGCAGGGAGACTCAATTTAGGCTTATGGGATCATTGGATCCCAGGAGCAAATGATGTGCTGGAAAAAATAGTAGTTACTTGGGGAAAAAATAATGGAGTAGATATTAAAATAGATTTTATCACTTCTGTGGGAAATAAATTGTTGCTTACGGCACAAGCAGAATC
>CAZUXH010000114.1:0-4031 GCA_964624655.1 uncultured Rhodospirillaceae bacterium | reverse complement strand
TGCTTTTAAATTTGCTTCATTTAAAAGTTTTTTTATTCCTTTGATTATATTTTGTGCCAAACATCTCTCCCATATTTAAGTAATAATACATTTTAATAATCATCTAATCAATATTCAGTAAAACTTGACAATGTTTTTATATTATAGAAATACTAATTGCTTAGTTACTACTATCATATATAACGAAATATCTGATGCAATATTAGTTTATGAGAAAATTTTTATTTTATCTATGTCTAACAATAATTTTTAGCTCTATTGTCATTAAGCTAAACAATACAGGAAAAATCAAAGAAGAAATAGAATTTGATCAGATATATGCTCCCTAGAGTAAAGCGGACGTTCTACAAGACTTGAAGTTGCAACCTAAAGGTAAAAGTTCTCCAAAAGTCAGTTTCCTTTATGGTTTTCCCTATTAGTTAATAATAGATAACATTTAAAAAAAAATTTTGACAACCTTTTGGACATAATTTTTACAACTCTCACTATTCTTTTTTGGAAGGTAATTATTTATTAAATAAATAAGGTTAAATATACCATCTTTACAAATTGAAAAACATTATTTCTTTGATAAAATTACTAATTATTAAATGAGGGAAAATTTTATGATAAAACTATTAATTTTTGTTATTTCATTAACACTTAGTTTTTCAGCCTTTGCTGAAACTACAACTAAAATATTATTTAAAGTCGTCAATGTGCAATCTATTGAAACTCCTGAAGGGACTTATATGCAAGTAGAAGCAGATATAGTCACTAAAAGTAGTAATGGATTAGAAGATGAAGGTAAATGCCTAGTAAATAGAGAAAAAGGGATCTTATCTGGTAATTGTATTCATACAGATACGGATGGAGATATTAGATATTCTAAATTTTATAGAGATACCAATAAAGGAACTATTGGAACATCTAGTAATTTAGGTGGCACAGGTAAATGGGTAAATAATACAGAGTCTTGTGAATATAATGTTGAAATCAGAAATTTAAATGTCGGCTTAGTTTATGCAGAAATGGTGTGCCCATAAGCTATAAATAAGATGAATTAGTAATACTTTGATTACTATTTGCCCTCTCATTCTTAGGTTTGTGAGGGCATATTTATTTAGTTATAATTAATATTAATATTTAATAATAAGTAGCTATTATATAAAGAAGAATATGACCCTATTTTCTTCATTTCTATTTATTCTCTTCACAATTAAATATTAAAGAATATTGAGAATGATATACAATGATTTCTTTTGTATATTGTTTTGTTAGCAAATTAAATACATCAGAATATTTTTCATACTCAGATTTTTTATATTCACGAGACAAACTATTTCCTTTTTCTGAATAAATAAATTTATTAAAAGTATCTTGCCCTAGAAATGGCTCCCATTTTTCATCACGAAGCTCAAAAGCTAAATATTCTGAATTAGATTTATCAATAGATATTTTTAAAAGCTTAATAATAGTATTATCTAATGTATTTATACATTTCCATGTATCACTCCAAGCACTAGAGCAGATGGCAAAGACTATTACACTTATGTACAGCAGTAGTTTTTTCATTATCTAATCCTAACACTAACCATTTTATCTATCAAATATAAGGTTAGTTAGCTAACGATTCATTCTATTTTAAGTAAAAAATCTGTAGGCCACAGTAGTTTTCCCAAAAAGGGAAAACTTTGGGAAAACTTTTAATTTTCACCCAAATCTTCAATCCTCGGAAACCGTTGGTATGCTTAGGTTTGATAGTGGTGAGCCCTACAGGATTCGAACCTGTGACCTAACGATTAAAAGTCGTTCGCTCTACCAACTGAGCTAAGGGCCCCTTACTATAAGAAACAATCAGAAATGATATGTTTTTATTAATTCTCTAGATCAATATCTCCTTTTTCATAATCTTTCAATCTATTTTCTGCTACTTCCGCAAAGTTTTTATTTATTATACTTTCTCTTAATTCTCTCATAAGTTCAATATAGTGATATAAATTATGAAGTGTAATATAAATACTTGATAACATATCTCCTATATTTGATAAATGATGAATATATGACCTAGAAATATTTCTTTCACACACCAAACAATTACAAAAATTATCTAATGGATTCAAATCCGTCTTAAATTTAGAATTTCGAATATTTAATTGTCCAATCTTAGTAAACACTTTACCTGTACGCCCAGATCTCGTAGGCAACACACAGTCAAACATATCTATACCTAATCTAACAGCTTCTATAATATCTTTTGGATATCCTATTCCCATTAAGTATCTTGGTTTACTATCAGGGAGTAATTCTTGTATATCATTAATAACATCCAACATAACATCATGTCCTTCACCTACTGCTAATCCACCTAAAGCAATTCCATCAAAATCTAAATCTATAAGTCTTTTTAAGGACTCTTTACGTAAATCTGGATAAACAGATCCTTGTACTATTCCAAATAAACCATAACCTTCTCTATCTATAAAAGTCTTTTTACTTTTTTCAGCCCAGTCCATGGAAAGTTTCATAGATTTTTCAGCAATACTATGCTCAACAGGATATGAGGTGCACTCATCAAATACCATAGTAATAGTTGAATCTAAATTTTTTTGAATAGAAATAGATTTCTCAGGAGTAAGACGGATATTTCTCCCATCCAGAGTAGATTTAAAAGTTACTCCACTTGTATCAACTTTAGAAAGTTTAGACAGTGACATTACCTGAAATCCACCAGAATCTGTAAGAATAGGACCCTCCCATTTCATAAAATTTCTTAAACCACCAGAATTTTTAATAATATCTTCTCCTGGTCGTTCCAGTAGGTGGTAAGTATTGGCCAAAATTATTTCTGAACCAATGTTTTTTAATTCTTCAGGTCTTATACCTTTAACGGCTGCATAAGTTCCCACTGGCATAAATACAGGAGTTTTTATGTCTCCATGTGCAGTATTAATGACCCCTGCCCTCGCAAGTTTATCTTGAGAATTTAGTTTAAAAGAAATAGTCATTAATTTAATTATCCTTCTTAATTAAACAAGCATCTCCCAAAGAATAAAATTTAAACTTATTCTTGATAGCATACTCATAAGCGTTCTTCATAACTTTAATCCCAGCATAAGAGCACACAAGTATAAACAAAGTAGATTTTGGAAGATGAAAATTTGTAAGTAAATAATCTGTCGTTATAATTTTGCTTTTAGGCGTTATAAATAAATTAGTTGAACCTTTATTTGCTTTAACGTCTCCATTTTTATCTATAGAGGATTCTAATGCTCTCAGAACTGTTGTCCCTACCGCAATAATTTTTCCCCCATTTTTTTTTACAGAATTAATGTTTTTAGCTGTATCTTTTGATATTTCAAACACTTCTTCATGCATTGAATGTTGATTAATATTATCTGATTTAACTGGCAAAAAAGTACCAGAACCAATATGTAAAGTAATTTTTTCTATTAATATATTTTTTTTTATAAATGCACTTAATAGTTCTTTGGTAAAATGCAATCCTGCTGTAGGAGACGCAACAGCTCCTTCTTTAGACGCAAATATTGTTTGATATTCATCATAAGGGTTTTCCATATTATTATTTTTTAAATATGGAGGTAAGGGTAATTGACCATAAAAATTTAATAAATTTATAAACTTTTGTTTTTTTAATTGAACGTCAAATAGTATTTCACCATCATTTCTTTTTTCTATTACTTTTAAAATATGCTTGCCATAAAGAATAACTTTATCACCAGATTTTACTTTTTTAGCGGGTTTTACTAGTGCTCTCCAAATTTCATTTTTGATTTCTTCCAAAAATGTTATTTCAATTTTTTTATTATCCAATTTACCTTCTACGCGTGAGGCAATCACTTTTGTGTCATTAACTATAAAAAGATCTCCTTCATTAAATAATTCAGGAAGATTATGTATTTGTTTACTAGACAGTGAAGATCCATTAATTAACAAAAGGTTCGCGGAATCCTTAGGGTTTGCAGATTTTTTTGCTATTAAGTCTCTAGGTAGGTCAAAATTAAAAATATCGACCTTCAATTTTTCTCACC
>CAZUXH010000113.1:0-4122 GCA_964624655.1 uncultured Rhodospirillaceae bacterium | reverse complement strand
TTTTTGTGGATTATTTCTTACTATATCTTCTATAAGATTTCTTAAAGCTAAAAATTTTCTTACTCTATCTGTAGGCGTTACACCCTTACTTACCCAATATTTTGCCCGTTCTTCATCTAGAGAAATTCTATTTTCATTGTCCTTGGGGAGTAAAGGGTTATAAGTTCCTATTCTTTCAATAAATCTTCCATCCCTCGGAGACCTTGTGTCTGCAATTACTATCCTATAATGAGGTCTTTTTTTACTTCCGCCTCTACTAAGTCTCATTTTTAAAGCCATGGTTTTTCCTTTTTTTTATTAATTTATCTTCTTTTAAATGGTATAGAGCCAGGATTAAATCCTTTAGGGGCTCCTAATGATTCCATATCTGGCATTTGTGTGGGATCACTAAAATCCATATCACCTCTTTTACTCATCTTTTTCATCATTAAGTTCATTTGTTTAAATTGTTTTAGTAAACGGTTAAGATCTTGAATAGAATTTCCTGATCCAGTTGAAATTCTTCTTTTACGAGAACCATTTAATATTTTAGGGTTTATTCTTTCCTTCTTAGTCATAGATGAAATCATTGAATCCATCTTAACCAATATCTTATCATCTAATCCTCCTACAGCCATTTGCCTTTTTAATTTTTGAGCACCAGGCAACAAACTAAGAATTCCTTGCATGCCACCCATTTTTTTCATTTGCATAAGCTGTTTTCTAAAATCATTAAAATCAAACGTCCCCTTCGCTATTTTTTTAGCCAGGTCTTTAGCTTCTTCTTCCTTAACTTCTGTCTGAGCCTTTTCAACTAAACTAACTACATCTCCCATTCCCAGTATACGTGAGGCTATTCTCTCAGCTTTAAATGGTTCAAAAGCTTCTATTTTTTCGCCGGTACCCATAAATTTTATTGGGCAATTTGTTATATCTGACATGCTTAACGCGGCACCACCCCTAGCATCACCATCTACTCTTGTAAGAATAATACTGGTCACATTTGATTTTTCTTTGAAGCTTTTTGCTACATTTGCAGCTTCTTGTCCTGTCATAGCATCAGCAACTAAAAACACCTCTGATGGTTTAGATGCTGTATATACTGATCTCAATTCATTCATTAATTCATCATCAATACTAGCTCTTCCTGCAGTATCCAAAATTACAACATCATAACCACCCTGCTTTGCTTCCTTTTGCGATCTATTAGTTATATCTACTGGTTTTTGATTCTCAACAATAGGAAGAACATCAATATCAGACTGATCTCCTAATATTTGGAGTTGTTCCATAGCAGCTGGTCTTTGTACATCGAGTGAAGCTAAAAGAATTTTTTTCCCAGTTTTTTTGAGCATTAAACCCATTTTAGCGGCTGAAGTAGTTTTTCCAGAACCTTGCAAACCGACAAGCATAATAGACGAAGGGGGAGATGATAATATAACTTCATTATCAACGGATTCTCCTCCTAGCAATTCTGTTAATTTATCTTGAACAATTTTAATTACCATTTGATCAGGCTTGATAGATTTAGTTATTTGCTGACCCTTGGCTTCCAGCGTTACATCAGAAATAAATTTTTTAACAACATCCAAAGAAACATCAGCTTCTATTAAAGCCATCCTCACTTCCTTCATAGCTGTTGCTATATCACCCTCTGATAGGGTTCCTCTGCCTCTGATTTTATCAAAAGCAGAAACTAATTTATCTGTAAGGTTTTCAAACATTTATATCATTCTTAAAATATTAATTAGCACCGGCGAACGAAAACTCATAGACCAGTGTGACTCCTCAAAGTCTTTATAGTATAAAAATTCATTAAAATTAAAGTATTTAGTACATCTTACTAGCAAAAACGTCAACTATTCTTTATATATTGCTATTATATTATAAAAATTTATAAGCAGATTAAAATATGAATAAACCTTTTATAAAAATGCATGGCTTAGGTAATGATTTTGTAATATTAGACTCTACAAAAAATCAATACACGATAAGTAAAAAATATATTCAACTTATAGCAGATAGAAAATTTGGTATAGGCTGTGACCAAGTAATAGAAATGAAACATTCAGAGAAAGAAGATATTTTTATGAAAATATACAACTCTGATGGTTCAGAAGCAGAATCTTGTGGAAATGCCGCTAGATGCGTTGCAGGACTTTTATTTGCGTCTGCACCCAAAAAAGAAGTTACTATAGAAACAATAGTTGGAGTACTTAAAGCGGAATCTGAAAAAAATGGAAATATAAAAGTTGATATGGGTAAACCTAAATTTTTTTGGAAAGAAATTCCTTTAAAAACAAATAAAAATGAAATAAATTTTGAAAAATTATCTTTAAAAAATGGTTTTGCTATTAATGTTGGAAACCCCCACATAGTATTCTTTACTAGTGATTTAAAAACATTGAATATCGAAAAAATTGGACCTATTATAGAGAATGATCCACTTTTTCCTGCAAAAGTAAATGTAGAAATTTGTGAAGTTATAAATAAAAATAAGATTAGAACAAAAGTTTGGGAAAGAGGCGTCGGTAAAACATTGGCTTGTGGTTCAGGAGCATGTGCTTCATTAGTAGCTGCCTGTAAGCTTGGACTTACAAATCCAAAAGCTGAAGTAATATTGGATGGCGGATCTCTTAATATCACTTGGAATATTAATTCAAATGCACATGTTATAATGAGTGGTCCTATAGCTGTATCCTTTTTAGGTGATCTTGGTTCTTTGGGTTTTGAAAAATGAGCAATGAAATTAAAACTATTACTTTGGGTTGCAGATTAAATTCGTACGAAAGTGAAGTTATAAAAAATTATAAAAATTATTCTATTAACAAAGATATTATCATTGTCAACACCTGCGCTGTTACTGCTGAGGCAGAAAGACAAGCAAGACAGCAAGTAAGAAAAATGAGAAAAAATAACCCAAAAGCTTTTATAATGGCAACTGGATGTGCTGTTCAAATAAATCAGAAATTGTGGAGTAGCATGCCAGAAGTAGATAAAATTATTTCTAACGATAATAAACTTAAACCTTCATCTTGGGGATTAAAACCAGAGGTTGATAACGAAGTAGCCATTAAAGAGGATGCAAACCATTTAAATATATCACCTAAAGGTACGGAAAGAACCCGCTCTTTTATCAGAATACAAAATGGTTGCAATCATTCTTGTACTTTTTGTGTTATTACTATCGCCCGAGGTAGTAGCAAAAGTGTCCCTGCGGGAAAAATTATTGAAGAAATTCAAAAAACTATTAATACGGGTTCTCAAGAAGTAATTTTGACAGGCGTAGATTTAACGTCTTATGGAGAAGATTTGCCGGGAAATAATAATTTAGGAAAATTAATAAAAAAAATATTTAAATATGTTCCAAAACTAGAAAGATTGAGAATTTCTTCTCTAGATACCGCTGAAATTGATGATGATTTAATTGAATTATTTAAGTATGAAGAAAGACTTATGCCTCACCTTCATTTAAGTCTTCAAAGTCATGATAATATAATTTTAAAAAGAATGAAAAGACGTCACTCTCCTCTAGACGCTGAAAATTTAGTAGATAAACTAAGGTCTATTAGACCAAATATTCTATTCGGAGCGGATTTAATTGCAGGTTTTCCAACTGAGAATGATCAGGCGTTCAAAAACACCTTAGATGCTATAGAAAGATTAAAACTAACCTTTCTTCACGTATTTCCCTTTTCTTCTAGACCAGGAACTGCAGCTGCAAAAATGCCACAGACACCTTCCAACATAATAAAAGAGCGTGCAAGAATACTTAGAGATCATGGAAATGAACAATTGAAAAAAGAGTTAAAAAATTCAATAAATACTATTCAAAATGTACTTGTTGAAACAGATGAGGGAATTGGACATAGTGAAAATTTTTTACCAATAAAAGTTAATCAAGCTAAGGAAAGAAAAATTTATACATGTAAAATTAAAAGCATACAAAATAACATGCTAATTGGTGATATTCATGGGCATATTTAAAAATAATTGGTTTACAAAACTTACTGGTAAATCAAAAAAAGAAAAAGAGGCGGCGGAACTAGCAGAAAAGGAAGCGGCAGAACTAGCAGCTAAAGAACTAGAAGAAAAGGAAGATGCAGAACTAGCAGCAAATGAAGCTAAAAAAAAAGCAGAAAA
>CAZUXH010000112.1:0-4241 GCA_964624655.1 uncultured Rhodospirillaceae bacterium | reverse complement strand
AAATAATAAATGCTTTAGTTGGACTTGGTTTTGGAGCCTCTCTAATATCAATTTTTGCAAGATTGGGTGGAGGAATATTTACTAAGGGAGCTGATGTAGGTGCTGATTTAGTTGGAAAAGTAGAAGCTGGTATACCTGAAGATGATCCTAGAAATCCTGCAGTTATAGCAGATAATGTAGGGGATAATGTAGGTGATTGTGCAGGAATGGCAGCTGATTTATTTGAAACTTATGCTGTAACGGTAGTTGCTACAATGGTTCTAGCTTCTATTTTCTTTTTAAATACATCATATGATATGAGTATGATGTCACTTCCATTAGCAATTGGAGGAGTCTGTATTATAGGATCAATCATAGGAACTTTCTTTGTTAAATTAGGAAAGAATAATTCCATAATGGGGGCTTTGTATAGAGGTTTTATAGTTTCAGCAATACTATCTTTATTGGGTATCGGTATTGTAACAGACTATGTAGTAGGTTTTTCAACAGAATTTTCAGTTGGTTCTAGTTCATTTACTGGTATGGATTTATTTTATTGTGGAATAGTTGGTCTAATTATTACTGGATTAATAATTTGGGTCACTGAGTATTATACTGGGACAAACTATAGGCCTGTTAGGTCTGTCGCAGCAGCTTCGGAAACAGGACATGCTACAAATGTTATTCAAGGACTAGCTATTTCAATGGAATCAACAGCAATTCCTGCTATTTTAATTTGTATAGCTATTATTGTTACATATTCATTAGCTGGTTTATTCGGTATAGCAATTGCAGTTACAAGTATGCTTGCTCTAGCAGGTATGGTAGTAGCTTTGGATGCTTACGGGCCTGTTACTGACAATGCTGGTGGAATTGCAGAAATGGCTAATTTAGAGGAATCAGTTAGAAAAACTACTGATGCTTTAGATGCAGTAGGTAATACAACTAAAGCTGTTACAAAAGGATATGCTATTGGCTCTGCAGGTTTGGGCGCCTTAGTATTGTTTGCCGCGTATACAGAAGATTTAAAATATTTTAGTAATAATCCTCAAGAGTATGAATATTTTAGTGGAGTCACTCTTGATTTTTCCTTGGCTAATCCATATGTAGTAGTTGGTCTTTTATTAGGAGGATTATTGCCCTACCTATTTGGTGCACTATCTATGACTGCAGTAGGAAGAGCAGCAGGATCGGTTGTTATTGAGGTGAGACGGCAATTTAAAGATATAAAAGGCTTAATGGAAGGTAAAGCCAAGCCAGATTATGAAAGGGCTGTTGACTTATTGACTAAATCTGCAATTAAAGAGATGATCATACCCTCATTATTACCCGTATTGGCGCCAATAGTGTTTTTCTTTATTGTAAATTTTGTAACAGGTGATAAATCTGCAGCTTTTTCAGCTTTAGGAGCTATGTTACTAGGAGTTATAGTAACTGGTCTTTTTGTAGCATTATCAATGACTGCAGGAGGTGGAGCTTGGGACAATGCAAAAAAATACATTGAAGATGGTAATCATGGAGGCAAAGGATCTGAAGCACACAAAGCAGCTGTAACAGGAGACACTGTTGGAGATCCTTATAAAGATACTGCAGGTCCTGCAGTGAACCCTATGATAAAAATAACTAATATCGTGGCACTCATGCTTCTAGCTATATTAGCTCACTAATAAATAATTCAAGGGATTTTATTTATTTCAATAAAGTCCCTTAATTTAATGAAAAAATATTTTACAAATTTACTCTGACATAGAGGGTTTTACCCTAGTTAAAAGTCTTAAAATAGACTGATCATTTCCTTTAGTTTCAGTAATATTTTTATTATATTCAAGTTCCGTAATATGGTTGGCATCATATTCATTCAAAGTTATGGCTCTATTTTCATCGTTGAAAACTATCTCATACAGCTTATGATTTATCATTTCAGGTTTTAAAAACCCTATCTTTTTGATGGTATTATGTATATAGTACCATTTGTTTGCATTAAATGTTGAAATGGTAGATGGTGGGCCAAGTAATTCTTCTACCTCAGCTTTTTCCATTTTATTTTCTATTACCCTATCTATGTAATTTTCTATATTTAAGGTTCCATGATTACTTACTCTTCCGGTACAAGCTGAGATTATAACTAAAAAAAGAATATTTATGCTTATTATTTGATAGAGTTTAGAAAAGGGCTTATAAATATTTTCCATGGAATTTACTTTCTTCAAGCTTGATTTATAATATTATATACAACAATTTATCTAAAAAGAAACCTTGAAATTAATGTTTAGTAAAATTAGAAAATATATTTTTAATAGTCAATTTGACTCCGAAACAAAGGAATTATATGAAGTTATAGTTTCATTATCTAGAAATTCTTCTCTTTATAAAAGAGGTGGAGTTCCAGATTCTTTGGATGGAAGGTACGAGTTAATAGTTTTGCATACTCACTTAGTGATAAAAAAACTTATAGGAAATGGGAAACAAGGAAAAAATGTTTCTCAAAAACTGTTTAATACAATGGTTAAAGATTTTGATAATTCTTTGAGAGAATTGGGAGTAGGCGATTTATCTGTTGGAAAAAAAGTAAAAAAGATGATTGAAGGTTTCTACGGTAGGGTTGAGGCATATGAAAAAGAATTCTCTTCCAAAGCACAAGGGTTTAAAGTATTAAAAAGAAATTTATATGGAACGACAAATCCTTCCATTAATCAGATAGAATATATGTGGAAATATATTCTAAGATTAAATCAGTATTTAGATAAAGTTTCGTATAGTGAAATTTCAAGAGAATTATCTAAATTTATTAAAAATAAATATTATTAGTTATTTATTAGTTTGAATTGATATACAATTATTAGAATTTAAATTTATTTATTTTATTGAAAAATATATTTAAGTAGGTATAAGTTTTTTTATTTATAATAATAGCTTATGTGAAGGATTTAGATACATGGCAGTTCCAAAAAGCAAGATTTCGCGCTCTAGAAGAGGGAATAGAAGGGCGCATGATTCACTCTCCAAAGTAGTTTATGCTGAATGTTCTAATTGCGGAGAAAACAAGCTTTCTCATCAAATATGCCCATCATGTGGCTATTATAATGAACGTGAAGTTACTAATTTGGAAAGTTCATAGTTATTTAAGAAAATATTTTAATGTCAAAAACTAATATAGCAATTGATGCAATGGGAGGAGATAACGCTCCCAACTCTGTAATTGATGGCTTGGCTATGTCTTTTATTAGGCATCCTGAAACTCACTTCGTCATCTACGGAGACAAATCAAAAATAACACCTCTAATGAAAAACAAGAAAGAATTAATACCTGTTTGCACTTTAATAGATGTAAAAAACTCGATTAAAGATGATGAAAAGGCCTCAAAAACACTCCGAAAAATGGAACCTACGAGTATGTCTATGGCCATAGAGTGTGTTTCTTCTGGTAAAGCAGATGCAATTGTTTCTGGAGGAAATAGTGGAGCTTTGATGGCATTATCCATATTTGGTTTGAAGAGAATTTTAGGAATTAATCGGCCTGCTATGGCGGCTGTTATGCCTACAAAAATAGGAGAAGTAATTGCTTTAGATTTAGGAGCAAATGTAGAGTGTAGTACTCAAAATTTATTAGAGTTTGCATTGTTAGGAGTAATTTTTGCACAAAAAGTATTGGGTAAACCTGAACCTAGGCTTGGATTGTTAAATGTGGGGGAAGAAGAGAATAAAGGAAAACAAATAATAAATGAAGCTGCTAATTATATACTCAATAGTCAATTAGCACCCTTTTTTAAAGGTTACGTAGAGGGAAATAAAATAGTTTTGGGAGATTATGATGTAGTGGTTTGTGATGGTTTTAGTGGAAATATTATGCTGAAAACAGCAGAAGGTACTGCGGATTTGTGTACTTATTTTATGAAACAAGTTTTATCATCCAATCTTTTTGGAAAATTAGCCTATTTTTTTGGTAGATCTTCTTTTTCTGCACTTAAAGATAAGTTAGATCCCAGAAAACATAATGGGGCAGTTCTTCTAGGGCTTAACGGCATAGTAGTAAAAAGTCATGGAGGAACAGACGCTTTGGGTTTTGCACATGCTGTAGATTTAGCAGTAGATATGGCAGAAGGAGGATATAACAGTGCAATTTCTAGTGAAATAGAAAAGTTAAAATTAAAAGAAAATAATTTATAATAAATAAGTAGAATTGTTTTGACAAATCAATGTTTTTTTTGTTCATTGATATTTGGGAATTATGAAAAAAACTGTAACAAAAGATTATTTAGCTG
>CAZUXH010000111.1:0-4259 GCA_964624655.1 uncultured Rhodospirillaceae bacterium | reverse complement strand
CTGATTTACTTGGAATTTTAATCTTACCCATTATCACATCTCTTGCATACCAAGCTTGGCAATCAAACATGTTAAAGGTATGAAATTGATCCTGCATACCCAGGTACAACAATTTATGATTATCTTGCCAAATAATGCCTTTATAAAGTTTAGGAGGGTATAATCTGTTATGTGTTTTTAGTTTTAGTTTATCTTCTAAAAATGGAAAATAATGAAGATAGCCACTACATAAAATTAAAGCATCAATATTTTGTGAATATCCGTTTTTAAATGTTGCTTTATTTCCATCTAACTTATCTAGATAGTGAACTTCTTTCATTCCTTCTGGCCATTTAAATCCCATTGGATTATTTCTATAACCAATAGTTACTGATTTAGCTCCGTACTTGTAACATTGAAGAGCAATGTCTTCTGCTGAATAACTACTACCTAAAACAACAACATCCTTTCCTCTAAATTCTTCTGCATCTCTAAAATCATGCCCATGTAGAATTCTTCCGGGAAAAGAACTCATACCGTCATATTCAGGAATATAAGGTACAGAAAAATGTCCAGAAGAAATAATTAAATAATCAAAATTCTCTTTAGAAGATAAGCTTTCTTTTTTGTTCAAAGAGGTAATTTGAAATTGATTTTCATTATATACTACATTGGTAACTGCGGTATCAAACTTAATATACTTTTTTAAATCAGCTTTTTTTGCACGACCTAAAATATATTCATATAAAACTTCTCTCGGAGGAAAAGATGGAATTGGTTGTTTAAAATGTTCATCAAAAGAATAATCGGCAAACTCTAAGCACTCCTTCGGTCCGTTTGACCAAAGATATCGATACATGCTATTTGGAACTGGGTCTCCATATTGGTCTGAACCAGTCCTCCAACTATAATTCCATAAACCACCCCAGTCTGATTGTTTTTCAAAACATACGATTTCAGGAATTTCTTCTCCGTTATTTTTAGCCGTTTGAAATGCATTCAACATTGATAAACCGCATGGTCCTGATCCTATAATGGCTACTTTTGTCATTTTTTTTTACCTCAATTTATTAAATTCTTAATTATTCCTTAAAAATTATAATATTAAAAGATAAAAGTTATTTCATATTATGCAACAAATTAGTTGCTTTATTCTCATTATTAACTACCGTTTTATTAGATTTAAATCTTAACGAACCTATAGGAGGAATTATGTTTAAGACTTTAATTAGAGTAGCTGTAATTTTTTCAGTGCTATTATTTAGCAGTGTCTCAAAAGCAGCTGACCCTATTAGAATTCCAGTTTTAAACTGGTCGAGTCAAATTGTTATGGCAAATGTTATGGCTCAAGTATTTGAAGAAATGGGATATACAGCAGAATTAGTTCCAGCTGAATCTGCTTCAAGATATGAAGCAGTAAGAATCGGAGATCTTCACGTTGCTCATGAAACATGGGAATCAACTATGGCTCTTCCATTTTATGAAGCAATGGACAAAGGTGGTTTAATTGATGCTGGAAGTCACAATTTAATTACTTTTGAAGAAATGGGTGTACCTAACTGGGTAATTGAAGAAGGATTATGTCCTGGTCTACCAAATTGGGAAGCATTGAAAGATCCTGCATGTGCAGCAAACTTTGCTACTGCTGACTCAGATGGAAAAGGTCGTTGGTTAGAAGGTCCTTATGAATGGCATACTGATGTTATGCCTAATAGACTTAAAGGATTAGGAATTGATGATCTATGGACAGTTAAATTTGCTGGTAGTGCAGATGCATTATGGGCTGAATTAAAAGCTGCAAAAGCAGAAGGTCGTGGAACAGTTATTTTCAACTGGTCTCCAAACTTTACTGATGCTGCAGGATTTACGTTCATTGATTTTCCACCTTATTTTGAAGGATGTAGATTGGAAAATGGAGGAACTTTAGAAACTACTGGATGTGGTTCTCCTAAAGGATGGCTGAAAAAAGCTGCTCATATCAAATTCCCTCTTACTCATCCATCTGCTTATAAATTCTATACAAAAATGTCATTTACAGCTCCACAAATTGGGTTGATGGCAGATTTAGTTGATAGCCAAGGCATGGATCATGCTGCAGCTGCTACAGAATTTATTAGCCAAAATAGAGATCTTATTGATCTTTGGAAAAATTAATATTTTTGATATTTGAAATAAAAATCCTCCCTTTAAGGGAGGATTTTTTTGTTTTATTTAAATATAAGTTGTAATAGTTTCATTATTTATAAAATAAATAATAAATAACAATGTCAGATAATAACCAGCTTCCAGTAATTAAATGTGAATCAGTTTATAAAATTTTTGGCAATAATGCTAAAAAGCTTTTAGAAGACTCTAATGGAAATGTTGATGCAAAGACTTTTCAAGACGCAGGATGTATCGTAGGAGTAAATAATGCTTCATTCGATGTAAAAAAAGGTGAAATGTTGGTTGTAATGGGTTTGTCTGGATCTGGTAAATCAACTTTACTTCGCTGCATTTCAAGATTAACCGATGCCACAGCGGGAAAAATATTTATAGACGGAGATGATTTACTCTCAATGAATAGTAAAGAATTAATTGAATTAAGAAGAAATAAAATGGGAATGGTTTTTCAAAACTTTGCTTTGTTGCCACATAAAACAGTATTAGAAAATATAGCTTTTCCTCTTCAAATTAAAGGAACTAATACCAACGAGAGTATTGCTAAAGCAATGGAAATGGTTGAGTTAGTAGGCCTGAAAGGTAGAGAAAATTATTTTCCAAGAGAATTAAGTGGCGGTCAACAACAAAGAGTTGGTATAGCAAGATCACTTGCTGTGGAACCAGATATATGGTTTTTAGATGAACCATTTTCAGCACTTGATCCTTTAATTAGAAAAGAAATGCAAGATGAATTCTTAAGGCTTCAAGGAGTTCTTAAAAAAACAATAATGTTTGTTACACATGATTTTGATGAAGCCCTAAGATTAGCTGATCGAATAGCAATAATGAAAGATGGAATTATTGAGCAACTAGATACACCTGATAATATTGTTCTAAATCCAGCTACTGAATATGTTAAAAAATTTACCCAAGATGTTCCAAGAGAAAAAGTTCTTAAAATTGAATCAATTATGGATCCTATTGATTCTAATGCATCAAGCAATATTGAGATATCTAAAGATGCTATTATTGAAACATTAGCAGAATCAATACTTAATAGTAAAGAAATATTGAAAGTAGTTGATGCTAACAAAAATAATGAAATTGTCGGATCACTTGATCCCTCAAAAGTAATAAAAGTTTTATTTGGAAAATAATTACAAAATGTTCGATGTTAAACAATTTTAAAAAATCAAAACCACAACAATTTAGTTTTTTATTTTTAATATTTCTTTTTTTATACTTTCTTGTTCCTGAAGATGAAAATAGTTTACTTTGGAGATTGCCACCTTTGCTAAAGGATATTCCTGTATTTATAAATTACTTATTAGATAATTTGATGTTTAATTGGCTTACTATTCCAGTATATGACCCTGATTGGGACATGTATGAAGATCAAGCTATTGTTAGATTAATAACAAGATCAATTTCTGATTTTCTTTTATTTTTGATTATATTTATAAGAGAATTTTTTCTTGGAGGAATGCAAACAATTAGTTCGCTAACAGGAGAGTCGTTAAAAGGACTTAAATTGGCTTACCTACCAGCAATTCCATGGACAGCTGTTATCATGGGATTATTTATTCTAGGGTATAAACTACAAGGTTTAAGTTTAGCTTTAATAGCAAGCTTAGGTTTTTTTTATGTTTCTATTTTTGGTCAGTGGGAACCTACAATGGAGACACTATCTTTAGTTCTAGTAACTGCACCTATTTGTTTTATTTTAGGATTGTTTTTTGGCATTTTAGGCTATTTGAGTAAAAAAGTAGAAACTACTCTCCAACCAATTTTAAACGTAGCTCAAACAATGCCTCACTTTTCGTATTTAGTCCCTATCATTGTATTTTTTGGAGTTGGAGATCATGCAGGAGCAGTAGCAACAATTATTTTTGCTACGCCCCCTATGATACGACTAACAATTTTAGGACTAAGAAAAATTTCACCAGAAATTGTCGAGTCAGGATTGATGAGTGGCTGCAATAGATTTCAATTATTATTTAGAGTATTAATACCAACTGCAAGAAGAGATATTTTAATAGGAGTGAATCAGGTTATTATGGTGTGCTTATCTATGGCAGTTATCGCAGCTTTTATAGGCGCTAAAGGATTAGGGTGGAATTTATTGTTAGCCTTAAATC
>CAZUXH010000110.1:0-4281 GCA_964624655.1 uncultured Rhodospirillaceae bacterium | reverse complement strand
TTGAATGTTATGAGCGCCTGAAAAACAAAGGAGTGGCTGGAGCGACAGTATTTCAACCTTTGGGAACGGGTTTAACTTATTCCGTAATAGATAGAGTAGCGGATGATAAAATTCCCCTTATTACTATGGGTTATGGAAGAACCGATGCATCCGATGGCTCAATATTTCCATGGGTATTTCCATTATTGGTAAATTATTGGTCTCTTTCTACAGCAAAAATAAAATATATAGGGAATTTGGCAGGAGGAATGGACAAGTTAAAGGGCCTTAAAATAGCTAATGTCTATCATGACTCAGCTTATGGGAAGGAAACTGGGCCAGTTCTTGAAAAACAAGCTGAATTGTATGGTTTTGATCTAATAGGTTTTCCTGTAGCGCATCCGGGGCTAGATCAAAAAGCGACTTGGCTTAATGTTAGACGTTATAAACCTGATTATGTTATTCTTAGAGGTTGGGGCGTAATGAATCAAACTGCACTTAAAGAAGCCGCTCGTGCTAGAATTCCTGCAGAAAATATTGTTGGAGTGTCATGGTCATGCTCAGAATTAGATACTGTTCCTGCTGGTAAGGCCGCTGTTGGGTATACTTGCAGTTCTATGTATAATCCAGGCTCTCATTATAAAGTATTTAAAGATATTTTAAAATATGTACATGAAGCTGGTAATGGGACTGGGCCAATAGAGGAGGTTGGTAATCAACAATTATATAAGACAGGAGTCCTAATGGGTATAATGACAGTAGAGGCTATAAATAAGGCTACTGAAAAATATGGAAATAAACCGATGTCCGGAGAACAAGTAAGATGGGGAATAGAAAATCTAGATCTTACTAGTGAAAGATTAGAAAAAATGGGAATAAAAGATTTTATTCCTAATGTAAAGATTTCTTGTGCTGATCATGAAGGAGGAGCTCCTGTTAAATTTCAAAGATGGAATGGAACTTCCTTTGAGCCTGCCTCTGATTGGGTAACAACAGATCAAAATATAGTAAGACCCATGATAGAGGCTTCTTCTTCTGCGTATGCAGCAGAAAAAGGAATAACCCCAAGGTGTAATTAATTTAGGGAAAAAGAGAAGTGGATAAAAACATAAAAGAATTGAACTCATCTTTTATTATAATGTTGAAAAACGATGAAGTAATTTATGATCATGTGATTTTGGTTCTTAAGGGAGTATCATTTAACGTGCCTGAGGGAGCTATAGTGGCTCTCTTAGGTGCAAATGGTGCGGGAAAATCTACTACATTAAAAGCAGTATCAAATTTATTGAGAGCGGAAAGAGGAGAAGTTACAAAAGGTTCAATTGAGTATAGTGGAGAAAGAGTAGATAGGCTGACCTGTAATGATCTAGTTAAAAAAGGCGTAATACAAGTAATGGAGGGTAGACATTGTTTTGAACACCTTACTGTTGAAGAGAATTTATTAACAGGAGCGTATACAAGAAAAGCAGGTAAAAAAGAAATTAATAATCAATTAGAAAAAACGTATCATTATTTTCCTAGACTATTAGAAAGAAGAAAAGTGCAAGCTGGTTATACATCTGGTGGAGAACAGCAAATGGTAGCCATCGGAAGAGCCTTAATGGCTAATCCAAAAATGATATTATTAGATGAACCATCTATGGGGTTGGCTCCACAACTAGTAGAAGAAATTTTTTCTATAGTTAAGGATCTTAATAAAAAAGAAAAGGTGAGTTTTTTATTAGCTGAGCAAAACACGACTGTTGCATTGAAAGTTGCAGATTTTGGCTATATATTAGAGAATGGTAGAGTTGTAATGGAAGGCAGTGCAAAAGATTTATCTAATAATGAGGATGTAAAAGAGTTCTATTTAGGCCTTGGAGAAAAAGGTAGAAAAAGCTTTAAAGATGTAAAAAACTATAGAAGAAGGAAACGCTGGTTGTCTTGATTTTTCTTTGACGAATCTAAAATTATTCCGGGATTTTTTAGTTTTAAATGATATTAATGACTGCTTTTTAAGGGTTTGTTCTTTTATAATAGAAGATATTAGGATGTAAATATGATGAATAAAACTATAAAAAAGTTAATTTTGACTATTATTTTTATATTTATATTTCAACTTAGCTCTTTTGCGACTCCAATTCCTAATAAAAATCTGGGTGATCAGGATGGATGGGTTTTAACTATGATTCTGGTTTATTCTTATAATATAGAGTATTGTTCAGGGTTCGTAAAAAGTAGAGCAAGTAAAATTCATGAGATAGAACAATATGTTCTTCCGGAAAATTCCCAAATAGGACAATTGATTTTTGATGAAGAGAGCATGATACCGCCTCTGGCAGAAATAATATCTAATGGTAAAGTTGTAGGATATCTGTTTGAGACTTATGACTGGGTAAAAGGACTTGGCTATTCTAGAAAACCTTATCATATAGTTGCTGGGATCAATCTTGAGGGAAATATAACAGGTGTACGCATAATGTGGCATACTGAACCTATAGCAATACTAGGTAGAACAGACCAAGACCTCCATGATTTCGTTGAACAATTAGGAGGAGTTAGCATTAAGCAAGGTATAAATATTGTATTAGGCTTATCTGATTCAGTGCTTGAAGGAGAAAGTATATCGATGAGAGGTACTGCAGGAGATACATCTGGATTATATCAAGTTGATGGAATTTCAAGAACCACAACTACTTCTTTATTGCTAAATGATGCAGTAATGAGAGCAGCAAGAAAAGTGGCTAGAACTCAAAATATTTTATTAAATGATAAAGATTTAGGCTTAATTTTAAATTTAGAAAATTATGAAGAGCTAAATTGGGAACAATTGTTAGAAAAAGGGTCTGTATCAAAACTGGGTATTACTAATATAGAAATAAATGATAAATTTGAAATTATAGAAGATATAAAAGCTCCGAGAAAGGTTCGACTAGGAAAGGATGAGGCGATTTGGACCACGATTTATTCTGCTATAGTGAACCCAGAAGGCATAGGAGCAAATATTTTAGGTAGAAGGTGGTATGATCAGTATGTAATAGCAGGAAGAAATGTAGAGGACTTGGTTATATGGATAGCATTTGAAGGACCAGGATCTTTTTATGATAAAGCAGCAAATCTAGATAAAGATTTGCCCTATCAAACTCTTGCAATAAATCAAAATGGAGAAACTTTTGAACTTACGCCTAATATGTATAAATCTTTACCTTTTCATCATGCTCCAGGTGCTCCAAAAATGTTTGAGCAGGGTTTGTTTTATTTTTCTAAAGATTCTAAATTAGATCCCACCACAGCTTTTGAATTTGAGTATTTTATTAAGGGAGATGTCGATGAATCTATGACTAAGGGAAACTCAGTGAATTTTACAAGTGCTTATGAAATTCCCTCTGAGTATATTAATTTGGATTATGAAGGCCCATTACCATTAGATGATGTCACCGCATTAGAAGGCTTTGATTGGAAATCAACTTGGTTATTAAAGAAAAATTTGGTTTTAATGTCTATTTTAACAGTCTTTGGCGCTATATTGATACTAATTTTTAAAGATTTTCTTACTAGAAGAAGAAAACTACATACATTTATTAGAATAAGTTTCTTAGCTTGGATTTTGGTATGGCTTGGCTGGATGGCAGGAGGTCAAGTAAGCATAATTCATTTAGCGGCTTTCGTGCAAGGCCTTATTGATAGACAAGGGTTTTCATCTTTTTTAGCAGAACCTGCTATAGTTATTATTGGGCTTAGTGCATTAATATCAGCACCCATTTGGGGACGTGCACTATTTTGTGGATGGTTGTGTCCATTTGGAGCTTTGCAAGAACTTCTGAATAAATTTTCAATATATATAGGTATTAAGCAATTAAAAATTAGTGATAATTTAGATAAGAATTTAAAATTTGGTAAATATATAGTTTTGTTAGGTTTAGTTGGTATTTTTCTATATTCCTTTGACTTAGGGCTTACAGCAAGTGCAATAGAACCATTTAAAACAGCAATAACGTTTCGATTTAATGCCCCATTTTTTGCCGTTTGTTGGGTATTAGTATTGTTAACAGCAGGGCTTTTTATAGAAAGAGCTTATTGTAGATTTATGTGTCCATTAGGAGCAGCGGCGGCAGTTATAGGGAAAGTTCGTATTTTCAATTTTTTACACAGACATAATGAATGTGGAAATCCTTGTAAAGCATGTGTGCCAGTTTGTCCCACCAAAGCTGTAAAGAAGGATGGAAACATTGACATGAATGAATGCTTTCAATGCTTGGATTGTCAAGTCATGTTTTTTGACAAAAAACTTTGCCCTCCACTCGTAGCAAAATCTAAAAAAGC
>CAZUXH010000109.1:0-4323 GCA_964624655.1 uncultured Rhodospirillaceae bacterium | reverse complement strand
CAAATTTGTATCACCAGTTTTTTTGCCATTTTCACTTAAAGAATTATCTTCATCTTTTTTATTTTTAGATTTAGACGTTTTTTTCTTTGAATCATCTTTACTCACTTCTGCTTTTTTTTCTAAAGCTGCCCCAAGAATATCGCCCAGAGATGCTCCAGAATCTGCAGATCCATATTGTTTTAAAGCTTTTTGTTCTTCTTCTACTTCTAAGGATTTTATAGAGAGAGAAATTTGACGTGATTTGGTATCAAGCGAAAGAACTCTGGCATCAACTTTTTCTTCTAAAGCAAACCGGTCTAACCTTTGTTCAGATCTCTCCTTAGCCAAATCAGATTTTTTAATTACACCTCTAATTCCTTTACTAATTTCTACAATCATCTCTTTTTCTAAAATCTCTTTTATCACACAAGTAACAGTGCTTCCTTTTTTTATATCGCTTCTTCCAGATAAAGGATCGTCAGTGAGTTGTTTTATCCCCAAACTAACTCTTTCTTTTTCTATATCAATTTCAAGTAACCTCGCTTTTATAACATCTCCTTTTTTATATTTTTTAATTGCTTCTTCGCCTTGAATATTCCAATCCAAGTCAGAAAGATGTATTAATCCATCCAAATCATTACCTAAACCAATGAAAATTCCAAATTCAGTTAAAGATTTAATTTCTCCCTCTATAACTTCTCCTATTTTATAGTTATCTTTAAGTGCTTCCCAAGGGTTGGGCTCACATTGTTTCATTCCTAAACTTATTCTTCTTTTCTCTATATCCAATTCTAAAACAACAACTTTTACTTTTTCTGATGTAGAAACTATTTTACCTGCATGCATATTCTTTCTTGTCCAGCTCATTTCAGAAACATGAACTAATCCTTCTATTCCAGATTCCAATTCAACAAATGCACCATAATCAGTAATATTTGTAACTCTTCCTAGTGCTTTAGTACCAACTTTATAATTTTCTTTAGCTATTATCCATGGGTCTTCTTCCAATTGTTTCATTCCTAAACTTATTCTTCTTGTTTCAGAATTAAATTTGATAACTTGAACTTTTACTTTTTGCCCCACACTTAATTCTTCACTCGGGTGATTAATTCTCTTCCAAGAAATATCGGTTACATGAAGTAGTCCATCTGCGTCTCCCAAGTCGATAAATGCACCATAATCAGTAATATTTTTTACTATACCCTCTAATGTCTGGCCTTCTTCTACATCCATTAATGTAGCGCTACTTTCAGAACGACTTTCTTCTAAAACAGATCTTCTAGAAACCACTATATTGCCTCGTCTTCTATCCATTTTTAACAAATGAAATGGTTGAGAAGAACCAACCAAATGTTGTAAATCTCTTGTTGGTCTAACATCTACTTGACTTCCTGGAAGAAATGCTATCGCTCCTCCTAAATCAACTGTAAAGCCACCTTTGACTCTTCCAAAAATAGTTCCTGTAACCTTCTCCTTTTTCTCTAAAGCTATTTCTAGTTTTCCCCAAGCTTCTTCTCTCTTAGCTTTTTCTCTCGATAAAACAGCTTCTCCATATTTATTTTCAACTTTTTCTAAAAAGACATCTACCAAATCCCCTACTTTAGGAATTTCATTCCCTTCTTTACTAGAAAACTCACGAATAGGAATTCTTCCTTCTGCTTTGTATCCTACATCTACCAAAACCATCTCTTTCTCAATATTTAAAACAGTTCCCTTAATTACAGTACCAACTAGCTTTTCATCTTTTTGGTTTTGTTTAGAAAAAAGTTCTTCAAATGATCCTATTTCTTTAAAATTTTCTTTTAATTCTTGTTTCTTTTCAGTCATACTTTCCATTCCAAAAAATTATATTACTTCAATTTAAAATTTATTATATTTATTTAATTTTAGCCAATCTTATTTAAATAATCCTCAACGTGTTTTTTAACTAATACATAAGATGCATCAGCATCTAATTCAGTAGTATCCAACAAGATTGCATCAGAGGCCGCGTATAAAGGTGAATTAACTCTTTGGCTGTCACGTTCATCACGCTCTTGCATTTCTTGTTGTACATGGCGCTTTATAATATTATATCCCAAGGAAATCAACTCTTTACATCTTCTTTCTATTCTGACTTCTATTGAAGCAGTAATAAAAAATTTCAAATCAGCATTAGGTAAAACTACTGTACCTATATCTCGGCCATCTATAACGACTCCTGTAAGTTGATCTTTTATATTAATTGCAAAATTTTGTTGAACTATTAGTAAATACTCTCTTAAGCCTTTATATTTGGCAATAAAAGAAGCAGCTGTTCCTATTTTATCACTTAAAAGATTCTTATTTTTAAATGAAATGTTTTTAAAATTAAAATTTTTAATTTCTCTAACCACCAAATCTTCATCTTCCAAATCAAAATTGCTATTTAATAAAAATAAAGCAGATGCTCTATAAAGTTTACCCGAGTCCATATGTGCTAAATTGAAATTTTTTGCTATTTTTTTTGCTATAGTTCCTTTTCCTGAGGCCGCAGGTCCATCTACAGCAATAATAATTTTATTCGTATTAATTTTTTTTTTATCCATCACTTCTTATATCCATTCCCAATTCATTCATCTGTGTCAAAAAATTTGGATAAGAAGTTGAAATTGAATCACATCCCATAACCTTTATAGGCTTATTTGATACAGCTCCCAAAATTAAAAATGACATTGCAATCCTATGATCAAAATTACTGTTAATAATGGCTCCTCCTTCTACATTATTTTTAGTGCCAGTAATTATTATGTTTTCTCCATCATCTTCTACTAATACTTTGCATGATCTAAGGCCATTTACTATTGCAGCAAATCGGTTGCTCTCTTTTACCTTAAGTTCTGTTAGCCCTCTTAAAATTGTTTTTCCGGACGCTGTAGCAGCAGCAACTGCCAATATTGGGTATTCATCTATCATTCTAGGTGAATATAAACTTTTTACATCAATTCCATTTAGATCAGAATATTCCACATGAATATCCCCTATCTCTTCATTTGTCCCTTGAATAACTTTTTTATTTATCTTAATTTTTGCCCCCATCTTTTTTAAAACCTCAATAATTCCAGTTCTAAAATAATTTAGACAAACATTACTTAACTCTACGGATGAGCCAGGTATAATTGTGGCCGCCACCATTGCAAAAGAAGCAGATGATAAATCAGCAGGAATATATATATCCGCCCTTTGAAGAATATTTCCCCCTTCTAAAGTGATAATATTATTTCTTTTTTTTGTGCTTTTAAATTTTATTTTAGCTCCAAATTGTTCAAGTAACTTCTCTGTATGATCTCTTGAGGTATAAGGTTCTTTCACTTCGGTTAAGCCTCTCACATTTAAAGAGGCTAATAATATTGATGTTTTAACTTGCGCAGAAGAAACAGTATTTTCATATTGGATAGGTAACAAGTTACTATTGCCTTGAATAGTGATAGGTAACTTATTTTGATCAGAAGATATGAATTTAGCGCCCATTTTCTTAAGCGGAGTTATAACTCTATCCATGGGCCTTCTATTTAATGACTTATCCCCCGTAAAAGTGACAGATATGTCATTATTTGAAACCACCCCTAATAAAATTCTTGCTAGAGTTCCACTGTTACCGCAATTTATTATTTCTTCTGGTTGAGAAAAGCCACCTAAACCTACACCTATGACAGACCACTCATTTTTCAGATTCTTTCTAATTTTGACTCCCAATATTCTTAAGGCAGATATAGTACAATAGACATCATCAGAATCTAACAAATTTTTAATTTTTGATTCACCTATAGCAAGTGCAGAAATAATTAGTGATCTATGAGATATAGATTTATCGGACGCAGGTATAATTTTCCCTTTTAATATTTTACTATTAAATGATTTCAATATATTAGATACTTTTTTATTATTCATAATTTAAATTTCTTATTTAAATAAAAGGATACTAAACTAAATTATACAATTTAAAATTCTTTTTTAAAGCTATATAATTTATAAAAAGCATATTAATAATAATTTATTGTAAAGGAGATAATTATGGCGAAACTGGACTGGGGAAAAAAGCATATTTGTAGTGAATGTAGTACTAAATTCTATGATATGAATAAACCTACACCAGAATGTCCTAAATGCGGCAGTCAAATAGTCATATCTAGAAAACCACGGGTAGGAAGGCCACCTTTATCTAAAAATAAGATGGCAAAAGTTGAAGTGATTAAAGAAAAAAATATACCAATAAATAAAAAAAATGAATTGGAAAGCAGTTCAGATAATAAATCTCCTCAAATAGATAAAGACGAGCCAATAGAAGATATTGAAGATATAGAAGATATAGAAATAGAAGATATA
>CAZUXH010000108.1:0-4398 GCA_964624655.1 uncultured Rhodospirillaceae bacterium | reverse complement strand
GGAGGGGTGGCCGAGTGGTTAAAGGCAGCAGACTGTAAATCTGCCCTCTTATGAGTACGTAGGTTCGAATCCTACCCCCTCCACCATTTATTGCTTTACTATACTTTTCTATAATATAATGTTAATAACTTAAGATCAATTTAGAAATTTTATAGGATATTGCTTGATTTTAATACTATGTCGATGCATAAGGTGTTTTGTGGATGCGGGTGTAGCTCAATGGTAGAGCTCCAGCCTTCCAAGCTGGCTATGAGGGTTCGATTCCCTTCACCCGCTCCAAGTAATTTAATAAAGACGGAGATAAAGAATGTCTAAAGAGAAGTTTGAAAGAAATAAACCGCACGTAAATATTGGTACGATAGGACATGTTGATCACGGTAAAACTACTTTAACTGCTGCTATTACCAAAGTTATGTCGGATACAAGTGGTGGAGCAGCTATTGCATATGATGAAATAGACAAAGCTCCTGAAGAAAAAGAGAGAGGTATTACTATAAATACTGCTCACGTAGAATATGAGACTAGTGAGCGACATTATGCTCATGTTGACTGTCCTGGACACGCAGACTATGTAAAAAATATGATAACTGGTGCAGCGCAAATGGACGGAGCAGTTTTAGTCGTATCTGCTTCTGATGGGCCTATGCCACAAACTCGAGAACATATACTATTAGCAAGACAAGTTGGTGTTCCTGCTTTGGTAGTATTTCTTAATAAGTGTGATCAGGTAGATGATCCAGAATTAATGGAATTAGTTGAGTTGGAGATTAGAGAGCTACTTACGCAATATGAATTTCCTGGTGATGATATTCCTATAGTCAAAGGGTCAGCTTTAAAAGCTTTGGAAGGAGATACAGGAGAAATTGGTGTGCCTGCCATAGTAGAGCTGATGAAGCAAGTGGATGCATATATTCCTAAACCAGATCGTCCTGTAGATCTTCCTTTTCTTATGCCTATAGAAGATGTGTTTTCTATTTCAGGTCGCGGCACAGTAGTAACAGGACGTGTAGAAAGAGGTGTTATCAATGTAGGAGAAGAAATAGAAATCATTGGCATCAAAGATACTTCTAAGACTACTTGTACTGGTGTAGAAATGTTTCGTAAATTATTGGATAGAGGCGAAGCAGGAGATAATATAGGAGCTTTGTTAAGGGGTGTGGAGAGAGAAGGTGTTGAAAGAGGCCAAGTTTTGGCTAAACCTGGTTCTATCACGCCGCATACAAAGTTTACTGCAGAAACCTACATATTAAAAAAAGAAGAGGGTGGAAGACATACACCATTCTTTGCAAACTATAGACCTCAGTTTTATTTTAGAACTACGGATGTTACGGGAACTATTGCGCTTCCAAGTGGAACTGAAATGGTTATGCCAGGAGACAATATCAAGCTAGAAATAAATCTTCTTAGTCCTATTGCTATGGATGAAGGACTTAGATTTGCAATAAGAGAGGGTGGCAAGACAGTTGGCGCAGGAGTTGTTGCAAAAATAACTGAATAGAGAGATATTTTTGTTATAAACCTGGCTTTAAAAATAGGAGCGTAGCTCAATTGGTAGAGCACCGGTCTCCAAAACCGGGGGCTGTGGGTTCGAGTCCCTCCGCTCCTGCCATTGGTATCGAGGATTAATAATATGAAAACATCACCACTTAAATTCCTAAGAGAAGTTAGGCAGGAAACGCAGAAAGTAACTTGGCCAACTAGAAAAGAAACTATTGTTACTACTGTCATGGTATTTATTATGGTTTTTTTGCTTTCTTTATTTTTTTTAGGTGTGGACCAGGTGTTATCATTTTTAGTCAAACTCGTACTTGGTTTATCTGCTTAAATTTTTTAGGAGACGTTAAGGATGCATCGTTGGTATGTAGTAAATACTCATTCAGGGTTTGAAAAAAAAGTAGCTCAATCTATTGAGGAGCAAGCTCAAAAAAAGGGTATCATTGATCATTTTAAAAAAGTTCTAGTCCCTCTGGAAGAGATAACAGAACTTAGGAAAGGTAGAAAAGTAAATACAGAAAGAAAATTTTTCCCGGGTTATGTTTTGATAAATATGAATATGACAGATGAGGCCTGGCACTTAGTAAAAGATACGCCGAAAGTAAGTGGTTTTTTAGGAGGATCTGGAAAGCCTGCTCCTATCACTGAATCTGAAGCCAATCAAATTTTAGATCAAGTTAAGGAGGGAATAACAAAGATAAAAGATACAATAATTTATCAAGTAGGAGAAACAGTGAAAGTTATAGATGGACCATTTGCATCATTTAACGGCTTGGTAGAAGATATAGATACTGAAAGCCAGCGTCTAAAAATTGCCGTTTCAATTTTTGGAAGATCTACGCCTGTTGAGCTAGAATATAGTCAAGTGGAAAAGATAGAATAAATTTTTAATTATTATAAAACATATGGAGAGTAAATAAATGGCAGCAAAAGAAGTAACGGGATATGTTAAATTACAAGTTCCTGCAGGAAAAGCTAATCCTGCTCCTCCTGTCGGACCTGCTCTTGGTCAGGCTGGTTTAAATATAATGGAATTTTGTAAATCATTTAATGATGAAACTAAAAAATTGGAACAAGGAGCTCCTCTTCCTGTAGTTATAACTGTCTATAAAGATAAAAGTTTTTCTTTTGTGTTTAAAAAACCTCCAGCTAGTTATTTGATTAAAAAAGCTGCAAAAATTCAAAAAGGTTCTCAAACTCCAGGGTTAGATGAAGAGCCAATCGCACGACTAACTAAAAAACAATTAGAACAAATAGCAGAGGATAAAAAAACAGATTTAAATGCTAATACCATAGAAGATGCATGTAGAATTTTAGAGGGAACTGCAAAATCAATGGGGATTGAGGTAGTGGAGTAATTATGAAGAAGGATTCAAAAAGAAAGACCAAAATACTTGAGGGTCTAGATATAGAAAAACAATATACAATTTCTGAGGCTGTAAAAATTTTAAAAAAAATAGCTAGTGCAAAATTTGATGAAACTATTGAAATTTCTATTAATCTAGGTATAGATACTCAACAATCTGACCAGGCAGTTAGAGGTGTAATAGATTTACCCAAGGGCACTGGAAAAACTTCTAAAGTAGCTGTTTTTGCTAGAGATGAAAAAGCTAAAGAGGCCAAGAGTGCTGGAGCTGATTTTGTAGGAGCGGAAGATCTTGCAGAAAGTGTTGAGAAGGGCAAAATAAATTTTGATAGAGTTGTAGCAACTCCAGATATGATGGCTATAGTTGGTAAATTGGGAAAAATATTAGGTCCGAAGGGATTAATGCCAAACCCTAAACTAGGCTCGGTTACTTTAGAGTTAGATAAAGTAATAAAATCTATTAAAGCTGGGCAAGTAGAATTTAGGGCTGAAAAGGCAGGTATAATTCATGCTGGCTTAGGAAGAGTTAGCTTTGGAGAAAATGATATTCTTCTTAATATTGCAAGCTTTATAGAATCAGTAAAAAAAGCAAGACCAACGGGTACTAAAGGACAATATCTTAAAAAAATTAGTATTGGTTCCACGATGGGACCCTCTCTAAAAATTGATCTTTCTTCCATTGACGAAGCAAGTAAGTAATTTTTTTTAAATAGTTTAAGCTATTACTTGATTTTTATTTTCTATTGTATATATTCTGCTCTACAGTACTGTCCAAGACCACAGGTTTCCTTAAGGGAATTAAATTCCTGTATAGATAGTTTTCTATATTCCTTAAATTTTTAGGAATTTTTCTTGGATAGTTGTTAGATTTTTATCTTTTATTAATTTAGAAGGAGTAGCTAAATTGGATAGAGCAGCTAAAGAACAAGTGGTATCAGAATTTAAGGAAATATTTAATAGTTCTGAAATTATTATAGCTGTGCATTATGCTGGCCTTGATGCTGTAGCAATTAATTCTTTGAGAAAAGAGACGTATGATAACAAAGTTTCTTTTAGAGTTACAAAAAATAGACTTATAAAATTAGCTATAGAAAAAACACCTTATGACCATATCGTTGAATTATTCAAAGGTCCTACTGCTATAGCGTACTCTGGAGATATTGTTGCTGCTTCAAAAATCATAAATAAATTCTCAAAAAATAATGAAAATTTATCTATTATTGGAGGAGCTTTAAAAGATAAAGTAATTGATTTGGAAGGAATTAAAGATTTAGCTGCTCTTCCTTCATTAGAAGAAATTAGAGCTAAACTTGTAGCAATGATAGCTACACCTGCAACAAAAATATTGATGGTTGTTTCTGCGCCAGGATCACAATTAGCAAGGGTTATTAATGCTTATTCTCTAGATAAATCAAAAAAACAACCATACCAAGAATCGAAAGCAGAAGAGAAACCTGCAGAGGAATAGAAAGAAGAAGAGAAACCTACAGAGGAATCTATAGCAAAAGAAAAAAATGAAAAAGAATATATATCAAAAT
>CAZUXH010000107.1:0-4462 GCA_964624655.1 uncultured Rhodospirillaceae bacterium | reverse complement strand
CCTTGTCCACCTATTTTACCAGCTTCTGAATTTATTTGCACTCCTTAACCAGACTCAGTTATTGGGTTTTTGCCCATTGCCAATACGGCGCCAATTATTCCAGATAAAACATCTCCACTTCCTGCAGTGGCCAGCCATTTAGATCCTGGTTCACTAATTACAATTTTATGTTTATTATAAACAACTGTATTAGGGCTTTTTAAAACTATTGTGGAATCTAGTTTTTTACCAGCAGTAATGCATTTTTGTAAAATATTTCCAGTAATATTTGGTAGTAAGGAAAAAAGTTCTCCTTCATGCGGAGTATAAATAACTTCTGACTCTGACGAGAGTTTTTTTAGTAGATTAAACTTATTCTTAAAGGATGTAATAGCGTCTGCATCAATTACTATCCTTCTTTTTGTTGCAAAAATACATTTCATAATGTTAATTGATTTTACACCTGTTCCCAACCCAGGACCTACTACTACTGAGTTTATCCTAGGATCATTGAGAATAATTTTTAGCTCGGCTATATTTCTATAACTTTTCACAATCTGAGTAGTAAGAGAAGAATAATATATATCTTCTGAATTTTTATTTACCGCTACTACTACTATTCCACTTCCGGTCTTTTGAGCCGCCTTTGCACATAGCCTAGCAGCCCCGGTCATGGATTTGGGTCCTCCAATAACTAAGGTGTATCCTCGAGTATATTTATTATCATCTATTTTTGGAGATAAAATAGTATTTTTCCAGATGGTAAAATTGTTTAACGATATATCTGGGCTTAAATTACGGAAGTAGGAATCGTTAATGCCTATATCTATAATTTCAGTTTTTCCACAGTATTTATATCCAGGTAATAAAACATTTCCAATTTTATATTTTGAAAAGGTTAATGTTTTTTTGCATTTGCTTGCGACGCCCATAACCTCACCGGTGTCTGAATTTATTCCGCTAGGTATATCTATGGATATTATAGGGACTAAAGAAGAATTGATTGCTTCTATTAATAATTTATTTTTTCCTATGATATTTCTTGTTATTCCTACTCCAAAAAGAGCATCTACTATCAAACCATACTTTTTAATATTTAAATTACCGAATAATTTAGGTTTTATTTTTAATCTATTGAAAGCTCTAGTAGTATTTTTTGATAATTCATTTTTATTATATGGGACAAAAATTGTTATTTTCCAGCCTTTATCTTTCAATATTCTAGCCGCTATTAGTCCATCTCCACCATTTCCACCTTTTCCACAAATGAATAATATATCTTTTTTATGAAAATTTTTGTCAATGTATTGGGCGATTGACTTGCCAGCTATTTCCATAAGGTCATAGCTTTTAAAATTCTTTCTATCAATATAAATTTTCTCTATTTCATTTATAATTTTTTTGGTTATTAGTTGTTTTTTATTTTTTTCCATAGTGTTCATTCTATTCACGTTTTAGGATTTTCAAGGGGCAAGTTATATTTTTTTATGACTTGTTTCAGAGAAAAATATGATCTTATGCTAGAAACCCCAGGAATTCTAGTGAGGTTTTCTTTTAAAAATGACTCATATTTTTCTAAGTCTTTAACGACTATTCTGAGAAGATAGTCTGCCTCACCTGTCATTAAATATGCTTCCATAACTTCACTATATTCTTTTATTTGCTCCTCAAAAACTTCTAAGTGGTCTTCCGTTTGTCTTTCTAGAGACACTTGGACAAATACATTTACAGAAAGTCCGACTTTATTTTGATTTATTAAAGCAGAATAACCTGAAATAACTCCTTTTTGCTCAAGGTTTTTGACTCTTCTTAGGCATGGAGAAGGGGTTAATCCTACTTCTTTAGCAAGCTCTATGTTACTTAGTCTTGCATTGTTTTGTAGCGCATGTAGTATTTTATATTCTATATAATCCATAAATAAAGCTATTTTATACTAATTTTATAATAAATTCTTAATTATATTGCTGATTATTAATATATTTAAGCAATATTTGCAATTTAATAAATTTATTTTTGTTGTAGTATGTCGCTATAATTTATATGGAATTTTTTTTCATGAAAAATAAAATTGATAAAGACCAACTTTCTATTTTAAAAGAAATTGAAAGAAAAGTATCTTGGTTATCTGCTTGGATAATCCATAATGCAAATAATATTAGACCGTCTATTGATGGCTTAAAAGTAGGAGGGCACCAAGCCTCTTCTGCTTCTGTTGTATCTATATTAGTTGCTTTATATTTTAAAATTTTAAAACCTGAAGATAGAGTTGCGGTTAAACCTCATGCCTCCCCTGTATTTCATGCTATTCAGTATATATTAGGGAATCAAACATTGGAAAAATTGGAAAAATTTAGAGGTTTTAATGGGGCACAGTCTTATCCATCAAGAACTAAAGATACGGATGATGTAGACTTTTCTACAGGATCAGTAGGATTAGGGGGTGCTGTAACTATTTTTGCCTCTTTGATACAAGATTATATAATTCAGCATAATTTTGAATCTGCAAGTTTTAAGACAGGAAAAATGGTTGCTTTATTGGGGGATGCAGAGCTTGATGAAGGAAATATTTATGAAGCACTATTAGAGGGAGCTAAACAAAATGTTAGAAATTGTTGGTGGATAATAGACTATAATAGACAATCTTTAGACGCTATTGTTACAGATACTTTAAAATTGCGAATAGATGAACTTTTTGAATCCATGGATTGGAGAGTAATTACTCTTAAATTTGGTAAAAAATTACAAAAGTTATCTACTAAACCTGGAGGAAAGAAAATATTATCTTGGATAGATAATTGTCCTAATGATTTATATTCAGCTTTAGTTTACTCCGGTGGTAAATCTTGGAGGGAACATTTATTAGCAGATTTAGGAAAAGATAAAAATGTTTGTAAAATTCTTAATTCGTTTAGTGATTTAGAATTAGCAGATATTATGACTAACCTGGCAGGTAATGATTTGGAAAGTGTAATAGAAGCCTTTGATAATGCAGGAAATGATGACATTCCAACTTGTTTCATTGCTTATACAATCAAAGGATTTGGTCTTCCTTTGGCAGGACATAAAGATAACCATGCAGGATTGATGAATACGGAGCAGATGAATGTGCTTAAAAAAGAAATGAATATTTCGGATGGAGATGAATGGAAGAAATATGCGGGTTTAAAAATAAAGCAAAAAAGATTAGAAACTTTTATAAGTGATATTCCATTTAATAAAACTAATGGGAGAAATTTTAAAGATAAAGAAATTCCTGTGCCTGAATTAAATATTCAAATTAGTAATTTAGCTAATACTCAGGAGGCTTTTGGAAGAATATTAAATGATTTGGGAAAAAATGAAGGAATGTTTTCTGACAAGATAGTTACCATGTCTCCTGATGTTACGGTTTCTACAAATCTAGGCTCTTGGGTAAATCAAAGAAAAATTTATAATAGAAATGAGAAGAAAGATCTATTTAAAGACAAAAATGTAATTTCTGCTCAAAAGTGGAGTGTTTCTCCTAAAGGACAACATTTTGAATTAGGCATAGCAGAAAATAATTTGTTTCTCCACTTGGCTGCCGCAGGTCTTTCACATTCCATTTTTGGTACCAGATTGATTCCTATAGGTACTATATATGATACATTCATTTCCAGAGGATTAGATGCACTAAATTATGCAGTATATCAGGATGCAAGATTTCTTCTTATTGCCACTCCTTCAGGAATTTCGCTAGGTCCAGAAGGAGGAGCACATCAGTCTATAGTTACTCCTTTAATAGGAATAGGGCAGCCGAATTTAGCAATGTATGAACCTGCCTATGTAGATGAGTTAAAAGTAATATTAAAACATTCTTTTAAATTTCTTCAAAGTGAGGAAGGTTCTTCTGTCTATATACGTCTATCTACCAGAAGTATTCCGCAATTAGAAAGAAAAGTAGATGACAAGCTTAAAAAAGATATAATTTCTGGGGGTTATTGGTTAAAAAAGCCAACGATGAATTCTGAAATAGTTATTATATTTTCTGGTCCCCTTGGTCCAGAAGTTCAAGAGGTAATTGAATTATTGCAAGAAGATATAGAGTTAGGAGTTTTAGTGGTCACTTCTTCAGAGAGGCTATATAAAGATTGGAAAGACCATACGTCTAATGGTTTAACATTTAAATCTTCTTCATTTATAGAATCTCTGTTCTCTATTACCTCTGAAAATGTATCAATAGTAACTATATTGGATGGGCACTCATCATCACTAGCATGGGTGGGAGGAGCAGTTAAAAGGAAGAGTATATCATTGGGAATAGACGAATTTGGTCAATCTGGAAATTTGAAAGATTTATATAGAAAATATAAAATAGATAGTGAAGCAGTAATTGATGCTTGTGCAAAAATATTAGCCTAAATGAAAAATTTTATGGTGCGAGTGGAGAGACTCGAACTCTCACGCCTTACGGCACATGAACCTAAATCATGCGTGTATACCAATTTCACCACACTCGCAAATT
>CAZUXH010000106.1:0-4466 GCA_964624655.1 uncultured Rhodospirillaceae bacterium | reverse complement strand
ATGATTAATGAAGCAATAAAGCTACAAGAAAGTACTAACTGTGATTATGTAGCAACTTTAACCAATGAATATCCTAAAGCCGACAAAATATTGAAAAGGTTTCCAATTGGAGTAAGAGTTCAAGTTTTGACAAGTGAAACTCTGGAAAAATGTGAATCGATGGCTAAAGAACAAAGACACAGGGAGCATGCCACTAGTTTTATAGCTGAAAATCCAGAAATTTTTAATACCCAATTTATTGAAGCTAAGGATAATCTTAATAGACCTGAATTAAATTTTGCAGTTAATAAAAATACCCATTTGCAAATGATTAGAAAGATTTTTTTATATGGACTAGAAATAGATCCTAACTTCACTCTAGATAAAGCAATTGAGTATGTGGATGCTAATGATAATTTAGTTAGTATCATGGGAGGTTAGAATGCGCCCAAAAGTCACTGTATATATTACGTGTAAAAACTATGGTAAATTTGTTAAAGAGGCAGTGGAGAGTGTTTTTAGTCAGATATTTACAGATTGGGAACTAATAATTTTTGATGATGGCTCCCAGGATGATTCGTGGAAAATAATTAAAAAGCTTAAAAATGTTTTTCCTAAAAAGACTAATGTAATTAGGAATAAAGAAACTTTAGGTTTAAGAAATTGTGCAAATAAAGCGTTAGAAATAGCTAAAGGGGAATATTTTATAAGACTGGATGCAGATGATTATTTTGATGAAAGTGCTTTATTGGTAATGTCTTCTTACTTGGATAAAAATAAGGATATTGCACTCGTATATTCGGATTACTATTATGTGGATGAGGAGGGAAATAATTTAGGTATTCAAAAAAGAAAAAAAATAGGACAAGAAACTAAAGTAATTGATATTCCAGCACATGGAGCCAGCACCATGGTCAGGAAGAGAATTTTAAAAAGTGTTGGTGGATATGATATTGATTATAAATCTCAAGATGGACATGAGCTTTGGTTGAATCTGATAGGTAAATATAAATTTTCAAATATAGCTACTCCTTTATTTAGTTACAGACAACATGATGGCTCAATGAGTCAAGACTTTGATAGTCTTTTAAGATCAAGAAGAGCAATTAAAAAATCACTAATGTCCAAGAGAGAAGGGCCTGTAAATTTAAGAGTAATAGCAATAATTCCAGCAAGAAATACCTTCAAAGGAATGGAAAACATATGTTTAGAAAAAGTAAACGGTAAAGCATTAATAGACTATTCTATTGAGGGAGCTATTAATTCAACGATAATAGATAAAGTAATGGTAACAAGTGATGATACAAGGGTCATCAAGCACTGTAAAAAACACTTTCCAAGTATTATAACCAAGCTTAGATCAATGAAATTATCAGATAGAAATACTACTTTTTCTGAAATTGTATTAAATGCCCTTGAAGATTTAGAGTCAGGAGAAAGCTTTTATCCTGATATAATTGCTATGTTAAACGTTCATACGCCTCTAAGAATTGTTAGTGATATAGATGAAGCAATAAATAATTTAATTCTGTATGATACTGATAGCGTGGCATCGGTTTATGAAAATGAAAATTTAGTTTTAATTCATGGAGAATATGGATTAAAGCCGCTTAAAGAAGGAGCTCTAGAGAAACTTTTCCCCGAAAAGGAAAAATTATATATACATAATTCTGCCATTAATATTATGTGGAGAGATGTTTTAGATTCGAATTCTATTTTTGGTAAAATGATAGGACACGTTATTATGCCAGAAAACAGAAGTATGATTGTAAAAAATAAAAAAATGTTAAAAATATTTGAGCCAATTTTGAAAGATTTAACTCATGAAAGTAAAAAAAAGTAATCAAATAGTAATACTCAATTCATCTGATTTAACAAATTGTCCTGAAGCTATAGATATATTAAAGTCTCTAGGCAAACTAATAAATGTATCTGCTGACTATGAAGAAGTGTATAAAAACATAGATGGTTGTCATGCTTATTTATGTGGCTTAGGTTCAAGAATAGATAAAAAATTAATAAAAAAGGCCGCTTCTCTTGAAATTCTTGCTACTCCAAGTACGGGTACAGATCATATAGATTTAGAGTCTTTAAAGAAAGCTAATATAGAGTATTACAGTTTAAAAAATGAAATAGAGTTAATAAAATCTTTTACGGCAACTTCTGAGCATGCATTTGGATTAGCTTTAGCTCTTAATAGACAGTTAATTCCTGCTCACCAATCAATATATGAGGGGAGATGGGCCAGAGAAAAATATACCGGATGGCAGCTTGAAGGAAAAACATGTGGAATACTAGGATTAGGACGGTTAGGAAATATAAGTGCAAAGATTGCCAAGGGTTTTGGAATGAGAGTAATTGCTAATGATGTTTTGGATATCTAAGAAGATGGAGTAGAAATGGTTGAGTTTGACGAATTGTTGTCAGAGTCAGACATGCTTACAATTCACATACATTTAACTGATGATACAAGGCATATTATAAGCTTTAAAGAATTGGAAAGAATGAAAGATTCTTCTATTCTTATTAACACGAGCCGAGGAGCTCTAATAGATGAAAAAGCATTATTACATGCCTTAGAAAAAAAAATTATTGCTGGAGCAGCTTTAGATATGATTGATGGTGAGTGGGATCAATCTATTATATCTCATCCTTTAATAGTCTATTCTAAGAAAAAAAATAATTTAGTTATTACTCCTCATATAGGGGGTTGTACAAATGAATCTATATATGGGGCTCGTATTTTTATGGCTAAAAAAATAGCAAATTATTTTATGCACATTTAATAAAAAATCTATTTACGTAATATGCAAACGTGATCGAATAATAAAATATCTATTGATGACTTTAGAAATGTTTCTATTGCTTGTCCGGGTGTCTCTACTATCGCATCACCATGTAAATTAAATGAAGTGTTTAATAAAACTCCAAGGCCTGAAATGTCTTTAAAAGAGGAAATTAAATCATAATAATTGGGATTATCTTCTTTTTTAAGCATTTGAGGTCTAATAGTTTTGTCAGAAGGGTGAATTACTCCTTGAAGGAGATCTATATATTTTTTATTAACATTAAAAGCCATTGTCATAAATGGTGAGTAAATGTTTTTATTATTTTTTAAAATATATTTACAATCTTCATACAATATAGACGGAGTGAAAGGCATCCAAAAATCTCTATATTTTACTTTTTGGTTAATTTTTTCTACACTTTTTATAGTTCTTGGATCTGCAATTATAGATCGGTTGCCTAGGGCTCTTTGTCCAAATTCCATTTTACCAGAAAATCTCGCAATTATTTTTCCTTTATAAATAAGATCTGCTATTTTCTTATTAGTAATTTTGTAGTCTAAAGAGAATTTATCTTTTAAATTGTATTTATTAATCGCTTTATTGATGCTTAGTTTGTCATATGATGATCCTAGATATACAGTATTTAAACCATTAACATTATTTTTATTTTGTCTGCATCCCATCCATGCAGCTCCGATCCCTAGGGATCCATCTCCACTAATTGGTCCAGCCCAAATGGATTTAACTTCTTTCATATCAGCAATACTTTTTATGGCTTTTATATTCTGTGCTACGCCGCCTGATAGTATGATATGATCTATGCCATGTTGTTTAATATTATTTTTAATCCATTTGCATAAAATTTCTTCTGTAAACTTTTGCAATGCCCAGGCAATTCCATCGAATCTTTCTCCTTCTAAAGTATTTTTTAGAGAAAAATAAAGATCTTTATATTTATTAGTTGCTAATATTTTTGTTCCTTTAACATATGCTAATGATCTAAAAATCTTTAAACTTCTTTTCCCATGATATTCCGTACCATATGGAGCTAAGCCCATTACTTTATACTCATGCTGACTAGGGAGCATTCCTAATAATAAGGTAACGAATTTATACAGTCTTCCTAAATTAACTTCTCTTGAACTCCAATATTCTTTTATGTTTTTATGATTTATTTTGCTTACAGTTGCAGAAGAATCATCACCCAGTCCTTCAATAGTAAAAATAAGAGCTTCTTTGGTTTGATTAACGGATGAATGAAATCCGTACACTTTATGACAATCTTCATGTCTAAAAAATTGAATTTTATTTTCTAAAATTCCTAAATGTTTCATGACAGTTTTTTTTCTCAAGTCGTTGCCAAATTTTAATAAATCAGGGTGAAAAACATCGTGAGAGTATTTCTTTTTTGCTTCGGTATAATATCTGTAATAAGGATCTTTTTTAACTTTTGGTACTAAACCTAAAAAGCTTTCAAATTGATTTATTAAGTTTTTTTGTTTTCCTTCAAATAAAATTGGCCACCAGTAATTATGTTGTAATTTTATATGGTCTTGCACTGACATTCTTGATGTGTTTTTATATAGTGCTTGAAATATTGAACTTGGGTTTTCTCCAGCAAAGCAAACTAGATCTATATCTTTAGGAGAAATTTTAGTATTCTTAATTACCTGGTTAATAGAATTTTTTGGATATCCT
>CAZUXH010000105.1:0-4575 GCA_964624655.1 uncultured Rhodospirillaceae bacterium | reverse complement strand
ATGAAATCTAAAGATGGAGTTAAACTTTCAACACTTAGATTGGTATTAGCAGCTATAAAAGATAGAGATTTAGAATACAGGAGTAAGGGCAATGGAGATAAAATTCCCGATTCGAATATACTTGAAATCTTGTCTAAAATGGTTAAGCAACGGAATGAAAGTATTGTAACTTTTAAAAAAGCAAAAAGAAATGATTTGGTCGATCAAGAAGAAAAAGAGATAAAAGTTATTTCTGAATTCTTACCAAAAAAACTTTCATCATCTGAGTTAGAGGATATTATTGAGGATGTAATTAATAAAACAGATGCAGTTAGTTTAAGAGACCTAGGGAAGGTTATGGCGGAGATAAAAAATAAATATGCTGGAAGATGTGACTTGGCAGAGGTAAGCAATACTTTACGAAAAAGATTAGGAGGATAATTTCTTATTAATGTCTTTTGATGATAGATTAGTTAATGAAATTAATGAGAAAATTGTTTTATCAGACTACATAGGTCGTCAGGTGTCTCTTACTAGACGGGGTAGAGAATTTATAGGTCTATGTCCTTTCCATAAAGAAAAAACACCATCTTTTACAATTAATGATGATAAGAATTTTTATCATTGTTTTGGATGTGGAGAGCATGGTTCTGTAATAAATTTTTTGATGAAATATCAAAATTTAGATTTCATAGAATCAATAAAAATTCTTTCTAAAGAATTGGGTTTGGATATTCAAAAATATAATAGTGAGTATAAAAAATATCCTTTAAGAGAATTAGAAAATATAAAAAATATACTCAACCTATCTAAAGATATTTTTATTAAAAATATAAGTTCCTCTTCAGGTGAAAAAGCCAGAGTTTATCTGGCTAATAGAAAATTATCCAATGAATCCTTGATTAAATTTGAATTAGGTTATGCTGAAAAATATTCAAATAATCTTCTAGAGTATATGAAACAGAATTCTTTTTCTGAAGATTTTCTAATGAGATCTGGAGTGATAGGGAAGTCAGAAAAAAAACAATCCTTATATGATTTCTTTAGGAATAGGTTGGTTTTTCCTATACATAATCATAGAGGAGAACTAATAGCTTTTGGAGGAAGAAGCTTAGATGGTTCTGAACCAAAATATTTAAACAGTCCAGATACTGTTCTTTTCAAAAAAAGACAGACTCTTTACAATTTTCATAGGGCAAAGTCACAAGTTTTAAAAGATAAAACAAATTTAATAGTTGTTGAGGGGTATATGGATGTCATTTCTATGACACAAGCAGGTTTGCAAAATGTTGTGGCTCCTTTGGGTACCTCTCTCTCAGAAGAACAGTTAGTATTATTATGGAAAGTATGTGATGAGCCTTTAATTTGTATGGATGGAGATAATGCAGGATATAGATCTGCTGTTAGAACTTTAAATTTGGCTATCCCTATATTAAAGCCAGGAAAATCTTTAAGTTTTGTTTTTTTGCCAGACGGGGAGGATCCAGATTCCATTCTAGAAAAACATAAAAAAGCTGCAATGCAAAAATTATTAGAAAACTCTGTATCAATGTTTGATTTTTGTTGGAAAATAGAATTTGATTACTCTAAATTAGATACTCCGGAATCACGAGCTGGTTTTAGAGCTAGATTTGAAAAAAAAATTTCTGCTATTAAAGATTACAGTGTTAGAACAGAATACAAAAATAGTTTTAATTTAAATTATGCACAAATTTTTAATAGTTATAATAATATGTTTAAAGCCAATAGGTCAAAAAGTATTAATTATAATAAAAACCCCATTATATCTAATGTAAATTTTCTAAAAAGAAATTCTAGTGAAAATATTTCATATTCCAGAGAAAAAAATTTAATTTTAGCTATAATAAATAATCCTAGTTTATTAATTAAAGTAAATGAGGAATTTTCAAAAATACCTATTATTAATAAAAAATTAAGCGAAATTAGATCTTTATTAATTGATAAATTTGTTAGTTTGAAAGTATTACAGGAAGCCGATACTAAAAGTCTTTCCAAATTTATCCAAGAAAATGATCTGGTTAAAGAAATCCATAAAGAAGAGAAAGAGAGAATAAATAGATTGATTCCTCCTTATGTAAAGAAGAATAAAGATATAGAGTTGGTAGAAGTTGGTTGGAGAGAAGCTGCAAATTTACAAAACATATGGTATAAAAAGAATAAATTAAAAAAATACTAGAAATATATTTAATCTATAAATATTGCATGTTTATTATTAAGAAGTTATAAATCTAGACCTTTTATTAAAATATTCAAAGTAAGTTTATATGGTAAAAAAACAAAATAATGAATCTAATTCTACTTCAGAGTATTTGGATGCTGTAGGAAGTTCTGGAGTAAAAGAAGATATAGTAAAGAAACTTATTGAAAAGGGAAAAAACAGGGGTTTCCTTACCTACGATGAATTGAATGATGTGTTAAGTCCAGAAAATTTTTCTTCTGAAAAAATTGAAGATATAAATACCATGATATCAGATATGGGTATTAGTTTAGTAGATAGCGATGAAGAGTTTCAGGAGAATGAAACCAAGACAGAAGAGAAAGATACCGTGGTAAATACTACTCCTCAAACAGTATCTGAGACTGAGTTGGGCAGAACGGATGATCCTGTGAGGATGTATTTAAGGGAAATGGGTAATGTAGAACTATTATCCAGGGAAGGCGAGATAGCAATAGCTAAAAGGATAGAGGCAGGAAGAGATTTAATGTTTAGAGGAATAAGTAAAAACCCTCTTACACTCAAATCTATTTCATTTTGGAAGCAATCTTTAAAGTCTAAGGAATTAATGATTAGAGATGTTATAGACTTGGAAGCTACCTTTGGTTCAGGCCCTGATGGAGCAACGGTTAATAATCCTTTAGCCAATGCTAAAATTGCATCTAATAATCAAATAAAAAATAATACCAATATATTAAACATATTAGGTAAAGAAGGTTCTGATGATAAAGCGGAAGATAATGCAGAATCTTTTGGTGAAGAAGGAAGTGATATAGATGATGATAATCAGGATGGTTTACCGTCTATTTCAGCCTTAGAAGAGATGCTTGAACCTCAGATAATTTCATCATTTTCAAATCTTTCTCGACAATATAATAAGATGAGTAAGTTTTGGAACTATAGTTTAGAATGCCAATTTAAAGAAATAGCTATAAACGAAAAAGAAATACAAAAATTTAAGAAAAATCAAATTACTGTCTCAGAAATAATGAGAAGTTTAAGACTCAATTCTAATAGAGTAGAGGAATTAATAGACGAAATTTATGGAAAAAGCAAAAGGCTTTCTTATTTGGAAGGTCAATTAATGAGATTGGCAAAAAAATATAAAATTAAAAGAGAATCCTTTTTAGGTCATTATCTTAATCATGAAATAGAAAATAGGTTATATAAAAAATTTGCATCCATTAAGGAGGAAAAATGGAACGATTTCGTTAAGAATGAGCAAAAAAATATAAAAGATATACTCAAAGAAATTAAAGAAATAGTCGTTTATTGTGGATTAGGAGTGTCCGAATTTAAGATGCTAGTAAGGTCCATAGAAAAAGGAGAGAGAGAAGCTAATAGAGCAAAAAAAGAAATGATAGAGGCAAATTTAAGATTAGTGATTTCTATAGCAAAAAAATATACCAATCGTGGCTTACAGTTTTTAGATTTAATACAAGAAGGTAATATAGGTCTTATGAAAGCAGTAGATAAATTTGAATATAGAAGAGGATATAAGTTTTCTACTTATGCTACTTGGTGGATAAGACAAGCTATAACTAGATCAATTGCTGATCAAGCTAGGACTATAAGAATTCCAGTCCATATGATAGAAACTATAAACAAATTGGTTAGAACTTCTAGGCAGATTCTTCATGAAATAGGAAGAGAACCCACGCCTGAGGAACTTTCTGAAAAGTTAGCGATGCCATTGGATAAAGTAAGAAAAGTAATGAAAATAGCTAAAGAACCAATTAGTTTAGAGACTCCAGTTGGAGATGAAGAAGATAGCAATTTAGGTGATTTTATTGATGACCAGAATGCAGTAATACCGTTAGATGCTGCCATTCAAGAGAATTTAAAAGAACAAACCACACAAATACTTTCATCATTGACTCCAAGGGAGGAAAGGGTACTCAGGATGCGATTCGGAATAGGAATGAATACAGACCATACTTTGGAAGAAGTTGGACAACAATTTTCAGTGACTAGAGAAAGAATTAGGCAAATTGAAGCAAAAGCTTTGAGAAAACTTAAACATCCATCAAGATCAAGAAAACTTAAGAGTTTCCTTGACGAATAGAAGTATGGGCCCGTAGCTCAGTTGGTTAGAGCAAACCGCTCATAACGGTTTGGTCGCAGGTTCGAATCCTGCCGGGCCCACCATTTTATATCTTTAGTTTGATTTATATTGATTTAATTGTATCCTAATTTGGATTGATTTAAATTAGGGGGAAAAGAAATGGACGCTAAAGTAATTTGGTTATTAGTTTTTGTGCTACTGTACTGGGCATATTGTATTTATTGGGGAATAAAAGGCCATTTAAAAGCTAAAACTGCTAGTGATTATTTTTTAGCCGGTAGAGGAATTTCTATTT
>CAZUXH010000104.1:0-4723 GCA_964624655.1 uncultured Rhodospirillaceae bacterium | reverse complement strand
TTGGATTTAAAGAAAACAAAGAATATGACATTACAAATTTACCTAAAGCTTTATCTAGTTACTACGGTTGGATTAAAAATAAACAAGATGTACTAAAAGATATAGAAATAAGATTTTACGAGTCTCATGAAGATGCTTTAACTTTTGGATTCGATATGGCTGATGAGGTAACTGGAAAAGATGCGAAAATTTCTAAAAAAGACGTCAAATGGAAAGAAGGACATAACGACAGAAGATCTAATAAAAGATCTGGAACAGGAGGATTAGGGCCAGGATCTGGAAAAGCCAAATATGGAAACTTTGTTATCATTGGAAACATGATTCTATTATGTGAAGGATCTGAAACGACATCATTGGAGCTTTGCGATCAATTAACTAAAAAATTATTACCTTAAAATATATGAATTATAAAAATCCAAATTTCCTAAAAAATCATATAAAAAGCATTATTTCCTTCTATCATCCATCGTGTATTGATAAAGAGTTTGGAGGTTACATAAACCAATTCCGTGATGATGGAAAAATTTATGATCGAATGACTAAACATCTTGTAGGAACATGTCGATTTATATATATATATTCTGTGTCTTCCTTAATACTAGACAACACAGAATATAAAGAATGTGCTGAACATGGATTTAATTTTTTAAAAGAAACTCATAAACAACCTGATGGTGGGTTTGCATGGTTATTGCAAGGGGAAAAAGTCGAAGATGATACAAGATTTTGTTACGGACATGCCTTTGTGCTGCTAGCTGGAGCAGTAGCCGCTAAAGCAGGAATAAATGGAACAAAAGAATTTCTTGAAGAAACTTATGATCTACTAGAAAAACGATTCTGGGTTCCTAGTGATCAACTATATGTAGATGAAATGAAAAAAGACTGGAAAGATATAGATCCATATAGGGGACAAAATGCCAATATGCACATGTGTGAAGCTATGCTTTCAGCTTTTGAAGCAACAGGTGATCAAAAATATTTAGATAAAGCATATATTTTAGCTAAAAGAATTTGCATAGACCTCACAAAACATACTGGAGGATTAATATGGGAACATTTTAAAACTGACTGGACTCCAGACTGGGAATACAATAAAGATGATCCATACCATATGTTTAAACCATACGGATACAACCTAGGGCATTCTATAGAATGGGCAAAACTATTATTAATACTTGAACGTTATCGTTCAGAAGAATGGATGCTTGAAACTGCTAAACATCTTTTTGATGAAGCAATAAAAAAGAGCTGGGATAATGAAAAAGGAGGAATGCATTACACATTATCTCCAAATAAAAGTTTGCTAGATAAAGATAGGTATTATTGGGTAATTGCAGAAACTTTTGCTACTGCCGCCCTAATGGCTCTCAGAACAGGAGAATCACATTATTGGAATTGGTATAACAAAGTTTGGGAATATGCTGACAAGAATTTTGTCGATCATAAATATGGAGCTTGGTATCGAATTTTAAATGCTGAAAATGAAAAATATGATGATATTAAAAGTCCTCCTTCAAAAGCTGATTATCACCCTGTAGGTGCTTGTTATGAAACCCTCCAAGCAATGAGCCTTAAGCCTAATTAATAAAAAAATCATCTAAAACTTTCTGCATTAGATATAGGTGAATAATTTAGAATTTTTTTCTGATTAGAAATGTCCCAAATCTTCCATTTATTATTTGAAACTCCAAAAAAAATATCAAAAGTTACTTTTTCGGAAACTATACAAGCTTCTATCAAGCCAGCTAAATCATCATGGCTACACCAAGTTGCAAAAGATCTTTTAGATCCTAATATTGATTGTGAAAGAGGAGAATTATCCTTATTTACAGTACCAATTCTTAAGCATGCAATTTTTATTCCATATTTTTCATGAAAATATCTTCCTAGATTTTCTCCAAAAGCTTTACTGATGCCATAAAAACTATCAGGCCTAACTAAACAATCAGGTTTTATAAGATCAAAATTACCTTCTAAGTTGTCATAATTTCCAGAAATAATTTCTTTATAAGGATTATCATTTTCATATAGACCTACCGCATGATTTGAACTAGCAAAAACAATTTTTTTCACCTTAGCAATTCTTGATGCATCAAAAACATTTCTTGTACCTTCAATATTATTTTTCCTTATAATTTCCCATTCATCTGAAACAGAAGGATATGCGGCAAGATGAACTACAGTATCAATTCTGTTTGAAAGCATAATATTTTTAAGTTTTTCAATATCTGAAATATCTGAGATTATCGTTTTTGGATATTTAGAAGCTACTATATCTAAACCCACAAAATTATTGTTGTGGATTTTTTCAATAATTATTCCTCCTATTAATCCTCCTGCTCCAGTGACTAATATGTTATTCATCATTTACCTTTTAATTTTTTTAATAATAATAAATTACATTTTATTCTAAATTAGCTAATTAAGTTCCCAATATTAATTATCAAAAAATCATAAAAAATAACGAAATTAATAATTTTTGCCTGATTAATAGGAAAAATAATTATAAAAACATGCAGTTATCGTAATGCTTGTATTTTATTTTGTAATCCTAGAAAGTTGATAAAAGAGATTAATTTTATGTTAGGAGGAAATTAATGAATATAACTAGTAAAACTCTAAGTAGCTGGTTACTGATTTTAGGTGCTATTCTAACTTTGGTAGTTTGGGTAGGACTAGAACCAGTGTTAGTTGGAGATTACACTAACCCACAAGAATTTTTGGGAATGATGGCTGAGGCAGGAGATATAGGAGCATTACTTGGCTTATTAGGGGGAACATTTTTTCTTGTTCAAATAGTAGGAACAGTAATGTTTGCACGCCAACTTGGTGAAGGAGGTTCTGGAGCTACAATCGGAAATGTTGCAGCTATTCTCGGAATAATACTCGGTGCTGCTATTATAGTTACAAACGACTTAGGCCTTTCAGCTCTTGCAGCTGGATCTGCTGGTGATAGTGCTAGTGCCATGGTAGGGGCTCAAGTGTCATTTTATACTGGAGCTTCTTTTGGAATGCTCTTTGGACTTACATATTTATGCTTAAGCATACCTATGATTGGCCAGGCTAGTAATATGTTTCAAAAAATATTGGGTTACTTACTAGGATTGATAACTCTAGTAATGATAGTCTCAACGGTTGCAAATTTAGACTTGCAAGATAGCATTGTGGGAATAATAATATGGCTTGGTTTGGTTGTTGTTTTAGTTTTAACTGGTATTGCAAATTTGAGAAAATAATGACAAATCTTGCATAATTTTGCAAGAAAACTCAACAAATAGTATCAATAATTTAGAGGGATTTAGTAAAACTAAGTCCCTCTTTGTTTAATTAAATCAATTACATCTTGTTTCTCTAACAATTGAGTAAGGAGACTATATGAAAAAAAAATATGAATTAGGAGGTGGACCAGGTATGCCGCCTGCCATTTCCAAAAATTATTCTAATGGAGTCAAAGTAGGAAATTTTATATTTACAGCAGGACAAGCAGCTTTAAATGAGAAAGGAGAATTAGTTGGGGCTAATGATATTCGAAAACAAACAGATCAAACATTAAAAAATATTGGAGGTATCCTTGAAAGCCTAGGTGCCACATTTAATGATGTTGTAAAAACGACAGTTTGGTTAAAAAACTTTAAAGATTATCAAGGAATGAATGAAATATATGTAAAATATTTTAATGAACCTAGGCCTGTCAGAGCGTGCGTGCGAGCAGACTTAGTGCCAATCTTTGATGATGATTTGTTAGTTGAAATAGAAGCAACTGCAGCTATTTCAGGTTAATTTAATTCTAAAAGAAGGGAAAATAAATGAGTATTTCAAATATTAAGTTAAGCCAAGAAACCCCTTTTCTGATTATTGCTCGTGTAAAAGTAAAAGATGGAAAACAAAAAGAATACATCGAGCTTGGAAAGGAAATAGACGATATTGTTAATGAGACTGAACCAGGAATGCTATTTCATGATTTAAATTGTGACTCCAAAGATTCTTGTTCATTTACCTGGACAGAAATTCTTAAAGATAGCCCTTCTTTTGTCTTTCATTTAAATAGTCCATTAGTAAAAGAAACTATAAAAAAACTAGTGAATCTAATTGATGAATGGTCTATAGAAATTTACGGAAATGTTTCTAAGGAAGTTATTGAAAAGGTAGAAGAGTTAGAAGTGCCTTTCAATTACTTCAAAAACACAGGAGTAAATTACGTGAGAGACTTTTATTAATATTAATTGAAGGCCAAGCAATCAATTATCCTATAAATAAATTTAGATTAGCTTGGTATAAAAATTGTCATAATTTTTAGTTTAAGTTAGGGTCGAGATAAATAAACGTAATACAGTGAGACCAATAAAAAATGAATATAATTGATGCCCATCATCATTTATGGGATATAGATTTACATGATTACCCTTGGTTAATTAAAGACAGGAAAAATCCTTTATCTAAAAATTATTTAACAGAAGATTTTAACAAAGATATTGGAGACCTGGATGTAATAAAAAGTGTTCATATTCAGGCAGAAATGAATCATAATGATCCTTTACAAGAAACTAATTGGTTGCAAAGTATATCTGAAACTGAAAAATCCCAAGGTTTGCCAAACGCTATAGTTGGTTATGCTGACTTGAAATCTGACAATTTAGATTCAACCCTGAATGAGCATTTAAAATACGCAAATTTTAGAGGTATTAGGCAAATACTTAATATTTCAAATTCTAATACAGAATTA
>CAZUXH010000103.1:0-4742 GCA_964624655.1 uncultured Rhodospirillaceae bacterium | reverse complement strand
ATTTCTTAATAAAAATAGTAATTTATCGATCACCATAACCGGACATTGTGATGAGAGAGGGACTAGAGAATACAACTTAGCTCTTGGAGAAAGAAGAGCGAGTTCTGTTAAAAACTATTTGGTATCTCTCGGAATAGAAGCAAATAGGATATCAGTAATATCTTATGGTAAAGAAAAACCAACAGTAGCTGGGCAAAATGATTGGGCTTGGAGTCAAAACAGAACGGCTATTACCTTAATAAACAATTGATAACAAAAAAATGAAAATTCTAAAATTTTTTATAAACTATATTTATATAGCTCTAGGAGTCATATTATTCTCTTTTTCTTATAACTTTTCATTCGCCCAAGAAGTAGATCTCTCCCCACTTTTAGATAAATTAAATTTATTGGAGAGAGATATCAGGGATTTACAAAGACAAGTAAATACTGGAGAAATACCTCCTCAAGATATGCAAACTACAGAATCCAATAACATTGCTCCTAAAGAAATAGCTGACCATGAAATAAGAATTATAGAATTGGAAGATCAAATAAGAAAAAGTATTGGCTTGATAGAAGAGTTGGGTTTCAAGATAAATAAATTAGTGGAAGAATCTGAACAGCTAAAAATTGAGATTAATGAAAAAATATCTTCATTAAATGAAATTACAAACAACTTAGAGAAAAAAAGCTCCTCTGAAATAAGCCCTCAGTTAAATTCTAATATGGAAATACCTCCTGATAATGACTTTGTAGAAAACGATACTAATAATTCCACAGTCCAAGTTCTTGCTACTATTAACCCTGCGGGTCAGGATCAAATTAATAATAATACCACAGAACTAGACAATAATTTGAATAGCCAAACTATAATTAATCAAGATGAGCCCGAAGCCAAAGTAGTATATCAAAGAGCTTACAACTTGCTTTCTAGAGGAGAATATGCTGCGGCAGAGATAGCTTTCAAATCTTTCATAAAAAAGTTTCCTGAAGACCCATTAAGCAGTAATGCTTATTATTGGCTTGGAGAAACTTTTTATGTTAGAAAAAATTATCAACTTGCAGCTTATAATTTTGCTAATGGCTATAAAAATTTTCCGAAAGGATCTAAGGCCGCAGATCAATTATTAAAACTGGGAATTTCTTTATACTCACTTAACAAAAACTCAGAAGCATGTGCGACTTTTGCTAAGTTAAATGAAGAATTCAAAGAGTTACCAGTTAGGATTTCCAATAGAGCTGAAACCTTCAGCAACAGATTAGAATGTAAAAGTTAAGTGCAAAGCTCATCTCTTCTACTTAACAATAAATTTAATAAATTTATGAAAAAGAATTTTATTCCCTCTGGATTTAAAAAGATAGCTTTAGCAGTTTCAGGAGGCTCAGACAGCATGGCTTTAACAATCTTAGCTAAGCAGTGGGCAAAAAAAAACAATATAGATATAATAGCTTTCACTATAGATCATAAATTACGAACCGGATCAGCGATGGAGGCTAAGTTTGTAGAAAATTATATGAATAAAAACAATATTTTCCACAAAACATTAATTTGGGAAGGTAAAAAACCTAAAACAGGAATTCAGCAAAAAGCAAGGACTGAAAGATATAAACTTTTAGTAGATGCCATTAATGAGCATGGAACAAATTATGTTTTACTAGGACACCATAAAGATGATGAAATTGAGACATTTATAATGAGATTAGAAAAGAAAAGTGGCCTTGGCGGATTATCATGCATGGCTCCTAAAAATATTCTTTTAACGGATTCAGGACCTATACACATTTTAAGGCCATTCCTTGAATATGATAAGAATCATTTAATACATTTATGTAATGAATATAAAACCAAATGGGTTGAAGATCCCTCAAATAAAAACATTATTTTTAAAAGAGCAAAAATTAGATCTTTGGATAATAATTCTATAAAAAATGATTTTTATAAAACTATACTGGTATATAAAAAATTAAAAAATTCAATAAATATACTTTTAAAAAATTTTATTTCTGAATATACAGATTTTAGTGATTTAGGTGTTTGTAGATTTTCTAGAAATCAATTTATAAAATCTCCAATTTTTATTCAGGAATTGTTTTTAAAAAAAATTTTTTTTTCTATTGGAGGAAAAATTTATCCTCCTAAATCAAGAGTCATAAGAAGAATTATAAAAAATATTTCTTGTGAAAATTGTAAAAATTTTAATGCTGGCAAAGTATTTTTTGATATTAAAAAAAAAATTATCACAGTTTTACGCCAACCTGAATCAAATTTAAATCGTATAACCTTATCAAAGGAAAACACCTTATGGGACAGAAGGTTTTTAGTCATAAATAAATCCAACAAATCTTCTATTTCAGTTGGTTATTTAGGATATAAAGACTATTTAAACTTGGTAAAATTAAAAAAAATTGTTAAATCGGATATTCATTGCTATGCTATAAATACACTTCCAACTATTAGATCTCTTGACGAAATAGTTTACATTCCCCATTTAAATTATAGTGAGGACAAGTATTGGGAAAAAAAAATTAAAGTTAAATATTTATATGACGAATATTTAAACTTAAAGGACAATTTTAACCAGGAGTAGAAATTTGAATAACTTTGCTAAAAATATTGCTGTTTGGGTCATAATAGTGCTCTTCCTAGTAGCAATTTTTAATTTATTTCAACAAAAAAATAATGATAATACTGCTATAGAATTGGCCTATTCTGAATTTTTAACTCATGTAGACAATGACAACGTTGAAAAAGTTTTAAAACAAGGCAATAATATCTCAGGACAACTTCAAACAGGTGAATATTTTACAACTTATAACTCCAACGACCCAGCCCTCACAGAAAGACTTCTTAAAAAAGGAATTTATTTTGTCGAAAAACCCGAAGAAGGCCCAGTTTCTCCAATAATTGGCATTTTATTAAACTGGTTGCCGATGCTGCTATTTATTGGTGTTTGGATATTTTTCATGAGACAGATGCAAGGTGGAAAAGGAGGAGCTATGGGCTTTGGTAAATCCAAGGCTAGGTTGCTTACTGAAAAGCAAGGAAGAGTTACATTTGAGGATGTTGCTGGCATTGATGAAGCCAAAGACGAACTAGAAGAAATTATTGAATTTTTAAAAAACCCGCAAAAATTTCAAAAGCTAGGAGGGAAAATCCCTAAAGGTGTACTATTAGTTGGTCCTCCAGGAACAGGTAAAACGCTTTTAGCACGTGCAGTAGCAGGAGAAGCAAATGTTCCGTTCTTTACTATATCAGGATCTGATTTTGTAGAAATGTTTGTTGGAGTTGGAGCTAGTAGAGTAAGGGATATGTTTGAGCAAGGTAAAAAAAATGCACCCTGTATAATATTTATAGATGAAATTGATGCCGTAGGAAGACACAGAGGTGCAGGTCTAGGAGGAGGAAATGATGAAAGAGAGCAAACTCTTAATCAATTACTTGTAGAAATGGATGGTTTTGAAACTAATGAAGGTGTGATTTTAATTGCGGCAACCAATAGGCCCGATGTATTAGATCCTGCTTTATTAAGACCTGGTAGATTTGATCGACAAGTTGTTGTCCCAAACCCTGACATTCTAGGTAGAGAAAAAATACTAAAAGTTCATATTAAAAAAATCTCTCTTGCAAAAACAGTGAATATAAGACTTATAGCAAGGGGCACACCTGGTTTTTGTGTGGCTGATTTAGCTAATCTGGTAAATGAGTCAGCACTACTAGCTGCTAGTAATGGTAAGATTAATGTAGGGATGATTGAACTTGAACAAGCTAAAGATAAAGTAATGATGGGTGCAGAAAGAAGATCTATGGTCATGACTGAAGAGGAAAAAAGAAAGACCGCATATCACGAAGCAGGTCACGCATTAGTAATGTTAAACGTGGAAGGTCATGAACCATTACATAAAGTTACCATTATTCCAAGAGGAAGAGCTCTTGGACTTACAATGTGGCTTCCCGAAAGAGATAAACTCGCACAAACTAAAACTGAATTGGATGCGCTTCTTGCTTCAATGTTTGGAGGGCGTGTTGCTGAAGAATTAATATATGGAAAAAAACATATAACCACTGGTGCTGGAAATGATATACAACAAGCTACTAACTTAGCTCGCAGAATGGTTATGGAGTTTGGCTTTTCCGATAAATAAGGACCTCAAAGATAAGAATCTAATCAAGAAGAGGTCAATCAAAGACACTCTGTAGCTCAACAGAGAAATATTTCAGATGAAACAGCGCGTATTATTGATGAAGAAGTAAGGAAGTTAGTAGAAGAAGGCGAGAAAAAAGCGACTGATATATTAACAACTAAAATGGAAGATCTTCATAAAATTGCAGATGGACTACTAGAATTTGAAACTCTGACTTCTGAGGACATTGAAAATTTACTAACCGGACAAAAAATAAAAAAGAATGTCCACTCTGAAAATTCAGAAGGAAATAAGGATGCAGATACAAAAGGTAAAAGTTCAGTGCCAATAGCTGGTAAAACGAATAAGAATAATGCTAAATCAAATAATAAAAACCCTAAACCTAATGAAGCATAATAGATATATTTTATGGTGACCGACCATTTTCTATTACCTATGCAACTAAGTTACGGTAAAGAAGCTGAAAAACTAAAAAAGAAAAAATTAGCACTTCCTCTAGGCGGATCTTCGGTATGTTTTTCGAGCTTTGAAATTAAATCAAAAAATCCATCTAATCAAAGATATAATAAGTTTTTATCCGTAAATAAACTTAATTCTCAGAGCTTAAACAATATAGA
>CAZUXH010000102.1:0-4932 GCA_964624655.1 uncultured Rhodospirillaceae bacterium | reverse complement strand
GATTCTGAAAGAACTGATTTATTTATAATAGCAGTAAAAAATGCAATAAAAAAAGATTTATACTATCAAAAATATTTATTTCCTTTCCCTAATTCTTTAGAAAAAGATATGGAAAAATCTAATAGGTATGTTAGCCCAGAATTACTATTAGCTGTAGCTAAACAAGAAAGTGAATTCTATTTTCACGCTAAAAGTAGAGCAGGAGCTTTAGGATTATTACAAGTAATGCCAGGAACAGCAAAAATAGTAACAAAAAGAATTGGTGTAAAATATAATAAAAATTTTTTAGCAAATCAGCCTGGTTATAATATACAAATTGCTACTAATTATCTTCAGGACTTATTAAATAATTATAATGGATCTATAGTTTTATCTACTGCAGCATATAATGCAGGGCCAAATCGAGTAAACAGGTGGATAAAAATAAACGGAAATCCATCTAATAGTAAATATGATGCTATAGATTGGATAGAAAAAATTCCTTTCAAAGAAACTAGAAATTATGTTCAAAGAATTATAGAAAACTACGTTGTATATCAAAAAGTAATTGAAGATAGAAACAGAATTGAAAATAGAAATATTATAGAAATAATTGAAGGAAATGCTACAAATGAATAAAAAAACTTTTTTAGCTACTCACAAAATTATTTCAAAAGTAATATTTAATACGCCTTTAATATATGATGAATATATAAGCAAAAAAATGTCTGCTAATATATTCTATAAAGCTGAATCTCTTCAAAGGACAGGATCTTTCAAAATTAGAGGAGCATATAATTTCTTATATAACTTATCCGAAAAATACAAAAAGAATGGTGTTTTAGCCTGGTCATCTGGTAATCATGCTCAAGGCGTAGCTGAAGCATCAAGATTATTTAATGTTGAATCTACCATTGTAATGCCTAAAGATGCTCCAAAGAATAAGATTAAAGGTACATTAGATAGAGGAGCAAAAGTGATATTTTACGATAGAAAAAAAGAAAACAGAGAAGAAATAGGTGCCAATATAGCTGTAGAAAAAAATTATAAAATTATTCCTCCTTATGATAATCCACTCATAATATATGGACAAGGAACTATTGGAATAGAAATTGAAACTCAATTAAATACTTATAATCTAACGCCTGATAATATTTTAGTGCCGACAGGAGGTGGTGGTCTAATAGCTGGAATAGCTAGTTATATAAAAAATAAATATAATAACGCAAAAATTTATTCAGTTGAGCCTAATGGGTTTTCTGATCATTTAACTTCTTTAAAAGAAGGAAAAAGAATAAAGAATAAAAATTCTAAAAATTCTATATGTGATGCCTTATTAGCAAATCAACCTGGAGAAATTACTTTTGATATTAATAAAAAACTATTACATAAAGGCTTGGTTGTAGAAGACAATTCTGTATTAAAAGCAATGCATTATGCTCTTACTAATTTAGGTTTAATTCTGGAACCAGGAGGTGCCATTGCACTTGCTGCTTTATTAGAAAAAAAAATCCCTGTGAAAGGAAAAACTATTATTGTTATTCTTACAGGATCAAATGTGGAAAAAAAGTTATTACAAAAAGTATTTAGTATTTAGAATAAGATTTTTCCTCAACTATCTCGGAATTAAGAAGCTTATTAATACTTTTTTTAACTTCAGATCTTTCGTCATTTGTGAAATAAACGGATCTAGCTAATTTAATAAAATCTTCATTAAAGGTTTTAGATCGTTCTAGATCTCTTAACTGATCTTCAATATCCCAAAGTCTTTTGTTTATAGTTTTTAATTTTATTCTTAAAGAATCAATTTCATTACTTGCTATGATTTTATTTTCTAGTGTATCTAGTAATACCTTGTATTCTAAATTAATATTAGAAAGTTTTTCTTTATCGACTATAGATTCTCTTTTAATTTCTAAAATAGTTATTTTATCAATTAACTCACCTGGAGATATAGGAATTACTAAATTGTCTTTCATAAAAAACACCTCAATTAAAAATATACATATATATATATAATATTAGTTTATTATAATTAAAATAATTTAATATTACTAAAACTGTATGATAGTGGAAAAACAATTTAAAAATATTCTGATTTATTCTGGCGGCGAAACTGTTGGAGATGGTCTTTATAAAATAAGTTTTTTATATAATTTAAGAAGAGCTTTTCCTAACTCTCATATAACATGGATGGCTGGAAAAGGGCCCACCGAATATTCAAGATCTCTTAAACCTCTGATAGTTTCACTAATAGATGCAGTTAAAGAAGATTATCCTATAGCCAAAAAGCCCTTTCTTGATCTAATTTTTTCGTATCCTTTAAAAAAAAAATATTTTGATTTAATTATAGATACGCAAACTGTCGTTATTCCAACTCTAATATTAAAAAGAATTAAACATGGTGTTTTTATTTCATCCACAGCAAATTGGCTTTTTTCAGATATAAAATTTAAAGATAAAAACAAATCTATATCTTTAAATGAAAGATTAAACTTATTTATAGCTCTAGTAACAAATACTAAATTAAGCAAAAACTTAAATTATGTTAATTTAAAGGGATTATATGAATTAAAATATGATAAATTAGCAGAAAAACTATTACCTAAGAACAAAAATTATATAGGAATATCTCCAGGTGCAGGAGATAAAGAAAAAATTTGGCCACTAGAAAACTTCATAGAAATTGCCTTAGAACTAAAAAACAAAGGAAGAACTCCTGTATTTTTTTTAGGACCTTCAGAAAAAGATCTTTTAAAATACATTAAAAAAAGAATTCCCAACGCTCTATTTCCTGAATGGGAAGACATAGCAATTAAAAGCGGTCTAAAAGGACCAATTTTGGTAATTGCTCTTGCTCATAAGCTTAAATTAGGAATTGCAAATGACTCAGGAACCGGTCACATGTTCGCAGCTGGTGGTTGTCCTTTAATATCTATTTTCAGTAAACATAACTCCTTAAAATATGCTCCATTAGCAAGGAAACTTATAATAATAGATTCTAAAAAATGGGGAACGAAAGATCCTCATATAATACCTACAGAGGAAGTAAAGAAAGCTATTGAAAATTTATTAAAAAAATAAGACCTATATACTTAAATCCAATAAATTATAATCTTTTAAATTTAATTTTTTTATTTCTTTATTTTTACCTTGCATAAAAGGCTTATAAAGAAAAGATTTTTCATCTGGAAATCTTTTGTTTCTAATATTTATTGCATAAGGAATTACTCGAGATCTAATCTCAATTCGATTCTCATCATATATTTTTGAATTACCGCTGAGTAATGCTCCTCCTCCCCTGACATTAAGTACAGATGATTTTTTATGAAAGCCAAAATTTAAAGTAACTCTCCAATCATTACTAGTATTAGCAAATGAACCATGTAAAACCTGTCGGTTTGTAATAGCCACATCACCAGGGTCACATATCAAAGGAACAGCTTCTTCTAATCTTTCTGACCCATTTTCAGCAATAAGTTTTTTAATATTTAATTTCCCTAACTTATGAGTTCCAGGAACAATCCATACTCCATTGGCAGCTGTAGAGCCATACAATTGTGCCATGAAGTTAAAGCCATGGCAAAACGGATCCCATATCTTATTACCCCAGTGAGTAATTCCATCTTGGTGCCACGCTACTGATGCTCCTTTTCCTGGCTCCTTTATAAACAGTGCGTCACTAAAAGGAACAAAGTCTTCTCCATTAATTTGTTCAGCAATAGCTAGTAAATCAGGATGAGCATAAGCTCTTAGATGTGAATTTGAAAATTGTAAAGAACCCGATATTAAATATACTATATCTTTTTTAATTCCCTCTGTTTTAGGTTCTATCATTTTTACAGGATGTCTACCACCTGCAAGTTTTGTTCCACCAAAAGGATCTGCCAATGGTTTTGACCAATATAAGGTATTTGCCTTGCAATCAGATCCTATAGCCATTCTTCCATTTTTATCTAATTTAGAATTTCTATCTTTTGGAAGACGATCTAAAATAGAAAAAAAGCCTCTTTCTATTTCTTTAAGCTCTTGCTTTTTATATACGTTTTGAAAAATATAAAATCCATACTTCTCATAGTCTCTAACTATCTTGTTTTCTAACTTACCGTCTTTATCAAATACTACTGGACCTCTATTATCTAATTGTTTTGCTCGCTTTTCTCCACGAGCAAAATATTCTTTCATTTCCACACTTACATCACCATAATTAAACATTATAAAATCCAACCAGATAGTAATTTTAAATAATATATTAATAGCAATTAAATATTTTCTCCATAATTTTAATATAATTAAATCTATATGGATAATCAAAATAATAAATCTAATTGTCAGCAGCTTCTAATAGCAGGATTCCTGATGATTATTTTATTTTTTATATCTTTTGGTGTTTCGTTATATCTTTATTTATCATTTTAATGATTCCACCATGGCATATCAGAAAATGCCCTAATATCAATTTCATGAGTCCAGGCTGACCTATGCTGCTGTGATAAGTGATAATAAGTATCAGCAATTTTATCTGGAAGAATTAAACCATCATGCTCCATGCCTTTACTCTCTCTTAATTTTTGAAATTCTTCTGCTCCTAACATTTTACCTAATGTATCAGGAGCATCAACTGCCCCGTCAATAATAACATGAGCAATATGGACTCCCTTTGAAGAATATTCTGCATTTAAGCTTTGGCATAACATTCTTCGACCACCCATTGCGGCAGCATGAGAATGCTGTCCTCCATTACCTCGAACAGAAGCAGTAGACGAAGTAACAATAAAAGTACCTTTTCCTCGTTTTTCCATCAAAGGACAGACAGAAGAAGCGAGTCTGAATAATCCAAAGGTGGCCATTCTCCAACCTAATTCAAAAGTCTTATATGATGCATCTGCTAGGCTTCTATCCCCTACTTGTGCACCCAAATTATAAGTTACTACTTCTATAGATCCTAATTCA
>CAZUXH010000101.1:0-4953 GCA_964624655.1 uncultured Rhodospirillaceae bacterium | reverse complement strand
TATGATTAATTATATAATTATAATACTTGGAGAAAAAAGTGAAAACGCAATCGGTAAAAATTAATATAAATGGAAAAATCTATGAGAAAGATATTAAATCGAATTTATTATTAATAGATTTCATTAGAGAAGAAATAAAGCTTACGGGTAGTCATATTGGTTGTGATACAAATCAATGTGGGGCTTGCATGGTTTTGTGTGATGGCATTGCTTTAAAAGCCTGCTCTGTGCTAACTGCACAAATAGATGGCTCCGAAATTACTACAATAGAAGGCTTGTCGGATAGCAATAATCTGCATCCTATGCAAGAATCATTCAAAGAGCACCATGGACTTCAATGCGGGTTTTGCACTCCTGGAATGATTATATCAGCTATATCCTTTATAAAAGATAAGCCCAACCCTAACGAATATGAAATTAGAAAACATCTAGAAGGCAATCTATGCCGGTGTACTGGTTACGAAAATATAGTAAAATCCATATCTGCTGGCGCAGAAAAAATGAGAGGTATATAAAATTATGTATTCTTTTAATTACCATACACCCACTGATTTGGACGAGGCTCTAAAAATTTATGAAAACAGTGATGACCCTAAATACTTAGCTGGTGGAATGACCTTAATTGCCTCAATGAAACAAAGACTAGCCTCTCCCTCCGATTTAATAGATTTAACCAAGATAGATTCTCTTAAAAGCATTTCGAATGAAGAAGGACAAATAAAGATTGGCGCCCTAGCTACTCATAATACAATATCCAAGAATATTGAAGTCAATGAGCATATTAAGGGATTAAAAAGACTGTCTTCCGGAATTGGAGATCAAGCAATAAGAAATTTTGGTACAATAGGAGGTTCTATAGCAAATGCAGATCCAGCAGCAGATTGGCCAGCAGCAATTCTCTCTATAAAAACTACAATTAAAACTAATAAGAGGCAAATTGCTGGAGAAGATTTTTTTACAGCTATGTTTGAAACAGCATTAGAAGAAAATGAAATTTTAACACATATAATTTTTGAAATACCAACTTATTTTACTTATATAAAATTTCCAAACCCAGCAAGTAGATATGCTATAGCAGGAATAGCTTTATCTACTTATGATAAAGACGTGAGAATAGCTATAACGGGAGCTTCTCATACCCCTTTTAGAGCTTCTGAAATAGAATCTGCTCTCACTGAGAATTTTGATTTAAACAATGTACCTTTAAAGACAATAGCACTTGAGGATATGAATAATGATATTCATGCTTCAGCTGAATACCGATCACACTTAGTCGACGTTTTAGTAAAAAAAGCTGTTAAAGATTTTTTAAAATAAAATTACTATAAATTTTTTAAAAGGGTAAAAATCTAAAATATGTCTAATAATTTTGATGAAGTATTAACAAAAGCCGCTGATTGGAAAAAATCTAATAAAAATGTTGCAATAGCAACAGTTGTTTCTACTTGGGGTTCTAGCCCGAGACCTATAGGGAGTAGAATGGCTATTAATCAAGATTTAGAAGTCATAGGATCCGTCTCTGGTGGATGTATAGAGGGAGAAGTAATAATTGAAGCGCAAAAAGTTATAAAGACTGGTACTCCTAAGCTTTTAAATTTTGGTGTTACCAATACTCAAGCGTGGGACGTAGGACTTGCATGCGGTGGAAAAGTTGAAGTATTTGTAGAACGAATTGGAAAAAAAAGTGAATGAAGATGTTCTCAATAAAGTACTTGAAGCTAAGGAAAACCGAAAAGAAGTAATTTTAGCTACTCAATTAGAAAATGGAAATCAGCTTTTTCTTAATGACAAAAAAGAAGATGGTTTATCTTCAAATTTAAAACAAATTGCTTCAGATTTAATTAAGAATAAAAAATCTGGAGTAATAAATATAGGCAATAACCGTTGGTTTATAGATATTTCTCTTCCCTCTCTTCGGCTTTTAGTGGTGGGAGCTGTTCATATTGCACAGCCTTTAGCTAATATAGCTTCTGTGTGTGAATTTGATATAACTATAATTGATCCCAGGTCAACATTTGCAACAGAAAAGAGATTTCCTAATATTAAAGTATTAAAAGATTGGCCTTCCGAAGCTCTAAATAATTTAGTTATAGATGATAGGACGGCAATAGTAACACTAACTCATGATCCTAAATTAGATGATTCTGCTTTAGAAATTGCTCTTAAAAGTAGAGCATTTTACATTGGTTCACTTGGTTCTTCCAAAACTCATGAATCAAGAAAAAAAAGACTTGAAAAATCTGGTTTTACTGAAAAACAAATAAAAAAGATTAATGGACCAGTTGGTATAGATATAAGAGCAAAATCACCCAATGAAATTGCAGTAGCAATAATGTCAGAAATTATTTTTACGTACAGAAGTTATTACCAATAGAGAGAAAAATATAATGAAATTTAGTAAAATTTCGGTTAAATACGCGCTTAATAATATTCTAGCACATAGCATCGTAATTGATGGAAAAAGACTAAACAAAGGTAAAATATTGAATAATAAAGATATATTACACTTAAAAAAGAATAAAATTGAAAAACTGACATGTGCTATTCTTGATAAAAACGATATTCAAGAAGATACAGCAGCAAACCAAATTATTAAAAATTTTAAAAATAATAAAATTGCAGTAGAAAAAGCTTTTACCGGAAGAGCTAATATTTTAGCCGCCGAATCTGGACTATTAGTTATTGATGAAGAAAAAATTAATAAATTTAATAAAATTTCCACAGATATAACTATAGCTACTTTAAGAAATTATGTAAAAGTTGAGAAAGGTGAAATGATTGCCACAATAAAAATTATTTCATTTTCCGTGCCCGACAATAAATTAAAAAGAATTAATAATTTAAATCTACAAACTTCCTTAACAATCTTTCCATTTCAAGAAAAAAAATGTGGTCTTATTTTAACACAAGGCTATCAAGAAAATGACAAACTTAATTCCTTATCAGAAAAAAGAATCAGAGAAAGACTAATAAAAAATAATTGCAAACTCATAATATCCATAAAGTGTAAGCACGATAAAAATGAAATAGCTAAAAAGATTAGCCTTTTAAAAGAAAAGAACTTCGATATTATTTTTATACTTGGTGCTTCAGCAATAGTAGATGAAAGAGATGAAATTCCAGAAGCTATTAAATATAATGGCGGAAAAATTATTAGATTTGGAATGCCTGTGGACCCAGGTAATTTATTACTAATAGCTAAAGATAAAATTCCTATTATTGGACTACCAGGATGTGCTCGCTCTCCTGCTCTAAATGGATTCGATTGGATTCTTGAGAGACTTGTTGCTGATATTGAAATTACTTCAATGGATATTTCAAAAATGGGTATAGGTGGACTACTCAAAACTAGAAAATATCAAAAAAACAATAATGCTACAAATAAAACCTATAAGATTTGCAATATCATTCTTGCTGCAGGAAAATCTAAAAGAATGAATAAAAAAAATAAATTACTTTCAATAATAAAAAACTCAAATCTTATTTCTAAAGTAGTATCAGCCTCTGCTAATAGTAATTCTGCAGAGACGATAGTCGTACTAGGACATCAGCGTGAATTATTGGAAGACAATCTAAAAAAATTTAATGTAAAATTGATTTTTAATAAACAATATAATCAAGGGATGTCATCGTCGATCAAAATGGGGATCTCTTCCCTTCCCGAAGACTGTGATGCAGTTATTATTATGCTAGGTGATATGCCAGATATTTCTTCAAAGTTATTAAATAATATGATTGATTCTTTTAACCCAGAACTCAAAAAATATATAATTGTTCCTACTTATAAAAATAAATTAGGAAATCCAGCACTTATTTCTAGAATGTTTTTTCCAGACATTCTAAAACTAAAAGGTGACTATGGCGCAAAAAATATTATAAAACATAATATGAATATAGTTTCTAAGCTACCCCAAAGAACGGCTTCTACTCTTCTTGATATTGACAATCATTCAGAATTAAAAGCATATCTTGCAAAACACAATTAAAAGAAAAATTAAATGGGTATAAAGGTTATAATTTTTGATTTTGGAGGAGTTATTACTGAAAGTCCTATGAAAGGATTTAGAAGACTAGAAAAAAATATATCTCTTGAATCGGGTTCCATATCTAAAGTTGTAATGAATAACCCTAATGATAATGCATGGGCAAAATGTGAAAGAGGGGAAATAGAAATACATCAATTTATCAACGAATTTGAAGAAGAAGCTGATATTTTAGGTTATAAAATAGATATGACAATGGTTCTTAAAGAATTATATGGCGAAATTAGACCTGCTATGGTTTCCAAAATAAAAGAACTGAAAAAAGACTATAAAGTAGTGTGCCTTACAAATGTATTACTAGGTGTTTCTTCACTCACACCCAATAAAAGAATATTACAAGTAAATAATGTTTTAAAAAATTTTTCTAATATCTATGAAAGTTGCAATCTTGGAATGAGAAAACCTGAAGAAAGAATATATAAATATTTACTTAATGATTTAGAAATTACACCTGAAAAATGTGTATTCCTGGATGACTTAGGAGTTAATTTAAAGGCAGCCAGAAGAATTGGCATTCATACTATTAAGGTAAGTGATCCAAATATTGCTATTAGTGAATTAGACAACATTTTAGAAATTAAATAAATGGAGAGATTAATATGAGCAAACCTATAATCAAAAGTATAGAAGTAAAATCCGCTAATATTCCACTAAATAATCCTGTAATAGCTAGAATAGGAACATTTCCTAATTGGGCATTTATGACAATAGAGATAAAATGCAGCGACAATACTATTGGAAAAGCATATATTGGACCCTATTTAATCCAATATACTCCTGCCATAGCAATGACTATGAAAGAATTATTTAAACAATATGAAGGAAGAGAAATTGCTCCTTATCAATTTTTTAATGAAGGAATGAAATCACTCAGCCTACTAGGTAGATCTGGCATAGCCATATATGCTTT
>CAZUXH010000100.1:0-4962 GCA_964624655.1 uncultured Rhodospirillaceae bacterium | reverse complement strand
ATAATCGATTGTATTAAACCAGAAAAAGATGTTGATGGTTTTAACATCAAAAATGCTGGCAAAATATTTTTAAATAGAAACGGAATTGCCCCCTGCACTCCTTTAGGATGTCTTTTGTTATTGCGGTCTATAAAAGTTAATTTAGAAGGAAAAAATGTAGTGGTGATAGGCAGGAGTAATATAGTAGGTAAACCTATCGCACAATTATTATTAAATGAAAATTGTACTGTTACTATTGTTCACTCACGTACTAAAAATATTTCAAATTTTACCAAGGAAGCAGATATTTTAATAGCTGCGGTAGGGAAACCAGAAATAGTTAAGAAAGAATGGTTAAAAAAAGGATCGATAGTTATAGATGTTGGAATAAATAGAGTGGAGAAAGACGGAGAACCAGTATTAGTTGGAGATGTGGATTTTAACGCTGCATCTAAAGTTGCTTCTTATATAACCCCGGTGCCAGGAGGAGTTGGTCCAATGACTATAGCCTGCTTACTAGTTAATACTGCTAAATTAGCTTGCTTGAGGAAGAATGTTATGCTTCCTAAAATTTTAAAAGAAATATTCTAGTGTATTATTATTCCCTGTTTTATCCACCATTTAGGTCTAAGTTTTCTTATATTTGAAATTGCGTTTGCTGCTTGGTTTTTATTCTTGAATATACCAAAGCATGTTGGTCCAGTTCCTGACATGCCAATATATTTAATACCGTTTTGTTTTGATAAATATTTCTTACAATAAATTATTTCGGGACAAAATTTTTCTGCTATATGTTGTAGGTCGTTTATTCCTATAGAATTATTAGTATAATTTTTTAATAACATATTAGTTTTAAAATTCATTTTGCTAAACCTTAAAAATATTTTTTCGGTTGATAACATTTGATTTGGAGTTACTAAAATTATCCATTTATAAGCTGCTATGGTCTTTCTTAGTTGAATATCTATATTTGATAGTTTCTCTCCTTTGCTTAACATTCTGAGAGGTTTTGATATCATACAGGCGGGAATGTCTGATCCTATTTTAAGAGCAATATTTTTTTTAATTTGTTCAAGAGATTTAGTTTTTTTAATATTAAATATTTTAGGTAAAAGCGTTAATATTGCTGCTGCATCAGCTGATCCTCCACCTATTCCTGAGGCAACAGGTAAATTTTTATTTAAAATAATTTTAAGATTATTTCTAATTTTAAAGTATTTATAGAAATATTTCGTAGCTTTATATATAATATTATGTTCTTTATTTTTTGATAAACCTTTTGAAAAAGGTCCTACAATCTGAAGATTTATTTTTTTTTGTTGTTTTTTTAAAATTTTAATACTTATTTTATCAGAGATATTAGTGAAAATTACATTAGAGTCTAAGTTGTGATAGCCATCACTCCTGCTGTTAATAATTTTAAGTGATAAATTTATTTTTGAAAAACAGTATGATGTATGCATTATGTATTTTACATGTCCTTTTAAGGAGTTGCTTTAATTCCTGGCGCAGGAAATTGTATTCCTTCAATTTTATTTTTTATTTTTATAATTAGTTCACTTGTGGGTTCAAATTCTAAGGCTTTGTTCCATTGAAATTTTGCTTCTATTTTTCTTCCAGCATAGAACAAGGCATCACCTAAATGATCCGTAATGATAGGGTCTCCAGGGACAAGTTCAGAAGCATTTTCTAAATATTTTACCGCATCTTCATAATTTCCTATTTGATAATATCCCCACCCCAAACTATCTACAATGTATCCATCATTAGGTTGTTGTTCTACTGCTTTTTTAATCATCTCTATCGCTAGTTCTATTTTTACTCCTCTGTCTAACCAAGAGTAACCAAGATAATTTAAGATAAGAGGATGATCAGGAGAAAATATTAAAGCTTGCGTAAACTTATCTTCTGCTTCTTCCCATTTTCCAGCTCTTTCTAGTGATATCCCATAAGCATATAATAAAGGCCAATGTCTTTTTTCTAATGAAGGTATGCTCTCAAAAACCTTAGTATAGTAAATGTTAGACGATCCAAAATCTTTATCGTCATAGTATATTTCTGCTATAGCTTTTAGATAATTAAAATGATTCTTATAAATGTTTTTGTCATCGTTTAAAAAATTTATTGCTTCATTTATCTTTTGCATTTCAGAAAAACACTTGGCTATAGCAATATCTGCATTAATCTTCAGAACAGAAAAATCATCAATATCTTCGTAGTATTGTATAGCACGAGAATAATTATTATTTGACTTGAAAATATTTCCTATTATTAGTTTAGCATTGTCTAATTTGTTATTAAGAAATAATGCAAGTTGAGAATAAACTAGTGCTTGAGAAATTAAGCCTTCATTATAAAGAATTTCACTTGCATTTAAAAAAACCTCAGCTACACCTTGTCTAATATTGTTTGTTAAAGGGGAAATCTGGTTGATTCTATCCTTGTTTTTCTTGAAGATGAAGAATTCACTGCTGTCTGGCATACTCTTTTCAAATTTTTTATCAATTCTTAATTTTTTTTCATTTATTTGATGTCTACTGAAAAAAGAGCTGGCAGCTATAAATAGTCTAGAATTAGAATCATTATTTCGGTTTATAGCATCCTCATATTTTTGCTCCGCTAATTTATAATCTCCTGCCCAGTCACTTATTAAGGCAGAATGATAGTCATATATAGGGGAAAATATGCCTTTGTTTGCTTGAACATTCAATGCAGTTACTGCTTTCTCATGATTTCTTAGCCCAGCTTCAATCCAAGCTTGTAAAATTGGAAGTATATAACTATCTATTCCATTAGGGTTTATTTTTGATAGCGTTTCTTTAACAGATTCGTAGTCTCCAATATCTATATAGTAAATACTTTTTAAGTAGAACCCTAGGGTTATGTAAGAAAAATCTGGAATACCATTTACTATTCTAATAGCATCTTCAATTTGTCCATTTGCTGTAAGAGATTCGATTGCCATAATAGCAAGTGCTATTGAACTTCTTTCATTTTCATAAACAATTCTAGAAAAAAAGGCTGAGTTTTCAATGTCTAAATTAGATCTTGCAATTTGTGTACTTAAAAAAGAACCAAAATGATTGGGTTTCCAATTTTCAGAAAAAGAATAGTTGAGTGATGAAAATGAAGTCAAAATTATAAAAACAAGAAGTAATAATTTTACATTACTTCTTATATATTTGTAATTATTGGATATAAACAATAGATTTTCCTAAAATATAAATATTTTTCTATACATTATCAAAAAAAATTGTAAATTGATAAAAATATTAATTCAAGGAATATTCATAGAAGAATATTAATTGAGTATTTATTTTAAGAAAAAATATAGGGAAAAGTATAGTGGCCATTACGAAGAATAATCCTGCTGCTCGAGGAGCAAAACAGAAAGAGAAGACCTTTAATGGCAAGCCAGTTAAACCAGTTAAATATATTGGAAGTTGGCTTGGTCATGGAAATTATATAGCTGTTCAGGATGAATCAGGAAAATTAGTCAAGGACAATGAAGGAAAGCCAATTCCGTTTGGGTCGATATAATATTTATCTGTTGAAATTTAATGAATAATTCTAAAAATGATGTTTCTAATAATTTTAATATTTTAGCTAATTGGTTTTTAGATATGGGTTGTGACGAAATTATTTTAGAGGAATGTAAGAATCACCATTTGTTTAGTAAATCGGACAATGAATTTTTAAATAATGATCAAAAAAACATTTATAAGGATATTAATTCTGCAAATCTTATTCACGACTGCAGTAATATAGGAGAATTAAAAACAGCTACAGAGAAAATAATATTAAAGAATTATCCTTTAAAACATAAAGGATTTATTTTTTATGAAGGATATGTAAATGCTGACTTAATGGTTGTGGCTGATAGTCCTCAAACAATAGACATTAATGGAATAAAATCGTTTCAAAAAGAAGTGGGAACTCTTTTACTTGCGATGCTTAAAGCTATAAATTTCTCTCAAGAAAATACATTTTTTACTACCCTTTCTTTTTGCACCTCTATTGATGATAAATTTCCTACTAGAAAAGATGTAGAAAAAAATATTTATATTCTAAAAAAACAAATAGAATTAGTTTCTCCTAAGGTTATTATAATGTTTGGCTCATTAGTTACTCAATGTTTGACGGGGACTAGCGATGTTATATTTGTTACAAGAGGTCAAAAATATAAAATAAATTTAGAATCTTCAAAAAAAATTATAAATGCTATTTCTATGTACCAACCAGAATATCTTATCGCAAGGCCTGATAAAAAAAAGGAAGCTTGGATGGATTTGATAGAGGTAAAAAAAATGATAGAAACATCAAGTTAGATTGGTATATATATTTCAGTATATTTAAAAATAAATTATTAATTAACTTCAGGTTTTTTATGAGTAAATCAAGTAAATTTTATAGAATGAGCGATATATTAATTTTAATGACTATTTTGTTTTTGTTTTGCAATACTGCACAACCAGCAAATAACGAGGAAGTTTTTGAAAAGAATAATTTTTCTCCAATTCTATTTAATTTTATAAAAAACCATGAGTCAAATAGTTCAAAAAGAATTATTTTATCTGAACAGGATGTTATATTTTATAAAAAAGTTTTTGAATTTCAAAAACTGGGAAAATGGAAAGAGGCTGAAAATATATTAAATCAGATAGATAATAAAATTTTGATGGGGCATGTGAAATATCAGAAATTAATGCATCCAACTAAGTACAGATCTAGTTTTGAAGATTTAAAAAGCTGGCTAGATAATTATTCAGATCACCCTATGGCAAATAGAATTTGGAAATTAGCTAATAAAAGAAAACCATCTTCAACGAGTATTCTAGAAAGACCTAGTATTCTGCCAAGACTTCCCGGGTATGGAAAAGATATCAAGAATAAAGAGTATTGTGGATTTAAAAAAGAAGTTAAAAAATATAAAACAATTTATTCAACAATTAATGACTTAATTCGAAGAGGAAGACCAACTCA
>CAZUXH010000099.1:0-5068 GCA_964624655.1 uncultured Rhodospirillaceae bacterium | reverse complement strand
AATGATAAAAATCATGCTTCTAACTTAATTATTGCTATAAATGATAAAAAAGAAATTCTAGGTCATATTCATTATAAAATTTCTCCAAATCCGGTCAGAGGAAAGGATATAGGTTTTCTTGATGATATTTTTATTATTCCTAAATACAGAAATCTTGGAATAGCTAAAAAATTGATAAATCATTTAAAAAAAATAGGTAAAAGAAAAAAATGGGATATTATCAGATGGCATTGTGATATTGATAATGAAATAGCTATACAATACTATCTTAAATTTTCTAATAAAAAAAATTGGTATACATTTGAACTAAAAGTATAAAATATGAAAATAAATATAAAAAAAATAATAGTATATTTTTTCATTTTAATTTTTTTATTTATTTCTATTTTTCCTATTTATTATTTATTTGTAATTTCTAGCTTATCTTTTGCTGAATTTAGATATTCATTAGAACCTACTTTTATTCCTAGTAGTTCAAAAATAAATACAATTTTTTTAGCTTTTTTTCAAAAACCCTATTTAAATAGTTTAATTATTAGCTTTTCTGTAACTTTGATTTCATTATGCTTAGGAATTGCTGCTGGATATAGTTTTGCAAAATATAAAATTGGAGGATTTATTTTGCCTTTTTCAATTTTATCAATACGTATGTTGCCAATTGTAGCATTTATAATTCCTTTATTTCTTTTTTCAAAAAAATTAAATTTAATAGACTCTTACTTGTCTATTATTTTTTCTCATTTAATTATTTGTTTACCTTATTCAATTTGGATGATGAGAGCCTTTTTTAAGGACTTACCGCATGAAATAGAACAAGCTGCTTATGTTGATGGATGCAATCAATGGGAAGCATTTTATAAAATATCTATACCCTTAGTCACTCCTGGAATAGTTGTAACAGGATTATTTTGTTTTATATTTTCATGGAATGAATTTATTTTTGGTTTAGTTTTATCAAGAAAAGATGTCATTCCTATAACAGTTGCTCTTAGTGGAGGAAGTAATTACTCACTCGCATTAGCATCAATAATTCCAATATTATTATTTTCCATACTAATTAACAAATATCTTGTGAGAGGAATGACTTTAGGAGCAATTAAATAACTTTATGGAGAGGTTTGCCTTTTTTAAAGAAATTTATAAGGTTCATACAACTTAATTGGGCCATAGCATTTCTTGTCTCTATAGTGCCACTCCCATGATGAGGATGAAGAATAACATTATTTAATTTTTTAAAAATTGGATTAATTTTTGGTTCATTAAAAAACACATCTAAAGCAGCACCTTTTATTTTGTTATTCTTTAATGAGTTGATTAATGCTTTTTCATCAATAACTGTTCCTCTAGATACATTAATTAAATAGGATGATTTTTTCATAGACGTAATTACAGATTTGCTAATTAATTTTTTAGTTTTTTCTCCTCCAGCACAAGTGATAACTAAATAATCAACATATTTCGCCATCTGATTTAAATTCTTAAAATATTTATATTTGGATATTTTTTTTCTTGGACCAAAATAATTAATTTCCATAGATAAAGATTCTGCTTTTTTTGCAAATTCTTTGCCGATTTTACCTAAACCGACAATACCTATTTTTTTATTAAAAATACTGTCAGTTAATTTCATTGGTCCATTCTTTTGCCATAGGTTAGATTTTATATAACTTTGTCCATTTACTATATTTCTAGAAATAGAAAGTAACAAGGTTAAAGCAAGATCAGCTACATCCCTTGTTAAAACCCCAGGGGTATTGGAAACAGTAATTTTTCTTTTTTTACACTCTACTAAATCAACATTATCGTATCCAACGGCAAAAAGAGAAATAATTTTAATATTTTTAAGATTTTTCATCAATAAAGGAGTGATTTTAAATAAACCACTTGCAACAAGAGCATCATACTTAGAAAAATTAATTTTTTTTCCTTTAATATTCCACAAAGTATCAATTTTGAAATGTTTTGAATATATTTGAGTATAATCTCTTATAAGATCATCAGCTATTAAAATATTTTTTTTCATAACTTTGCAATTTTGCTATCCAATTTTCATTTTTTAAAATTTCTTTATTAACTATATTTTTAGGAATTTTTCCTTCCATAACATTCTTAGCAGCATCAATATCATCTTTTCCACATTGATAAAACATTTGGTCAGTCCAGCATAAAGAGTGAGGTGCTAATATTGTATTATCTAGCTTTAAGATTTTATCATCCATTTCAAGAGGCTCTGTTTCAAAAACATCAAGTCCTGCTCCAGCAATTTTGTTTTCACTTAAAATATTATATAAAGCATTTTGATCAACAACAGGACCTCTTGATGTATTAATCAAATATGAAGATTTTTTCATAAGAGATAATCTCTCTTCATTTACTATATGCCTTGTTTCATCTGTTAGTGCACAATTTATTGAAAGTATATCTGCGTTTTTAAATACTTCATTTATTTCACAAACTTTAACACCTAAATCTTCTAATTTTTTTTTATCTGCATATGGATCATAGGCAATAAAATTCATATCAAACACTTTGGCTAATTTAACTATTTCAGCTCCTATATTTCCAAACCCAATAAATCCAAGAGTTTTATCAACTATTCCTTTTCCCATATATTCAGATCTAGAGTCCCATTCGCCATTCCTAGTAATTTTATCTTTTATGAACATATTGCCAGTCAAAGATAATATAAAAGCCATAACTGAAACAGCAACGGGCCTTCTAATACCATCAGGAGTTATAACCAAAGCTATAGAATTATCATTACAAGCATCTAAATCAACACTGTCATACCCCACTCCAAATCTGGAAATAACTGATAATTTTTTATCTTTAGGTACTGAATTTTTTGTAAATCGATGTCCTAAAAGAATCAATGCATCATAACCTTCAAGTTCTTCAGATTTAATTTCTGGGCTAGTATCAATAATTTTCCATTCAATATTTTTATGATTCAATAAGTTTAAATCAATATCAGGATAAGCAAAAGTTCCATCATCTTTTAAAAAATCACCACTTAAAGCTACTTTAAACATATAAGATTATTTAACTGCGCCTAAAGTCATTCCTCTTACAAGATATTTTTGAGCAACTAGTGCTAAGAAAAAAACAGGTAAGCAAGACATAGCTGACATTGCAGTCATTATTGGCCAATGAATTCCAAATTGAGTTCTAGTTCCAGCTATTACAACTGGTAAAGTAATTGCTTCTTTACGACTTAGAACCAAAGCAAAGACAAATTCGTTCCAAGAAAATATAAAACAGAAAAGAGCAGTAACAGCAATACCTGGGGCAGCTAAAGGCAAGGCTATTCTCCAAAGTACTTGCCATTTACTACAGCCATCTACCCTTGCTGCTTCTTCTATTTCTAGAGGAAGATCAATAAAAAAACCTCTCATCATCCATATTGCAAAAGGTAACGTGACTAATAAATGAGTAATAATAATAGCTAGATGAGTATCAATTAACTTTAATTTAAACATTAAAATAAATAAAGGCACAATAGCAGCTACCGGTGGCATCATTCTAATTGATAAAACCCAAAAAGGTAAGTGAAAGCCTCCAATTTTGTAACGTGCAAAACTATAACCTGCCATACATCCAAGAACAGTAGCAATGATCGTTGTACAAGTAGTTATAATTAAACTATTTTTAAAAGCCTCTCCTCCAAGCCAATAAAAAGCTTCAATATAATATTTAATTGTGAATTCAGGTGGTATAAAAAGTGGAGGATAATACATTACCTCTAATTGAGGCTTCATAGTAGTTATAAACATCCAATAAATTGGAAATAGAAAAAAAAGAACAGCTATAAAAATAATAAAATACTTTATATAAGAAGTTAAATTCTTGCTCATTTATTTTTCTTCCTTATGTAGAACTTTTGCCATTCCAGTTGCCAAAATAATTGTGACAATTAAAAGTATTATCGACATTGCTGCAGCATAGCCTACTTTAAAATATTTAAATCCATTTAGATACGACCAAAAAGTAACGAGTGTGGTAGATGTACCTGGCCCTCCCTGGGTTAATATATAGACCTTATCAAGTTCTCGTAAACTATCTAACATCCTGATTAAAACGACTACAGCTATAACCCGAGTTATTAATGGTAAAATTATATATCTTACTTTTTGCCATAAATTAGCACCATCTAAATCAGCTGCTTCAAATAATTCTGAAGAAATAGATAAAATACCAGTAAGCAAAACTAATGTAACAAATGGAGTCCACTGCCATACATCAGCAATCACTAAAGATAGTAAAGATGTTGAGGCACTAGCTGTCCAAGAATAAGGACCCAAGCCTACAAATCCTAATAAATAATTTAATGGCCCCCACTCTGTTAAATATAATAAACGAAATACATAACCTACAACAACTGGGGCAACCATCATTGGTAAAAGAATTAATGGCAAATAAAATGCTTTTGCACTTCTGCCTCTAAATTCATGATAAAATAAAATAGCTAAACCTAAACCAAAAATGAATTGCAGACCAATTGAGCTGATCATAAATATTGCCGTATTTTTCATGGCCAACCAAAACATACCATCTTTCAAAATTTCTATATAGTTTTCAAAACCGATAAAATATGCTCGATTAGGTCTAGGAAGATAATAGTTAAAGAAACTTATATAAAAAGTGTAAATCATTGGAAAAATAGAAACAACAAATAAAATAATGATAGATGGGGCTAATAGACCTAAACCAAATATATTTTTTCTAATCCAATTCATAAAAGCTAATTATTAAACTATTTAAGAGTTTATAAAAGCACCAACTACAAAGTTGGTGCTTTTAAATAAATTGACTTACTAATAACCCATCGCTTTAGCGTACATTTCTTTTTGCTTATCAGCTCCAAGACTCTTAGTAATTTTTTTCCAATTTTCTGCTGCTTGGTCTAATGCTTCTTGAGCACTAATTTCACCAGCAAGAGCTTTTTGTACTTGAATATCTAAACTATCATAATATTCAAAGCCCCCAGGAATTCTTAATTCACCAACTATATCTCCAATTGCTGAATCAAAAGCATCTAGATACTCTTGAGGAGCAATCTTTTTTACAA
>CAZUXH010000098.1:0-5092 GCA_964624655.1 uncultured Rhodospirillaceae bacterium | reverse complement strand
TCAGCATTATAAAATTGGTGATTGTCTGATGAACTAGCTAATGGAATCATAATTGCAGGTATACCGGCAATGAGATTTTCTGAGATTGTAGCTGCACCAGACCTACATATAATAATATCAGCCTTAGATAATTCTGAGGGCATATTTTCAATAAAATTCTCTAATCTAAAATTAATATTATACTTTTCATATAGCTTTTTTAATTCACTATAGTTTTCTTTTCTAACTTGCTGAATTATTTTAAGTTTTTTCCTCAATTTTAAGGGAAGTGTGACTAGAGCTAAAGATATTTTAGTTGCCATTATTTCTGCACCTAAACTACCTCCTGTAATTAGTAAATTAAGAAATCCATCCTTACAAGGCTTATATTTAAGTTCAGATAATTTTAAAATATCCTTTTTTATAGGCATTCCAACAAAATGAAGTTTATTATTACTTTCTTCAAAGGTTTTTACTTTTTCAAAATTTGTAAACATTTTTTTACAAATTAAGTATAGCAGTTTATTTGCTCTTCCAACTACTGAATTTCCCTCATGGATAAATACATTTATTCTAAAAATATGACTTACAATTAATATAGGAACAGTAATATATCCTCCAAATCCAATAGATATTTGAGGACGAAAAAATAGAATATTGATTAAAGATTGATAAACACCCAAGATCAAATAGAAAGACGAATTAATATTATAAAAATAATTATTTTTACTAAAACCTCTTCCGTAAAAACAAAATAAGTCTATACCTAGTTCAAGATGATGTTTTTTTTTACTTAAAAACTCATACATTCTCTTATCAGTAACAAATGAAATATTGTAACCATTTTTATAAAATTTATTTGCCACCTCTATAGCAGGAAATACGTGGCCCGCAGTACCCCCTGCAACTATTAAAACTCTTTTCTTATTTTTATTTTTCATAATATTAATTCATAAAATTAATGGTTTTTTTTGGTAAGTGCCAACACCATTCCCATGCATATAAAAGAAGAAATTAGTGATGAACCTCCGTAACTAATAAATGGAAGAGTCATTCCTGTAGTGGGAATTAAGCTTAAAGTAACAGAAATATTTATTAAAACTTGCATTCCAAATAACATTAGAAGCCCACCAGCACATAACAATTGGAATAAATTTTCAGAATTTAATATCCTCCAAAATCCCCTTAATACAATAGCTCCAAAAAGCACTATTATGATAAAACATATCACTGCACCAAATTCCTCAGCAATAACAGGAAATATAAAATCAGTATGGGCATCAGGTATACTTTTTTTAATTATGCCTTTTCCTGGACCTTTTCCAAATAAATTCTCTATTAAACTCCCACTTTCATAAGCTTTAAGTGCCAAATTTAACTGATATTCTTCATTTCCTCCTAGGTTTAGAAATGAGTCTATTCTAGTTTTAACATGGCTATGAGAGTGATATCCAATTAATAACACTGTAGTTAAAAATATTACAAGTGCAAAAAACCATCTAAAAGATAATCCTATTAAAAAGTACTGACCAAACCATAATAATAGTAATAAAATTGCCATACCAAAATCAGGTTGCTTATATAATAAAAATAAAATCGAGAGCAAAAGTAAGAGAGATATATGGCCAAAATTAACTTTAGAAGAAAATTCAGAAATTAATTGTGACTTTTTTGATAAAAATAAAGCAGTTACTAAGACAAAGAAAGGTTTAATAAACTCTGAAGGCTGTATTGTAATCAGTCCTATATCTAGCCAGCGAGTAGCTCCTTTATAATTTATTCCAAAAAACAGCACACAAACCAGCATAATAAAGAAAACTAAAAATCCTACAATACCTATTCTGTAAATTCCTTTAATTGATAAAAATGAAATTGAGATCATTAAAAATATACCTAAAATAAGGAATTTTATATGTTTAAACAAAAAATAATGCGGATCATCAATTCCTTTTAAATTCTCAACTGCAGAGGTACTGGAGGCCCAAACAAATATCACCCCTATGATAGCTAAGGACAATATCTGTAATAAATTCCATCTATCTATAGTCCACCACCAACGAGCAAAAATATTATCCGCACTTCTAGACAGAGAAAACATTATAAATTTTTCCCATATTCTTTTAAAAGTTTTTTTACATGATATACAAAAGCTTCCCCTCTTTTTTCAAAATTATTATATTGATCAAAGGATGCACAGGCAGGAGAAAACAAAATTACAACTGGTTTCTTAAATTTTAATGCTTTATTTACAGCAAGTTCTATTGATTTATCCATCTTTATACTATTCTTACTTAGAAAGTATTTTTTATAGTAATTCTTAAATTTTTCTCCTGCACAACCAATAAAGAAGCCTGCCAAAATATTTTTACCCACTTTTGATACTTGACCTAGATCTTCATTTTTATCTATTCCCCCTGCTATCCAAATAATATTTTTAAAACATTTTATTGCTGCAATACATGATACTATATTAGTAGATTTAGAATCGTTAATAAAAGTAATATTCTTGAAGGTAGATACTTTCTCCAATCTATGGGGCAGTCCTTTGTAAGAGCAAATACCGTTGGTAATTTTTTCAATAGGTATGGATAAGGATATACATGCAGCAATTGCACAAACTATATTTTCTTTATTATGATCTCCGATTAAGCTCGTAAAATTCTCAACTTTGCCAATCTTGTAATCATTTAAATTTACCGAATCATATAAAACACCATTTCTATAATAAATACCGTTTTTCAATATTTTTTTAATAGAGATAGGAATAATTTTGGGACCTTGTTTATTTTTGGATAGCTCCTCAAATATTCTATTACAATAAGTATTGTCTATATTTATTATTGCTATATCTTTTTTTGACTGATTTTGAAAAATCTTTTTTTTAGCTAATAAATAATTATCAAAAGAGCCATGATTATCTAAATGATCAGGAGAAATATTTGTTAAAATAGAAACATTTGGTTTAAATTTATTTATCCAATACAATTGAAATGAAGAAAGTTCTAACACATAAATTTCTTTTTCATCTCCAGATTTCAAATTTAAAACTGGAATACCAATGTTCCCGCCCATCACTGCTTTCAAACCTGATAATTTAATTACATGATAAATTAAGGATGTAACTGTTGACTTTCCATTTGAACCTGTAACTCCAATAAAGTAGTTATTTTTTTTAATATTTCTATTCCAGAAAATATCTATATCACTTATAATGATTTTTTTAAATTTACGCGCTAAATTTACACATTCATTATCTTTTTTTATTCCAGGACTCACAAATAAAATGTCTATTTTTTTTAATTTTTCTTCTAGATTTAAATTGGTAAAAGAAAAGTTTTTAAAAACGTTTTTTTTCCTTACATTTACAGAATCATCCCAAATTTTAATTTTAAATCCATTTGAATCTAAATATTTAATTACAGATATTCCTGTATTACCTAAACCCAAAACCCCTATAAGTTTACCAGAATATTTTTTACAAAAATCATCCATATTACCTCAATTTAAGAGTAGACAATCCTATTAAAGCTAAAACACTTGCTATAATCCAAAATCTTATAACTATAGTAGATTCCGACCATCCTTTTTTTTCAAAATGGTGATGAAGTGGTGCCATTCGAAAAATTCTTTTTCCAGTTAATTTGAAAGAGATTACTTGAACTATTACTGAAATAGCTTCTAAAACAAATAAACCTCCTACTATTGCAAGAACAACCTCATGTCTTGTAATTACACTAATTATCCCAATTGACGCACCAGAAGATAGTGAACCAGTATCTCCCATAAAAACACTAGCTGGGGGAGCATTAAACCATAAAAAGCCTAACCCAGCACCAACCAATGAAGTACAAAAAATTAATATTTCACCCGTCCCCGGAATATAAAATAAATTTAAATATCCTGAAAAAATTGAATTTCCCACTATATAAGCAATTAGACCAAATACACCAGAAGCTATAATAATAGGAACAATAGCTAATCCATCTAATCCATCTGTCAAATTTACAGCATTAGATGAACCTACTACAATTAAACTTGCAATAAGACACCACGATACAATACCAAAATAAAATATTAAATCCTTAAAAAATGGAAAAGCTAACAATCCTGCTAATTGAGGAGGAGAAATATTAAATACCCAAACTAAAGCAAAACTTGCAATTATAAATTGTAAAATTAATTTTAGTTTTGCAGAAAGTCCTTTATGAGTATTACGACTAATTTTTAAAAAATCATCTAAAAAACCTATTATTCCAAATCCACATGTAACATATAAAACTATCCATATATATATATTACTTAAATCAGCCCAGAGTAATGTTGAAATAACTAAAGATCCTAGTATTATAACTCCTCCCATAGTCGGAGTCCCTCTTTTAATCTCCAAATGCCACTTCGGTCCATCATCTCTAATTGGTTGTCCCTCAATTTGTTTTGATTTCAACCATCTAATAATCGCTGGTGAAAAAACTAAACATAAAAAAAGAGCCGTGATTAAAGAGGCTCCTCCTCTAAATGTTAAATATTTAACCAAATTAAAAATGCTATATTGATCAACTAGTGATGATAAATAATAATATAACAATCTATAAATCCTTATTATTAAAATTGTTGATAGTATATTTGACTAATTTTTCCATTTTCATAGCTCTAGACCCTTTAATTAAAATAAAATCACTCGGTTCTAATAAATCTATATAATTTTCTTTTTTCATTTCACTGATCTCCTTGAACCAATATGCTTGAGAATCATTCTTTATTGACTTATAGATTACTTGAGTCTCATAACCTACACAAAAGACTAATGTAGTATTTAATTTAATAATTAAATTAGCAATAGTTTGATGCAACTCTTTAGAAAAGTTCCCCAATTCTCTCATATCTCCTATTACTAAAACATTGCGGTTGCCTTTAGATAATTCTTTCAAAGACTTAAGCGATGCTTCCACTGAACTTGGATTAGCATTATATGTATCATCTATAAGCCAAGATTCTTGATTATTTATGTAAATTTTATGTTTAATACCTCTTCCAGGTAAAAGGTCTATATTTGATAAATCTGTTATAGCTGCCTTAAAAGTAATGGATTATGATATTGAAAAAGCTCTAACAG
>CAZUXH010000097.1:0-5114 GCA_964624655.1 uncultured Rhodospirillaceae bacterium | reverse complement strand
TATGCTAGTTCAGGATGGCTATGAATGTCTCTTCGCCATTCAATCATTTTTTCATGAAAATCTGAAATTCTATTTATTATTGGCATGTTAACTCTCTTTCTTTGAATATGAATTATTTCATAAACATTGTATATACTCAAGGTATACATTCAAATTTATCTGCTTTTTCCAGGCACCCATAATATGTCAGGCTGTTTTTTTTCTCTATTAATAGCTCTGGCCAAAACAAATAGGTGATCTGATAATCTATTAATATACTTAATTGCTAAAGGATTTATTTTTTCTTTCTTGCTAAGCTTTACTACTAATATCTCTGCTTTTCTTGTAATAGTTCTAGCGAGATGCAAATTTGCGGATTCAATTGAACCACCAGGTAATATGAAAGATTCTAATTTTTGTAAATCTTTATTCATTAAATCAATCTCTTTTTCAAGTCTATCAACCTGATTTTTACTAATACGAAGAGGCTTATATTTTAAGTTTTTATCTTCGGGAACACATAAATCTGCACCTAAATCAAATAAGTCGTTTTGTATTCTAAAAATCATTTCTTTGAAAGGAGGAACTAGGTTAATTATTACAATTCCTAGTATAGCATTTGCCTCATCTATGGCTCCGAAGGCTTCTACTCTAATATTGCTCTTATCAACCCGTTTTCCGTTACCTAAAGAAGTTTTACCTTTATCTCCTCCTCTGGTATATATTTTATCAAGTTTGACCATATCTATAGTTACTATTATTTTAAAATAAGTTTTATTTTAACATATCTTCTAAGATAGTAATATATTAAAATCTTTAAAGAAGTATGGAAAAAATTATGGAAAAAAGTTTTTTGTTTAATTTTGAAGAGCGACCTCACTGTATAATTGCAAATTCTAATAAAAAATTTCCTCTTAGAAGAATTTTTTGTGTAGGGGCAAATTATGTAGCACATGCAGTAGAAATGGGAAGAAATCCTGATAGAGATCCTCCTTTTTTCTTTTCCAAACCTTCTGATGCCATAGTTAACGCTGATTCAAGCATCTCAGCATCTATACCATATCCTGCACAAACTAATGATTTGCACTACGAGGTAGAATTAGTTGTAGCGATAGGGAAAAAAGGGAAAGATTTAGATATTGATAAGTCTTTAGACTTGGTTTGGGGATACTCTGTTGGTATTGATTTGACCAGAAGAGATTTACAACAAGAAGCAAAAGCAAAAAGGCGTCCATGGGATCTTTCTAAGGGTTTTGACAATTCTGCTATTATAGGAATGATATATCCTGTTTCAGAATTAGGTCACCCCTTTAATTCTAATATATGGTTATCAGTAAATGGAAAAGGTAAACAAAATTCTAATACTTCTAAATTAATTTGGTCAGTTGCAGAAGTAATATCTTTTTTGACACAAAGTGTTTCTCTTTCTCCGGGTGATCTTATTTATACAGGAACACCAGAAGGAGTTGGTCCTATAGCTAAAGGAGATAAGATTAAAGCAGGAATAGATGATATAAATGCAATAGAATTAAATATAAATTAATCTAAAATGAGTCTTTTAATAATGAATTAACTCTAGTCCAATGTTTTTCAGCAGAATTTTTGTCATAGGTATGACGATCAGGAAAAGCGAACCCATGCTCAGTATTTTTATAAACTTCCATCCTAAAATTTTTTGTATTGAGATTAAAATGTTCTGAAATATGTTTGAGTTTTTCTTCGTCTACCCACGTGTCATGTTCTGCGAAACCTAAATAAAGATTAGCTTTAATTTGATTTGCTAATAAGTGAGGAGAATCTTTCTCTTCTGTAATGATTTTTACCCCATAAAAAGAAGCAGCAGCACATATTTTTTCTGGATAATTAGCTGCTATAGTGACTATATATTGTCCACTCATACAATAACCAATTATGCCATATTTTTTGTTTTTAACTTTTTTGTTATTGTCTAGATATTCTAAAATATATTTACTGTCATCATTTACTAGATTATTAGTAGTATCATCCATCGTTTTAACCATTTCTTGGAAGTGCTTCTTATCTTCTCTTATTTTCGAAAAAGTGAAGGGGTAAGAACCTTCTTTTCCAACTCTATAAAATAAATTAGGTAAAATTACAAGATAACCACTAGTAGCTAGTCTTCTGGCCATGTCTCTAAGTTCTTCTCTAATGGCAGGTGCATCCATATATATTATTACTGCATTAAAAGGTCCTGACTCATCAGGGTTGACAATGAAACAGTCTAGTAGGCCATCTTTTGTTTTAATATTAATAAATTCTTCTTCCATAGTATCCTCATTCTTATTTAAGATTTTGATAGCGTTTATTAGCATCGTTAGCACTTGATGCGTGACCCATTATGGATTTCGCCTTATAGGATTTTTCTAAACTTAAAATTTGTTTTTCTGTTAGCTCCAAACTTAAGGAGTTTACTAATCCTTTTAGTTGTTTTTTTGTTCCAGGCCCAATTATGGGACAAGTTATGCCTGGCCTGCTGCATAACCAAGACAGAGCTACTTCAACAGGTTGTCGGTTTATTTCTTTGGCAATCCGTACTAAAATATCTAAAGTTTTAAAATCTTCATTAGTATAGTAATAGCTATCGGCCAAACTATCGTTTTTTGATCTTGCGGTATCACCTCCACCTTTTTTATGCCGATTTCCTGCAAGAAAACCTCTTGCTAAAGGACTCCAAGGTGTTATGGCTAATCCATCATTAATACATAGAGGAATCATTTCTCTTTCCTCTTCTCTGTAAATGAGATTATAGTGATTTTGCATGGAAACAAATCTAGTCCATCCATTTGCTTTAGCAACTTCTTGAGCTTTTGATAATTCCCATGCATACATACTAGAGGCTCCAATATATCTTGCCTTTCCACTTTTAACTACATCATGAAGAGCTTCCATTGTTTCTTCTATGGTGGTTTCATAGTCTAAACGGTGGATTATGTAGAGATCAATGTAATCCATCTTAAGTCTCTTTAATGAGGCATCTATTGCGCTCATTATATATTTTCTAGATAAACCTCTCATGTTTGGGCCTTGTCCCATAGGATTATAAACTTTAGTTGCTAATACAATGTCATTTCTGTTTGCAAGCGAATTTAGCAGCTCCCCTGTAACTTCTTCACATGATCCATTTGAATAAATATCAGCAGTATCAAAAAAATTAATACCTGAAGCCAAGGCTTCTTTAAAAACTATCTTTGCTTCTTTTTTTCCAAGAGCATAATTCCGCCAACCAGCTTTTTTTGCAAACATCATGGTTCCAAAACATAGTTTTGAAACCTTCATTCCTGTTGAACCAAATCTCACATAATCCATGGAATTTCCTTCCCTCGTAATAAAAAACAAACAGAACACTAAACAAAAATACTTTATTAGAAATATTTAGAGTAATATTTAAAGCAATATTTTTAGAACTTGTAAATATAAATTAAGTAAAAAATACTCGCAACTATATATATTTTATCTATAATATTTGATTAATTTGAAAGTCAAATATTAATGGTAAAAAAAACTGCATTGATTACTGGAATTACTGGACAAGATGGTTCCTATTTAGCGAAGTTTCTTTTGGAAAAAGGCTATATTGTACACGGAATAAAAAGAAGATCATCATCTTTTAATACCAGTAGGATAGACCAGCTTTATCAAGATCCTCACAATGAAGGGGTAAACTTTTTTTTACATTATGGTGACATGACTGATGCATCTAATATTATTAATTTGGTTAAACAAACCAATCCTGATGAGATATATAACTTAGCTGCTCAAAGTCATGTCAAGGTTAGTTTTGAAACGCCCGAATATACGGCAAATGCAGATGCAATTGGTCCTCTGAGATTACTTGAAGCTATACGAATATTAAATTTAAAGGATAAAGTAAAATTCTATCAGGCCTCGACATCTGAATTGTATGGAGATGTTGAAATTAGCCCACAAAATGAAAATACTCCATTTAATCCAAGATCACCTTATGCGGCAGCAAAACTATACGCATATTGGATCACGGTCAATTATCGTTTAGCTTATGGTATTTTTGCTTCGAATGGAATTTTATTTAATCATGAAAGTCCAGTTCGAGGAGAAACCTTTGTTTCTAGAAAAATAACGCGCGCTGTTGCGGCAATTGATAAAGGCTTGCAAGAAAAATTGTATATTGGCAACCTAGATGCCAGGCGTGATTGGGGGCATGCAAAAGATTATGTTGAGGGAATGTGGTTGATGTTACAGCAAAAAAAACCGGATGATTATGTGTTGGCTACAGGTAAAGCATACTCAGTTAGAGAATTCATAGATATGGCTTTTTCTGAGATAGGAGAACAAATAGAATGGAAAGGTGTGGGAATAAAAGAAGTTGGATTTGGTGTAAAAAGAGGAAAAGTTTTAATAGAAGTTGATCCTCGATATTTTAGGCCTACTGAAGTAAAAGAACTTTTAGGAGACTCATCTAAGGCAAAAAATGAACTTGGCTGGAAAGCTACTACGGACTTTTCTGAATTAGTAGGAGAAATGGTGAGAGAAGATTTAAAAGTTATAGATATAGAGAAGAAAACCAGGAATTTTGGAATAGACGATTGAGTCTTAATAAAAAAAATCTATTTTCTTTAGATGATAGAAGTGTTTATGTAGCAGGTCATCACGGAATGGTTGGCAGCGCAATATTAAGGAGACTGTCTAGTGAAAGATGCCAGATATTAACTGTCGACAAGAAAGACTTAGATTTAAAATATTTTTCTGCAGTAGATGATTGGTTTAGTGAAAACAAACCCGAAATAATTTTTTTAGCGGCAGCTAAAGTCGGGGGTATTTATGCTAATCAAAATTATCCGGTAGATTTTTTATATGAAAATTTATCTATTCAAAATAATATTATTTCTTCTGCTTTTCGTCACAAAGTAAAAAAAATGATGTTTCTAGGATCAAGTTGTATTTATCCTAGAGATGCCAAGCAACCTTTAAAAGAAGAAGATTTATTGACGGGTCCCTTAGAGAAGACTAATGAAGCTTATGCGATCGCCTAGATAGCAGGGTTGAAAGTTTGTCAAGCATATAGGAGACAACATGGTGCTGATTTTGTATCTGTAATGCCAACTAATTTATATGGTCCTGGTGATAATTTTCATCCA
>CAZUXH010000096.1:0-5143 GCA_964624655.1 uncultured Rhodospirillaceae bacterium | reverse complement strand
TCTGGCTTATCTATTCAGGCAGCAAAAAGAGGTCATTTAGCTGTATCTTACGAAAGAATAGGATTTGGAGAAAGAAGAGAACAGAAAATAAATAATAATTCTTACAACACAGCTATATACGAAAGTGAAAGAGATACAAGCCTTCACTCTTTATTGATAGGTAATACGTTATTAGGAGAAACTGTTAAAGAGTTAATGCTTATAACGAAATGGTTAAAAGCTGAATATAATAATAAAAATATATGGATAGTCGGATACTCTGCTGCAGGTACTAGCGCTTTAGCTGCTGCAGCTTTGGATGATAATATTGATGGGGTTGCTGTAGGTGGATGTGTTGGATATATAAAAAATACTATTTTGAAGAGAAGTAATACAGGTTTTTCCGCTATTCCTAATATGGTAGAATGGCTTGAACAAGATGCTCAAATAGGCTTAATTTCACCTAAACCTTGCATAATTATAGCTGGAAAGAATGATCATATTTGGCCATATATCGGAGCAAAAGAAGTAGTAAGCTCATCCAAAGAAATATATAAAAAAGATAATTCAGAAAATAATTTAGTACTTCTAGAAGGCAATAAGGGGCATACCTACTATCCGGAACTTATGTGGTCAGAAATTTCTAAATTTCTGAAATAACACTTTAAGTATTGATAGCCTTCTTAAAGGCAGGTCTAGAATCAATATTTTTTATATATCTTTTAAGATTATTCATATTGTCCTCTACCCTGCCTAATCTATTTGCCATGAAGCAAGCATGACCTAGCATAATATCCGCTGCACTAAACTTTCCAATAATGTACTCTTTATTGCTTAATTGTTTTTCTATGGGAGTAAGCGTTTTAGAAAGCAATCGTTCTGCTTGTCCTAATGCTTCTGTATTTTGCCTTTCTTTGGGTAAAAGAATCGTTTGTACCACTATTATATTAATTGGAGGCATTACCATTCCTTCACAATAATGAAACCATTGAAGATAAGAAGGAAATAAATCTGAATTAACATCAGGCTTTAATTTGCCTGGAGCATGTCTTGAAAGTATATATTCTACTATTGCTCCAGATTCATAGATGGATATATCACCATCTTCTAATACTGGTACTCTTCCTAATGGGTGCCTTTTCCTATGATCTTCAGACTTTAAGTCCTCAGGGTGAAATTTCATTTTATTCAGTGCATACTCAAGTCCTAATTCTTCTAAGAGCCAGAGAATTCTTCCTGCTCTAGAATTTGGTGCGAAGTGTAATTTAAGCATTGTATAAATCCCATTTTTTTTAATATATTATAATAATATATCTTTTATATATTTATATCTAAATTTGAGAGCAATAAAAAAATGAAATTTAAAGCCGCGGTTATTCAAGATAGTCCTGTAGTTTTTAATCTTCAATCGACTATAGATAAAGTAGAGAGCCTTACAAAAAAGGCTAAGTTTAAAGGAGCTGATCTAGTTGTTTTTCCTGAAGCATTTATTTCATCATATCCAAAAGGTATGGATTTTGGGGCTAGAGTAGGACAGAGATCTAGCAAAGGTAGAGAAGATTTTGAGCGTTATTTTTCTTCATCATTGGCTCTGGATTCTAAGGAGTATTTAAAATTATTAGATATCGCAAAAAAAAATAAAGTTCTATTAGTTATTGGAGTAATAGAAAAAGATGGAGGAACTCTCTATTGTACTGCTCTTCATATATCTAAGTCAGGCAAACTTTTAGGGAAACATAGAAAAATTATGCCAACGGCTATGGAGAGATTGATTTGGGGCTTTGGTGATGGCTCTACAATGCCTGTTATAAAAACAGAATTGGGAAAAATTGGATCTGTAATTTGTTGGGAGAATTATATGCCTATGATGCGTATGGGAATGTATAAGAAAGGGATAGAATTATATTGCACTCCGACCGCTGATGATAGAGAGACCTGGTTAGCAACTGTGCAACATATTGCACTAGAGGGAAGGTGTTTTGTCTTCTCCGCGTGTCAGTATCTTACCAGAAAAGATTGTCCAACAGATTATTCACTTGAAGAAAACAAAAATGATCCAAATTTAATTTTAATGCACGGAGGATCTTGCATTATTTCTCCTCTTGGAAAAATTTTAGCTGGTCCTTCAAGAGATAAAGCAGAAATATTGATAGCTGATATAGATTTAAATGAAATTATTAAAGGAAAATATGATTTTGATGCAGTTGGTCATTATTCTAGACCTGATATATTTGAATTAAAAATTAATGAAAAGTATAATAGTTCAGTTTCATTAACTAATGATGATATTAAGGAAAAAAAATAAATGAATATTAAAATACTATTTATAACTTTAATTTTGTCTGTATCTGGAATTTCTATAGGTGTTTCTGAAATACTTGTTCCTAATAAAGAGATTACTGCTAAAGAAATAATCGAAATTCAGTTAAATGCCTTAATGAATAATGATGAACCATTTAAAGATGCTGGTATAGAACAGGTCTGGAATCTAGCTCATCCTCGCAATCAAAGTATGACTGGACCTTTTCCTAGATTTAAACAAATGTTATATGATGAAAATTACTCTATTTTGATAAATCATACATCTCATAAAATTAAATTAATTGAAGAAAAAGAAAACATAAATGTTTTTGCAGTAACTATTTTATCAAAAGAAAATCAGAATTATGTTTATATTTGGGTTGTTCAAAAAGTACAACATGGTTTGCTAAAGGGTTGTTGGCTTACAACTTCAGTTTCTTTTCCCAAATATGATGGAGATTCAATTTAAAAAAATGAATTTTAAAAAATTTATATTTTTTATGTTTTTTATTTCAATTTCAGTAAATGCAAGTGACCTTGAATTCAATGAAAAAGGCCTAGTTTGTTTTGCTGAGAATAATATATATAATTCTATAGGGTTCTGGTTTGGAAATGGAATTGTAGAAGAATACAGGTTTGACCCAACGTTTGGAGGGGATAAAAATAAAATATTAAATATGACTGAGTTATGTATAAATAATAATCTGAAAAATTGCTCTGTTCCCTACTCTGTTGAAAAAAATAATATAGTGTTTTACCAGCAGTCTCTTGGATTAGATGTTTTAGTAAATATTAAGACCTTAAAGTTAAAATGGCCATCATTAGAAAATTACTACGTATTAGCATGTAAGAAAATCCATGATAAAAATGATATTAATAAAAAACTTCTAGAATTAATTGATTAAATTTTAATAAAATGGTGAAATAAGGAAATGATAAATAGGAGAAATTTAATTACCACATCCGCGAGCTCGCTACTTGTAGCAAGTAGTACTAAATCATTTGCTGATTGTAATGATAAGGCTAAGACTCCTTCACAAGTAAAAGGCCCCTTCTATAAAAATACATTTGATCAAAAAAATTCTGATCTTACCTATAATAATGGTCGTGCGTCAGGAGAAATAATAAAGATAACAGGAAGAATAATGGATGTTAATTGTAATCCTTTAGCAAATTGTAAGATTTCTGTCTGGCAAGCAAATGTTTATGGAAAATATAATCATCCAGGTGACAATTCAGATAGACCTATTGACCCATTCTTTAATGGGTATTCAAAGTTTAATAATGATGAAAATGGTCAATATACTTTTTTAACAATCAAGCCTGGAAGTTATCAAGCAATGGGCACTTGGGTAAGGCCACCACATATACATATAAAAATTGATACACCTAGAGGGAAATCTTTAGTCACACAATTATATTTTTCTGGAAATCCACTAAATAAAAAAGATTTTTTGTATAAAGAAACCGATTCCCCAGAACTATTAGAGTTAGAATTAAAAAAAGACTCCGAAAGTAAGATTTTTAAAAGTACTTTCGATTTTATAATATAATTATAAATTTTTAAAATTTGGCTCTCTTCTCTCCAAGCTTGCTTTAATACCTTCTTTAAAATCTTCTGTATCCTTAAGTCTAACTTGTTCAGAATATTCAATCTTGAGAATTGTCTCTACTTCTTCATATAATCCTTTATTTAATGTTTTCCTAATTGATTGAACTCCTAATGGTCCTGAAGAATTTATTTCAAACGCTAAGTTTATAGCTTTTTGCATCAGATTTTTTTGATCCATTAAATAATCTAGTAAGCCAATTTTATAGGCTTCTTCCCCCTTTATTCTCCTTCCAGTTAATAGCAACATTTTAGCATTTTGTTTGCCTATTAATTTTGGAAGAGTAACTGTTATTCCAAAGCCTTGATGAAAACCTAATTTTGAAAAGTTGGCACTAAATTTAGTTTCTTTGGAGCCTATACGAAAATCTGTTGCAAGCGCTAAACCAAGCCCTCCTCCAACTGCAGCACCTTGAATGATAGAAATAATAGGTTTTTTTGTCTTAAATAGCCTTATAGCTTGGTCGTATAGTTTGGAATATGTGTTAGAATTTTCTTTAAAAGATGATTTAGAAAAATCAGCACCTGCGCAAAAATTTTTTCCTTCAGAGCAAAGAATTACTGATCTTAAGCTATTATCTAAATCAATATTTTCAAGTAAATCAGCAATTTGTTTTATAAGTTCAGCGTCAAAAAAATTATTAGGAGGACGGTTTATTTTTATTATTGCTGTATGTTGCTCTTTTGAGAAAATTAAATCTTTTGTGTTTTTCATAATATATCTTTCAATTTTTTAAATTAATTATCTTTGTAATATAATCTTAACTTTTAATATTTTTAAGTATTTAATAAAAATATATTATCTAAATTCTATTTAGAATGTACTATTTAATATTAATTAATTGAAAGTTAAAAAACATGTCAGAAGAAGTGTCATTAGAATCACAGATTGGCTCAATATGGGATCATATTAAAGGCTTTCATGTTGTACATTTTATATATACAGGGCATGAATTAGGATTATTTTCTCTAATTTCCTCTTATAAAAAAGAAGGAATTAGCTCTCAATCAATAGCTAAAGAAAAATCTCTTGATGTAAATTATATCGATAAATGGTGTACAAGTGGAATTGCTTGGGGAATATTAGATGATTTGCAAAATTCCAAAGTATGTTTATCTCCCCATATGGATTCAATTCTAACTATGCCAGGAGATCCTAGATACCTACTTCCATATATTAAATCATGCATAGATCACTTTGGACCAGACATGAAAAATCATTCAGAATATTATAAAAATGGAAAAATATTTAAA
>CAZUXH010000095.1:3117-5255 GCA_964624655.1 uncultured Rhodospirillaceae bacterium | reverse complement strand
GCAGGAATAGGTCAAAAATTTGGTAATGATTTAAGAATAGGACTAAATATGAATGCTTCATCTGGAGTTTATTTAAGAGGAGATGAATCTAATCAATTAAAGATGACCAATCCTTATGTTGTTTTCAATGCAAATGCGAGATGGAAGCCACTAGAAAATATTGAATTTTATGGAAGAATAAATAATATCCTTGATTCTAAATATGAAAACATGGGAGTTCTTGGAGAAGCTGATGCAGATGAAGTTAATGTTCCAATATCCGAATTGGGAGATACTGGGAGTGGAACCGCGGTTGGCCCTTTAGATCCTAGGTTTTATTCTCCTGGAAGCCCTTTAGGAATTTCAATAGGTCTAAGAGTTAGCTGGTAATAAATATATAAGAGAGTTTTTTTATGGATAATACCTACATTTTAGTTGAATTATTTTTTAAAGGCGGACCTGTTATGTTTATCTTACTCTTTTTATCAGTAATATCTCTAACTATTATTTTTGCTAAACTAATACAGTTTTTTGGTAGTAATTTAAAAAGACTTAATATATTTGACCCAATATATGAATATATACAAAAAAAAGAATTCAAAAAGTCTAAAGAAGAGTTAAATAAAATATCACATCCAATAGCAAAAATAATTTTATCGGCACTAGAAAATAAAAGCTCTTCTATCGAAGATAAAGAGAATGAAATAACTCGAATAGGTGAACAAGAAATAAGAAAATTAGAATTTCTTTTGAGACCTCTTGAGGTTATTGCAAACTTATCTCCTTTGTTAGGACTTCTTGGCACAGTTATAGGGATGATAAAAGCTTTTTCAAAACTTGAATCTGCAGGCAGTAAAGTAGATCCAGCTATTTTAGCTGGAGGAATATGGGAAGCCCTACTGACAACTGCATTTGGATTAATAGTAGCTATTCCTGCTCTTGCTGCTTTTTATTGGTTAGAGGGTATAGTAGAAAAAACCAGAGAAGATATGAGACATGCAGCAATCAAAACCACCAGACTAATAAATTAATTCCTAATTATGCAATTATTTTTTAAAGAGAAAAAGAAAATTGAAACGAATATTGCCCCGTTAATAGACATCGTCTTTTTACTTCTTATTTTCTTTATGTTAGCAAATGAATTTATAGACTATGAAACTATAGACATGACGTCACCCAGCCAATCAATAATGGAAGACTCAACTAATAAACCAATCGTTATATTCCTCTCAGAAAAAGGTATAATAAAAATTAACAATGATAATTTTACACATTCTCAAATTAAAGATTATTTAAAAGAACAACTAATAAATAATAATACTAAAGTTATAATTAATACCTCAGACAAAACAGAAATAAACATCTTAATTAAGTTAATGGATAGTATAAGAATTAGTGGTATAGATAATATTGCTCTAACAACGGCAAAAAATTGATGAGCTTATTTTATAAAAAAAAACAAAAATTAAGAATTCCCACGTTAATCCCATTAATAAACGTCGTTTTTCTATTACTTATATTTTTTATGCTTTCAGGAACTTTAAAAAGATCAGATATTTTAAATGTTTCTCCTCCCGAGTCTTTAACTGGGGCAAATGCAGAGGCCCCAGAATTTACTATACTAATTTCTAAGGATAATAGCATAGCTATTAATAACAAAGTAATTCCAATATCAAGTTTGGAAAAAGAAATAAAAATAATTCATAATTCAAACCCTATTGAAGAAGTATTAATTAAAGCGGATGGGAAAGCCTTGTCTGGCATTCTATCTGATGTTATTAGATTTGTAAGAAAAAGTGGTATTGAAAGAGTTGCTATAGTAACAAAATCTATAGAAATTCCTATTAAATGAATATTTCTTTGAAATATTCTTATGAAATTAATTACAAAAATATTTTCTTAAGCACCTTAGCTGCATTCCTTTTACATCTAATATTAATACCCATTATAGACCTATTACCCAAAAGCCCTTTGGAGGAAGAAATAGAACCTAAAATAATTCTAGACTTATTAGAGGAAGAAATAGTGCCTACCCCATCAGAAAATAAAATAACTAAACCACAACTAGAAGAAATTATACCCCCCATCGAAACATTAAAAAACATTGAACCGATACCAAGAGTTAACCAAGCAATAATTGAAAAAAATACAAATACTCC
>CAZUXH010000095.1:0-3017 GCA_964624655.1 uncultured Rhodospirillaceae bacterium | reverse complement strand
CCTTTGATAGAAGAAATGGAAAATAATACTTTTATAAAAGAAAATAATTTAAATACTAATATCAAAATTAATAAAACGACAGAACATAAGGAGCAACTAGAAATTAAGCCAATTATAAATGAAGCCCTACCAGCAATTCCTCCCCTCGCAAGTTTTAATCAATTAGATAAAATACCTAAAAATCAAGAGTACCAATATACAGTTGACAGAACTCCAGTTTTACCTCAAATATTACCAGCCGTTCCTAGAAAGGAAAATATTGTAAAAGAGGATTTAAATACTAATTCAGAAGACACCCTTAATAAACAAATTCTTAGTGAATACAACGAATTAATAAGAAGCAAAATTAAACAATATGCTATAAGAAATTATCCCACAAAATCTATTAAGAGAGGACAAGAAGGAACAGTTTTCCTAAAATTTATTTTAAATGAAAATGGATATTTAACTGATATAAAAATTGGAGATAAGACTGAAGCATCGATTGCTTTAATTAATGCAGCTAAAGATTCTATAGAAAAAAATAGTCCTTACAAATTTGATCAAAAACTTAAAAAGAAAAACGAGTTTTCTATAGTAATTGTTTATAAAATTGATTAGTAATAGTAAAAAAAATTGGAAACATAATGAGAATAATTATATTTTCGGCTATTGCTTTTTTAATATCATTTCCTTCATACTCAGAAATTACTGAAGAAATGCGACAAAGGGCCAAAGAAGCTGGAGTCATTATTGAAAGAGATCATGATCCTAGAAGAACATATCTAGCCAATGACGTATTAGCGAAAGACACTATCCAAAATATTCAAAAAGCTTATTACATGTATAGGGCAAGATTAGATAAAGAAGCTGCAAACCTCTACTTAATTTCTTCTAAAAGAGGCTATGATCTAGCGCAGGTAGAGATGGGAAAAATATATTTACATGGAAAAGGTGTGGAGCCTGATATTGTAGAAGCTTATAAATGGTTTATTCTTTCGGATAATACACAAGGCCTCCGAAATGCAAAAATTCTAAAAGAACGCATGACAGATGAACAAATAAGAAAAGCAGAATTATTGATAAAAAGTTTTGTAGCAAGTTACAAATAACATTTTTTACTTAATAATTTTTAAATTATAAAAAAGTATAATGATGCAAAAGAAATATTTAATACTATTTTTTGCTTCTCTAGGAACGGCATTATTTACAATTGATTTAGCTGTTATAGCTGTCTCTCTTCCTAAAATGATAGGTTCTTTTTCTGCTAATAAAATTGAAATGGCCTGGATTATTACTGTTTATTCTATTTCCACAGCAGTTACTATACCTTGTCTCGGATATTTATCTAAAAGAGTGGGAAGAAAAAATATCTATATGATAGGGATTATTGGATTCTGCATTTTTTCCATATGTTCAGCTCTATCTTTTAATCTTGATCAAATATTATTTTTTAGAACTATGCAAGGAATATTTAGTGCCCCATTGGTAGCTTTAAGCCAATCTATAATTCTTGATGAATTCCCAAAACGGGAAAGAGGTAAAGCTATGTCTTGGTGGACTTTTGGATTATTATTTGGACCTGTCATAGGACCTATATTAGGAGGATACTTAACGGAAGAATATGGATGGAGATTGATATTTTTCATAAATATTCCTATTGGTATACCCGCCCTTATTGGTTCCTATTTATATATAGAAGAAAAGCAAATTGATAGAAATACTTCTTTTTCCTGGCTAAGTTTTATTTTACTTGCATTAGGTGCAGGAAGTTTACAGATAATATTAGACAGAGGTCAAATAGAAGATTGGTTTGATTCAAATTTGATATTAATTTTAACTTTCGTTGCGTTTATATCCATCCTTGCGTTCATAATTTTATTTATTTTAAATTATAGAACACTTTTTCCAAGAGAATTGTTTATTGATTCAAATTATTTAGGTGGATTAGTCTTTGTATTTTTATTTGGTTTGATTCTTGTCCCCCCTTTTATTTTAATACCTGAATTTTTATCGACTTTAGGAAATTATCCTGTAGACCAAATTGGATTACTTCTCACGTTTAGTGGTATTGGAGGTATGATAGGAAGTCTAATTGCAGGCAGAATTATATCTTTAGGATTTGATAAAACCTTAATGGTTACTGGTTTATTAGTCTATATGTTCGCCGCCTTTCAAATGGTTGCCTGGAATTCTTCAGTTTCTTCTTTTGAAATAATAATTAATGGCTTATTACGAGGATTAGGCATAGGGGTTTTTTATGTAGGCCTTGCGACAGCAACTTACGCTTCACTTCCTGAAAATTTTAGAGATCATGGCGCAAGTCTTTTTCAATTTGTTAGAAATTTTGGATCTGCATTTTCTGTTGCTATTATAGGAATTATATTAGACAGATATAAAAAAATAAATATTTCTGAATTAAGTGCTCGAGTTAATGCAAATCAATCAAATAAAAATCTTGATACATGGAATTTAGACGGTTTAGATTCGGATACTATGAATTTTGTAAATATTATTACCAATGAATCTCTGATGATATCAATGTTGAATGTATTTTTTCTTTTAGCTATATTTCCTATATTGTTTTTTCCATTCCTTTTGTTATTTAAAAAAAATAAACTGGAAGATTAATTATGCAAAAATCAAACATACCTTATAATATCAATAGCTATACTCACAAATTTTTTGAACATGTGAGGTGGGGAGACACCGATGGGCATAATCACGTTAATAATGTTTCATTCACTAGATATTTTGAATCTGCCCGAGTTGACATAATTAGAAGCCTAGAAACAAAAAAATATAGCTTTGTCATTGTTAATTTTTCCATAAATTATTTTTCTCAAGTCTTTTATCCTAGCAATATAGAAATAGGGTCCTCCTTAGAAAAAATAGGAAAAAGCTCTCTATCTATCATACATGCCTTGTTTGTAGATGGAAAATGCAAATCTAGTGCAAAAAGTATATTAGCTTATGCCGATTTAAAAAAAAATAAACCAAAAATAATTTCTAAGGAACTAAAAATTCAATTAAAAATT
>CAZUXH010000094.1:0-5256 GCA_964624655.1 uncultured Rhodospirillaceae bacterium | reverse complement strand
TGTTTCGATAGGTATTTAATAAGAATAGAAGAAATGAGTCATAGTATCAAATTTATTAATCAATGCTTAGAACAAATTAAACCTGGCATTATATCAGTAAATGACAATAAAATTACTCCTCCTAAGAGAAATACAATGAAAAAATCTATGGAGTCATTAATACATCATTTTAAATTGTTTACTGAAGGATACAGAGTTCCTAAAGGAGAAACATATTGTGCAGTAGAAGCTCCTAAAGGTGAATTTGGAGTTTTTCTAGTATCTGACGGTTCCAGTAAACCATATAGATGTAAGATAAGAGCTCCAGGATTTGCTCACTTACAAACTTTAAATCATCTATCAAGAGGACATTTAATGGCAGATATAGCTGCAATCTTAGGAAGTTTAGATATAGTTTTTGGAGAAGTAGATAGATGAAACATCCAGGTCTTATTAATTCTATAAAGGATAATGAAAAAGATTTGTTTGAATGGTCAGAAACTAATTTTTTAAAAGTTAAAAAAATAATTGAAAAATATCCTAGCGGAAGAAAACAAAGTGCAGTTATCCCATTGCTAGATTTAGCTCAAAGACAAAACAAAGGTTGGTTAAATAAAAAAGCTTTGGAAAAAGTAGCCGAAACATTAAGCATGTCTTTTATTCGTGTTTTAGAAGTTGCTACATTTTATTCTATGTTTAATTTGAAGCCAATCGGAAAAAATTATATTCAAATTTGTAGAACAACTCCTTGCTGGTTAAGAGGAAGTGATAAACTAATAAATATCGCAAAAGAAGTCACTGGCTGTTCTTTAGGTGAAACTTCTAAAGATAAAAAATTTACTGTTGTTGAAGTAGAATGTTTAGGAGCTTGTTGTAATGCACCTATGGTTCAAATTAATGATGATTATTTTGAAGACTTGAATGAAGATAATTTTAAAAGATTATTAATAAATTTAAAAGATGATAAAGAAATTAGTAAAGGATCTCAAATTGGTAGATTATCTTCAAATCCTGAGAGAAAAAACTAAATGTTAAAAAAAGAAGATAAAATTTTTAAAAATTTATATGGAGAGGATGATTGGTCTCTTACTGGTGCATTAAAAAGAGGTATATGGAATAATACTAAAGATTTGATTTCAATGGGTAGTGATAATATCATTGATGAAATTAAAAAAAGTGATTTAAGAGGAAGAGGCGGCGCTGGTTTCCCAGCAGGTCTAAAGTGGTCTTTCATGCCTAAAGATTCAGGTAAACCTCACTATTTAATAGTTAATGCAGATGAATCTGAACCTGGCACATGCAAGGATAGAGAGATTTTAAGAAATGATCCTCATTTATTACTTGAAGGTTGTTTGATTGCTGGCTTTGCAATGCATGCTCATACTTGTTATATTTACATTAGAGGGGAATATTACAATGAGTCGTCTAATTTACAAAAAGCCATAGATGAAGCTTATAAATCTAATTTAATAGGTAAAAATGCTTGTGGAACAAATTGGGATTATGATATTTTTTTACATAGAGGAGCTGGAGCTTATATATGTGGAGAAGAAACTGCACTTTTAGAAAGTCTTGAAGGTAAGAAAGGTCAACCTAGATTAAAACCTCCTTTTCCTGCAGGATCTGGTTTGTATGGATGTCCTTCTACTGTTACAAATGTAGAGACTATTGCAGTTGCTCCAACAATTTTAAGAAGAGGAGCTAATTGGTTTTCTAGTCTTGGAAATCCAAAAAATACAGGTACTAAAATATTTAGTATATCTGGTCACGTTAACAATCCTTGTAACGTAGAAGAAGAAATGGGAATACCACTAAAAAAATTAATAGAAACTCATGCAGGAGGTGTAATTGGAGGATGGGATAATTTACTTGCAGTTATACCAGGAGGGGCAAGTGTCCCGCTAATTCCAAATTCTATTTGTGATACAGTTAAAATGGATTTTGATAGTTTAAAAGAAGTTCAAAGTGGTCTTGGTACTGCAGCTGTAATAGTAATGAACAAAAGTACAGATATTGTTGAAGCTATTGCTAGATTGTCACATTTTTATAAACATGAAAGTTGCGGACAATGTACGCCATGTCGAGAAGGAACTGGATGGATGTATAGAATGATGAGTAAAATGATTAATGGTAATATAGAAAATGATGATATTGATAAATTATTAGATGTCACTAAGCAAATAGAAGGACATACTATTTGTGCTTTAGGAGATGCAGCTGCTTGGCCAATACAAGGATTAATTAGACATTTTAGAAGTGAAGTTGAGAGAAGAATTAATGAAAATATTTCAAAAAGAGAAGTAGCTTAATGCCAAAAATAACAATTAATAATAAAGTTATAGATTTTCAAGATGGTATGACAGTTATGCAGGCATGTGAACTTGCTGATGTAGAAATTCCTCGTTTTTGTTATCATGACAAATTGTCAATTGCAGGTAATTGTAGAATGTGTTTGGTTGAAATGGAAAAATCTCCTAAGCCTATTGCTTCATGTGCGAGGCCAGCTGCTGAAGGCATGAATATAAAAACTAATACTGAATTAGTAAAAAAAGCTAGACAAGGTGGTATGGAATTTTTGCTTATTAATCATCCTTTAGATTGTCCTATATGTGATCAAGGTGGAGAATGTGATTTACAAGATCAAGCTTTGCATTATGGCTTTGACAAATCTAGATACGAAGAAAACAAAAGAGCTGTTAAGAATAAATATATGGGGCCATTAGTTAGCACTATCATGACTAGGTGTATTCACTGTACCAGATGTGTTCGCTTTTCAACAGAAATTGCTGGAGTTGATGATATTGGCTTATTAGGTAGGGGAGAAAATGCAGAAATTACAACTTATTTAGAAAAAACTATTGAGTCTGAACTATCTGGCAATGTCATTGATCTTTGCCCTGTAGGGGCCCTAACTAACAAACCTTATGCTTTTCAATCCAGACCTTGGGAATTAAAGAAAACTGAATCTGTTGATGTTTTTGATGGCATGGGCGCAAGTATCAGAATAGATTCTAAGGGAAAGAATGTATTAAGGGTTTTGCCAAGATTAAACGAAGAAATTAATGAAGAATGGATTAATGATAAAACAAGATTTGCTATAGATGGCTTATCTAGACAACGTTTAGACAAACCATATATTAAAATTGATAACAAATTAGAAGCCACTAGCTGGGATACTGCACTTAAATTAGTGGCATCAGAAATTAAAAAAAGAGGAGCAGAAAATACTTCTGCGTTCAGTGGTAAATTTTCTGACATAGAAAGTCTTTATTCAACAAAAAATTTTTTAAATTTATTAAACTCAGAATTTTATGATTGTCGTTTTGATAACACTCAATTTATTTCTGGTCATAGAAGCAGTTATCTTTTTAATTCATCTATTCAAAAAATTGATGAGGCAGATGCAATTTTAATTATAGGAAGTAATCCAAAATGGGAAGCAGCAGTTCTTAATTCAAGAATAAGAAAAGCATACTTAAATAATAATTGTCAAATTGCATTGATTGGCCCAAAAATAAATCTTACATATAAGTATACCCACTTATCTAATGATATTTCATATTTAAATAATATCTTAAATGAAAAATCAGATTTTTTAGAACACCTAAAAAATGCTAAAAACCCTTTAATGTTAATTGGTTCCTCAGCAATTAATTATAATGATGGTATTGAGATTTTAAAAATTTGTGCTGAAATTTGCAATAAACTTAATATAGTTAATGAATCTGAAAATGGATTTAATATTCTTAATCAAAATATTTCCAGAGTAGGAGCTCTAGATATAGGTTTTTACTCTAAAAATTTTGATAGAGACTTTAAAGTCTCTTTAACTAAACATATCAGAGATACAAATCCAGTAGTTTTTTTATTAGGATTAGATGAGATCAATTTTTCATCTTTAAAAGACTCATTTGTTATTTATATTGGTCATCATGGAGACGAAGGAGCTAACAATGCAGATATAATTTTACCATCCCCAGCTTTTCCAGAAAAAACATCTACTTTTGTTAATATTGAAGGCAGAGTGTTGCAAACTACTAAGTGTTTTAATCCTATTGGTGAAGCTAAAGAAGAATGGAAAATATTCCGTGCATTAAGTCAAGAATTTAAAGAACAACTAAAATTTAATAATTTGAAAGAATTAAGACAAGAAATTATAAAAAAGTTTCCTCATTTAAATCAATTAAATACCTTGCCAAATAAGAGTGAAGTAAATTTTGGTAAAAGTCATATAATTGATAATAAAGAAATAGAATATAATATTAAGAATTTTTATATGACTGACTCTATCTCGAGAGCTTCAGTAAATATGGCTAACTGTACAAAAGAAATTTTAAATCGAGTAGCTTGATGTTATATGATTATATTTTACAGTTACTAATTATTGTAGCTCAAATAATGGCTGTTATAGCTCCAGTATTAATATCAGTTGCTTTTTTAGTTTATGCTGAAAGGAAAATTTTAGCATTAATACAATTAAGAAAAGGGCCAAATGTTGTAGGTCCTTTTGGATTATTACAAAGTTTTGCAGATGCTTTAAAACTTATTACAAAAGAAAATATTTTACCAAGTGGATCTAATAAAATAGTTTTTCTTTTAGCTCCTATTATAACAATGGTTTTGAGTTTAGCTGCTTGGGCAGTTATACCTTTTGCTCCTGGTTGGGTAATATCTGATATCAATGTTGGAATAATGTATCTTTTTGCAATTTCATCTTTAGGTGTTTATGGAATAATTATGGCTGGTTGGGCAAGTAATTCCAAATATCCTTTTTTAGGGGCATTACGATCAGCTGCTCAAATGGTATCTTATGAAGTTTCAATTGGTTTTGTAATAATTACTGTTCTTCTTTGCGTAGGGTCATTAAACTTAACTAAAATAGTTGAAGCTCAACAAACAGTTTGGTTTGCAATTCCTTTATTGCCTATGTTTATAATTTTTTTTATTTCAGCATTAGCTGAAACAAACAGGTTACCTTTTGATTTACCAGAAGATGAATCTACTTTGGTAGCTGGTTTCTTTACTGAGTATTCATCAGCATCATTTGTACTTTTCTTTTTAGCAGAATATGCAAGTATGATTTTAATGAGTGCCATGACTGTTATATTATTTTTGGGAGGGTGGTTACCTCTTTTTGATGTGTATCCTTTAAATATAATTCCTGGAGTAATATGGTTTACTATAAAAATAATGTTTGTATTATTTTTATTTATATGGGTAAGGGGAACATTTCCTCGTTATCGTTATGATCAATTAATGAGATTGGGATGGAAAGTT
>CAZUXH010000093.1:0-5558 GCA_964624655.1 uncultured Rhodospirillaceae bacterium | reverse complement strand
GCAATTTTATGATTTAAAATTGATTTAAGATTATTTTGAATTCTCCATAATCCTGCAACTCCTAAATCAGGAAATATTTCACAATTTTCACGATAATTTAATAATGTATACTTAGCTTCTAATACAACAGGCATATCAGAAGTACCAGCACATATTATGGCAATTTTTGGAGTTTTTTTTATTAAGGGTTTTTTTCCATAAATAGCTACTTGAGACTCTGCATTATAAAAAAAATATTTTTTATAATTACTATCAATCTTTTCAAATAATTCTGGTTTTAACTTAGTAAATAATGTTGAGTTTTTTTTATTTAAATCTTTTGTAATATTTACAATTTGTTTAAGAGTCTTATCTTTGCAAAAGATAGTTTCTTCAATACCAATTCTTTTTTTTCTTAATTTATCTAAAAGATGATCTTTAACCATTAATAAAACTTTCTTTATCTTGAATAAAAGCACTGCCTTTTTTATAGCTAGCAATATTTATGAACTTTTTAGATATTTTAAAAACTTTTTCAGTTAAGTTTATTATCTGTGATTTATTTTTAATCTTTTTGGGATTAGGGTTATTAAATTCTATTCTTACACCATCAGATAACCATCTACATCTAACATCCGCATCAGGAATTAAATTTTTAATTTCTCTTTCAACAGAATCTATTTTTTTTAGTAAATCAGAAGTAATTTTTATACCAGTTTCTATTCTACTGGAAAGGCAAGGTGAAGAAGGCAGGTCAGCAATTTCTTTTAGTCCCATTTTTTTTGCTAATTTTCTTACAGTGCTCTTATCTATTTTAGCTTCAACAAAGGGGTGAATAACATTTGAATTTTTTGCTGCTATTAGTCCGGGCCTGAAATCTCTTAGATCGTCAGTATTAGCTCCAGAAAATATTTTACCCGAGACAGTTTTTGTTATTATGCTATACAAATTAGTTTTACAGAAATAACATCTGTTTATTGGATTTGAAATATAATTAACATCATTCATTTCGCCGGCATCAAGAATATGTAAATTCCAATTATATTTTTTAGAAAAATATTTTACTCTTTTTGTAGATTCAAATGGAACAGCTGGACTTACTGCGTGAGCAACGTTTAAATTATTTGGTATTAGATATTTACTAATAAAAACTGATAAAGTGAGACTGTCTATACCTCCACTAACTGCTACAGTAGGTTGAAGTTGCAGATTTATATACTGTATTATAGTGCTTTTAAGTAAAAGATCCATTTATTTCTCTAATTCTTTTCTTATTTGTTTTCTTCTTTGGTAAGAATAATTTTTAAGGTCATTAGATTCAACCTTTTTTGTAATTTTTCCATATGGCCTTCTAGAAGTTTTTATATGAAAATTATCCTTTTTATATATTTCCCTATGTAGGCTAAAACGGTCAACTTTTAAATGTCTTATACCGAGAGTAGCAGTTTCTAAAAATATTTTTTTAATGATAGATTTTGTATTCTTTATATTACATAGAATTTTAATTTCAAAAACTATTCTATTTTTCTTTCCAACATAGGACTTGTGTATTACTTCTAGTACTCCTCTTGATTTTCTCAATTTTTCTAAAGATAAAGAAAGGTCTTCCGGAGATTGATCATCAATATTAAAAATTAGTTCAGATAAAATTTGTTTATCTATATTATTTATTATTTTTTTGCTTTCTTTAAAAATTAATACTCTAAGAATATTAGGAATAGTTTTAAAATCTTTTTCTCCTATACCTATGCCTTGTTGTTTTATTATAAGAGAATTTTTATGTGAGGGAGAAATTCCCAACTTAGGAGCAATTGTTGAGAGTATTAGAGCTCCTGTAGGAGTAACTCTTTCGCCTTTGATTCCATCAGTATACACAGAAAAATTTTTTAATAATAGAGCAGTAGCAGGAGCAGGTATTGGCATTTTACCATGTTGAGTAATAACAAAACCTTCGCCTAAGGGTATTTCACTATAAGACCATTTTACATCATACTTTTTTGATAAATACTCTATAAACTTAGCAGAAATAACTATATCAATTATTGAATCCCAGGCACCTACTTCATGAAAATTTACTTTATTTATAGTAGTACCATGAATCAAAGATTCTACTTTTGCTAGCTTTGTAAACATTTCTATTGCTAATTTTTTATTAGGCTCAGAAATTTTACACTTCATTATTAAATTTTTTATGTCTTGAAAAGTTCTATGAATGTTTGCATTAGACTCGTTTATAGAAACAGAAAAAATTGTACCCTCTATGTGCTGATTCTTTCCTTTTTTTATGTCTAGATTTGCTTGATTTAAAATCTTTTTTTGTGTTGCTTTTGCTATATTTTTTAATTTTTTATCACAATCTATCATAGCAGCAACAAACATATCTCCTGATATGCCGCCTAAAGGATCTAAATGTATATAAATTTTTTCTTTCATTTGTTTTTAGCCAGATTTATTAACTTCTTTGATAGAATGCTTTTGGGGTTTGCAAGTGATTTTATTATAGAAAAATGATTTAATCCTTTTGCTATATATAAACTCGTAATAATATCATACTCTTTTAGCCAAATGATATATTCTTTTGAAAGTTCTGCCCACTCCTTTGGTTCAAGTTCTCCTATAACAACTAATATATTAGTTCTTATTGATAGATTATAATTAAATACATTAGTCAATTTAACGACTTTTTCAGTTATTTTAATTTTTTCATTAACTTTTAGATATTTAGTTATTATAGGGTTATATATACCACTTATGAGAACTGCTGAGTTTATATTAAAATCAATAGATGTTTTGTGTTTATTTAAAATCATAGCAACTAAATGCGCTCCAGCAGAATGTCCTACTAAATTTATATTAAATGGATTCCCTCCATAAGATCTAATATTTTTTATAACCCAATTAATACATTCAAGAGATTCTTCTACTATTATATTTAGAGGCACATCAGGACAAAGGTCATAATTAACTGAAACATGAATAATATTATTATTTATTGAAGACAGGGCTAAATGAGAATGATCATATTTATCTCTTGATACCCAATATCCCCCATGAAAATAAACTTGTACAGGAGAGTTTTTAGGAAATTTTGGTAAAAATATATCTAATTTTTGCTTTTTTCTTTTTCCATAGCGTATATTTAAATGTTTATTTTGTTGAGAGTTTCTAAATTTTAAAGCACTACATGTTGCTAAGTTTTGATACTCTTCATGGTCTAGAACAGATGTTTTAGGATTGTAAGCAAGCTCTCTCTCATCATCAGACATGTTTTGCCATTTGTTCTTCATCTGTGTTCCAAATAATTAAGAAATTATCTTTTTATCATTATGGTTGTAAATTTTTTATTTTTGGTTATCGAAATTATCTTATAGTTATGAGTATTGCAGAGTATTTTAAAGTCACTAGGGGCTGAGGGATCATCAACTAATATCTCTACAACAGAATCCTTTTTATAAGTTTTAATCTTTTTGTTGGCTCTAAGTACAGGAATAGGACATTTAAGTCCAAGAAGATTTAATTTGTGTGCTTTTAGCATTTATTTTAAAATTTCATTAAATGATAAATAATTTACCAAGTCATCATATCCTAATTCAGTTGTATTTTCATCTATTATTGCAAAACCATCAGCCCAGCTAGTAGAAGTAAGGATTCCTGCACCTTCTATAGGAAATTTTTTTAACATCATATTTCCTTTAATTTTTACTGCCTTAACTCTTAAGAATTCCTTTCTACCGGCCTTTTTTGTATATTTAAAGGAAATAGGGACCTTAAATATTTTATAAGTATTTAAATTTCCAATCATTTTGTTTATTAAAGGGATGCCGATACTTAAAAATGTTACAAATGCTGCGGTAGGGTTTCCCGGCAATGCTAAAATAGGTGTATTTTTTAGAAAACCAAATCCAACTGGTCTACCAGGTTTTATTGCTAGTCTCCATACGTGTAGTTTACCATATTTATCAAGTATTCTTTTTATATGATCCTCATCTCCCAAAGACATAGCTCCAGTAGATATAATTAAGTTTAATTTTTTTTGAATACTAAAGAATTTGTTTTTTATTATTGTTTGATTGTCTTCCAATATTCCTAAATCAACTACTTTGCATCCTAATATTTGAAGTAGAGCTATGATCATTGGTCTATTAGAATCGTATAGCTTACCCTTAGTTAATTTTTTACCAGCATCTGAAACTTCGTCACCTGAAGAAAATACGCCAACTCTAATTTGTTTATTAACTCTAATTTTCTTTAAGCCTACGGAAGACAATATACCTATGTCTTGAGCTCGCACTTTATGTCCTTTTAAAAATACCTGGCTATTATTTTTAATATCTTCCCCTAAATCTCTGTAATTAATGCCTTTTTTAATATTACCCCTAATAGTAATTCTATTTTCTTTTACTTCACAATTTTCTTCCATAATCACAGTATCTGCTCCTTGTGGAAGTATTGCTCCTGTTAATACTCGAGCAGCACACATTTTACCTAATTTAAACCTTGGAAAACTACCTGCTTTAGATTTCCCTTTAACCCTTAATGTGTTGCTATGAGTTTTGGAATTTAAATCTTTAAATCTTATAGCATATCCATCAACTGCTGAATTAGAATGAGGTGGTACATTTATTTGAGAAACTATATTTTTTGAAATTATTCTTCCTAAAGATTTATTTATTGAAACATACTCTGTTTTATTTAGGGATTTAATATTTTTGTTAATTATTCTTAGTGCATAATTAAGTTTAACTAAATTATTCAGAGAATTATTTTTAATCATTAGTAGACTTTCTCAAAAGATTTTTTATAAATTGAGCAATTTCTTTTGGTTTATTCAATGATAATATTTTTATTTTATCTATTTTAATATTTTTACTGTTAGTAGCTATGGCTATAATATTTTTGTCTTTTTTAGCAAGTAAAGGCTTGTTTAATTCTTCCCTGTAAACTTCAATCTTTTTGATTTTTTCCTTTTTCCAACCTTCTACAATTAGTAAGTCAACAGGCTGTAACTTTTTTGAAAGATCATTTAATGTCATTTCTGACCCTTGATATTCATGTATCAAAGCAAATCTTTTGTTTGAGGATACTAAGACTTCATTTGCTCCTGCTTTTCTATGTACATATGAATCCTTACCAGGTTTGTCAATTTCAAAACCTTCATGGGCATGCTTTATGGTTGATACAGATATATTTAGTTTATTTAGATGAGGTATAATAGCTTTTATTAAAGTAGTTTTACCACTTCCACTCCAACCTGCCAATCCTAGTATCATATTGTGATTCCATTAAAGATTTATTAAAAACCCTTGTAATACTAAAGTTTTAAATATTATTGACATTAATTCCTATAACGTTAACTATACCATAGTATATATGTTTTTTTAATCACTTATTTAAGATGATTAGATTATGTACTTAAAAGCAATAATATATTGCTGTTAGGAGGGGGAGGGAGTTGTTGAAAAGTTTTCAACTAGTTGTTCCTATGTTACTTTTCCTTGTATCAGAATCATTAAGTGTTGATGTTGATGCAGGCGATAAGCGGTACCATGAGAATTGTCATAATTGCCATGGGCCGGCGG
>CAZUXH010000092.1:0-5761 GCA_964624655.1 uncultured Rhodospirillaceae bacterium | reverse complement strand
GATACATATTCTGTGCTGGCTTTAAAAACAACATATACGCCAAAACGCAAATCATCAGCAATTTTTTTTCCATCTCTTTCCAACGAAGAAACTACTTCCACTAAACCTTCTTTATGAAGCATTCCACCCTCGCTTTTTGGTTTTAAAACTTCTGCTAATCCGGAAGTTCCTACAGGAGGAAATTTTAATCCTTCTTTGGGGACAGCAAGCCCGGTAGCATTTGCTACTGCTGCCATTTCTATTGCTGACTTAGTTCCATCTAGAAAAGAATTAAACATTTTAGGGTTTAGTCCACCAGCCTGAGCCTGTTGATTACTGAAACCATAATGTTTCCAAACAGTAGCCGGAGTACTTTCATGATATTCAGGTAAATATTGAGTCCCTTTTCCTGCACATATTACCTCAAATCCTGAACTTCTTATTCGTTCAACAAGTTCGCAAATAAGAGACGGTTGATCACCATATGCCATGCTACAAATAACACCTGCCTCATTAGCTCTTTTTACTAGAGATGCTCCACATAAAACATCTGCCTCAACAGTAACTAGTATAACATGAGTTTTTACTTTAAAAGCCTCAAGAGCATGATCAACAGCGGCTTCCGGGTTTCCAGTGGCTTCCACTATAAGATCAAGTTGTTCTTTTTTTGCTAATTCTTTAGCATCTTCAGTTACATAAATTAAAGATTCTTTCAATGCTTTATCAAAAGAATCAACTAAAATGTTAGAATCATACCCTGCTGATATTAAAGCATCATTTGCTCTCTTATGATCAAGATCTGCTAAGGCTACTATTTTTAAACCTTTTGTAATCCTGGCCTGAGATAAAAACATAGTAGAAAATTTTCCTAGTCCGATAACGCCAATTTTGATTGGATTATCTGTCTTTGACCTTTCAACCAGTCTATCAAATAAATCTAGGTTCATATTACTTAACTTAAATCTATCACATACTCTCCAGCAAACAATTGTCTTCCAAACAGCTTATGGCCTCAAAATCTCTTTGAGCTTTGTATTCGGGTCTAGAAAATTTTCTAATATGATTGCTAGTCCTGTTTAAAGAAATGTAAACGATAGTTCTATTCCATGGAGACATGTTAGAAGGAGAACCATGCACAAGTGATGAATCAAAAAATATCACTGAACCAGCTTTACCACTAGGTGATACTATTCCTCCTCTATCAACAAGGTCAGTAAGGGTTTTTTCATTTATTGTCCACAACGGGTAGGATGTAGTTTTTGTATCGTGATAAGAATCTATATAACCGCTTCTATGTGATTTGGGTATAAAATTTAAAGCCCCGTTGTATGGAGTTACATCATCCAAAAAAAGACCCACATTCAGTGCCAAAGGCTCTGGCATGTCGTCATCATGTTTCCATGTAGCAAAGTCTTGATGCCACTGCCAGACGTCTCCATCAAATGCCATTTTTGCATTTAATTTAAATTGATGAATATAGACTTCCCCACCCAAAAGCTGCATTCCAGGTTTAACTATTCTAGGATGCCTAGCCAGTTTATAAAAAATATCATTAAAGGTATGCACTCCAAAAACAGTTCTAATTGTCTTACCATTTTTTTCTTTCATTACCTCAGGTCTTTCAACACTGTAGACTTCTTCTGCTTCTTTATTTAATAAATTTATTTCATTTTCACTAAAAAGATTCTCTATAAAAACGTATCCTTGATCTCTAAATGATTTAATTTGATCATTATTTAATTCCATTTGTTGCCTCCGCCTAATAGATGATAATAATAACTTACTATTTTTTTTTAAACTATTATTTTTTTACTATTTTAGAATTTTTTTTATTTCTCTTTTTGCTTGTTCAGGACTATCAACTTCTTTATCAAAATCATTCCTATAATAATTTTTTCCAATAAAAAAATCAACTCCTTCAGAATCTACTCCTATAATTTTATAACCAGAAAACTTTGTATTATCAAAATAATCTATAATGGATTTTTCAGAATCCATCCATAACTTGTAGTTTTTTCCAATTACATCTTCTTTTTTCAGCCAGAATATCTTTCCAAAACCTCCAATAATATGAACCTTTTTGATAGTCAATCCGAATATATTAAAATCTTCAAAGTTTGCATAAATTGCTGATTCTGGATGACGCAAAACAAACCTATTTATTAAAAAATTTGACTTATCCATACTCATTTTATATGCCTCACATAGCAAAGAAAATCTTATTCCAGATAATGGATCTCCTGTAAAATTATTATCCTTATAAAATAAGGAAATTTTTTTATTAATTTTAATTGCCTTAGTATGCTCGGCAAGATCTGATATAAACAAATATGGGTTTGCATTATGCTCACAGCTAGAAAGCACTAAAGAACCATAAGGCCATCCTTTCCCTCCAAGATCTGTAGAAAGTATAGCTGTCTTTGATTGCCTTATAATCTTTCGAATTAAATATCCATAATTTAATTTGCTTGCTTTAAAATTTTTATTCATGTTTAAAATCTTCTAAATAGTATATTATTTTCCTACAGAAGCTCCTTCTCGTCTAGGGTCTGCCGCCCCCCAAAGCATACCTTCATCATCTCTATAGACAATATGAATACCGCTTACCATTTTTTTTCTTTTGATTTCATGGCCATATTCTTCCATATTTTTTGCTAATAAATCACCTTTGGGCCCTTTTTCTATCGTAGTATAAGATCCTCTGTTGCATACATTGGGACTTTGAACAATATCTTTTATTGACATACCTAAATCTATATAACGCAATAATGAAGCAGCCACATAACAAATTATTCTCGAGCCTCCTGGAGACCCCAAGACCATTCTAAGATTATTATTATTATCTAATAAAAATGTTGGAGACATAGAGGATCTAGGTTTTTTCATTGAATCTGGCCTATTCGCTATCAAACGTCCCTCTAAATCCTTTGGATAGAATGAAAAATCTGTCATTTGATTATTCAGTAAAAATCCAGACGCCATTATTCCGCTACCAAACATGAATTCTATTGAAGACGTTAAAGCTGCACCATTTCCAAATTGATCTATTATAGAAATATGTGTAGTAGAATCAAATTCACTAGTAGTATCTTTGCCAAAAAATTTGCTATTTATAATATCAAAACTCCCAGGCCCTACAGAGCTATTAATACCATCAAAATTGATACTTGAGGCTCTAGACTTAAGATATTTAGAATCTAGCATTGAGGATATAGGAACAAATTGATATTGCTCATCAGCTATATAAAAATCCCTATCAGCATAAGCCAACTTTGAAGCTTCAAAGAATAAATGCCAATATTTATCATTTTCAATGACATCAGATTCAATTTTAAAATTACTCATTATGCCTAAAATCTGAAGAATGGTAATGCCTCCAGAACTCGGAGGACCCATACTACATACTTTCCACCCTTTATAAACATTGCATAGCGGTTCAACCACTCTTGGACTAACAAGTGAAAAGTCTTCTTTAATTAATAGCCCAGGATTATGTGAGTTTCCAGTGGCCTCAATAATAGCATTTGCTACTTCCCCATCTAGTAGAGCCTTCGAACCTAATTTTGATATTAATTTAAAAGTTTTAGCTAGTTCTAGATTTTGTATTTTCTCACCTTGGTTTAAACCACCTTCATCCATATTAAAATATGTTTTTGTTTTGGTATTATGGGTTAGATGAGGAGCTCTTTTTAGTAAAGAAGATAACCTCTTACCCACAATAAAACCGTTTTCAGCATATTGTATTGCCTCACTAAATAAGATTTTCCAATTTAAAAAACCATATTTTTGATGGGCCATCTCTAACATTGGAAGCAGTGAAGGCACTCCTACAGCGAGGCCACCTGAAACTGCTTCTATAAAACCCTTTTTTTTACCATTCTCCTTTAAAAATATGTTGGTATTATATTTTATTGGAGCCTTTTCTCTACCATCAAAAGCTAAAAGCTCATTTTTTTTAGCATTATAATATAGTAAAAAACCACCTCCTCCTATTCCAGATGACTGAGGCTCTACTAGATTTAAGACCATTTGGGCAGCTATGGCAGCATCTATAGCATTTCCTCCGTTTTCAAGAATTTTTTCTGCTGCTTTAGAAGCTCTATTATCGGCAGTCACTATCATATATTTTTTACCTTGATCAACTTTAGATGAATTTAATTCAATAAAATCTCCTTCTGGAGAAGCTTTCATATCTTGATTATTTTCTTCTGCACTAATTTCAAAAGTGACAAGAAAAAAACAAATTGAAAGAAAAATATTCCTATGATTAAAAAAAGACTTCATATTCTTTTCCAAAAATAAATAATATTACTGTTGACCAAAACTAATTGTAGCTTTATGCATTATCTGTTTTTATAACTTAACTAAAAAATTAATATTATTACACTTTATTTTTTTGTAAAATTAATAAAAAATGACTATAGAAATTGTAAAAAACGTTTTTGAGCTTCAACAATCCATTGCTAGAAGAAGAGTGGAACCAACCAACTCTGCAGCAACGGTTGGAATTGTTCCCACTATGGGTGCTATCCATCAAGCGCATATAAATTTAGTGCATTCTGCTAAGATAAATTCTGATATTGTGGTTTCAACCATATTTGTCAATCCAAAACAATTTGGGGAAAATGAAGACTTTGATGATTACCCTAGAAGCGAGAAAGAAGATATTGAAAAGCTGGAAAAGGCTGGAAGCAATATTATTTATATACCTTCCACTGAAATTATGTACCCTGAGAATTTTGATTTAAGTATTAATGTTCCTAAATTAAGCTCAATCTTATGTGGAAAGCACAGAGAAAATCATTTTCAAGGCGTGGCAACAGTTGTTACAAAACTATTAATTCAATCCAATGCAGATTTCGCATTTTTTGGAGAAAAAGATTATCAACAACTTTTAATGATTAAAAATCTCGTAAAAGATCTTGATATCAATTGTAAAATTATTAGCATTCCAATAGTTAGAGATCAAGATGGCTTAGCTTTATCTTCAAGAAACATCTATTTAAAAAATGAAAAAAAAATTATAGCTAATAATTTGTACAAAATACTAACTCAAGCTGCAAAAGATATAGCTAATGGTGATGGTACGGATCAAGTTATTAGTAATGCCAAAAAAGATATTTTAATATCTGGCTTCAATAAAATAGACTATTTAGAAATTAGAGAAGAAAGGCAGCTTGGAGAGATCAAAGAGTATAATAAAATCAAAGCTAGATTATTTGTCGCAGCTTATATAGATAATATTAGATTAATAGATAACATAATCGTAGAATAATCATTTTCATATTTAAAATATTAGAAATATTATTATGCTTTTTAATTCTATAGTATTTTTAGGACTATTTTTCCCAATTACTCTAGTAATTTTCTATTTTCTAAATCGATTTTTTAGCGAGAAACTGATTTTAATATTTCTAATTATTTTCTCTTTGATATTTTATGGTTATTGGGAATTGCCATATTGTAGCCTATTAATAGGTTCTATATTATTTAACTATATTCTAGGTAGATACTTAGCATATAAAAAACTAATTTTTTCACGCTTATTATATCCAATTTATATTCTTACAATTACTGTTAATTTATGCATATTAGCAATTTTTAAATATATAGATTTTATCATTCTGAATATAAATTTTTTAATTGGCAGTAGCATAAAGAATCAACAAATAGAATTACCCCTAGCAATATCCTTTTTTACTTTTCAACAAATAGCCTTTATTACAAGCGTATATAAAGGGGAAATTAAGAAATTTGAATTTTTAAAATACTTTTTGTTTGT
>CAZUXH010000091.1:0-5807 GCA_964624655.1 uncultured Rhodospirillaceae bacterium | reverse complement strand
CCAAATAGCCAAACACCCATATGGTTTTTTATGTGATTATATAGTAATATCATGGGAAAATGTGTGCGTCAATTATAAGTTAGTTTATTTATGATCGCTTGTTAAATATTTTTTTGTTAAATTATTTTGGGCCAGGTAGCCTATAAGCCGGGTTCTGTCGTGAGTGATTATCCATCTAGGATGATTGTTACCAAACACCTCATGCAACCTACCCTGACAACACGTTGGAAATCACGTTGCTTTAATAGCATGTTGTCTCTACTTGGTTTTGCTCCCAGCGGGGTTTACCTTGCCTTCGTTGTTACCAATGAAGCGGTGCGCTCTTACCGCACCTTTTCACCCTTACTTTTACAAGCGGTATATTTTCTGTGGCACTTTCCCTAGAGTCACCTCTGCCGGGTATTACCCGGCGCTGTATTTCCAAGGAGCCCGGACTTTCCTCTTTCAAACATAGTTCAAAAGCAATCACTTAGCTACCTGACGAGTAAAAGTAAAAAATTTAATTAATAAAATCAAGAAATACTACGAATTTTTTTAAAATAACTTGAAATCGCCAATAATTTTTTTAACTCCTCATTAGAAATTTCACTGTCTAAATTACTCTGAATAAAATGCCTTTTAAATGCTACTATGGAATCATTGTAATAATTTTGAACATTATATCCGATATCTTTTAATGATTTGTAAATCAATTCTTTTTTGATATATGTTTTTGGTAAATCCTCTTTGTTCTCTGTCCATACAGCCAACCCTTTGTTAGCAAGCCTTTTCCATGGAAATTTTTCACCTGGATCTTTTTTTCTTGAAGGAGCTATATCGCTGTGACCTAAAATAGATTCAGTACGAATATTATATTTATCAATTAGTTTTCTTAGTAAAGATTCTAATGAAGATATTTGTTTTTCTGGAAATTTTAAATACCCATAATCGTGCCCTGGATTACAAAGTTCTATACCCAAAGAACTATAATTTAAATTCGTTTTATTTTGCCAACTGGATATACCTGCATGCCATGAAACTTTTTCTTCTGAAACTAATTGCCAAATTTTTCCTTTACCATCAATTAAAAAATGAGCACTTACTCTTGCATTTCTAGAACAAAGACGTTTTAAAGCAGAAAAAGTATCTATCATACCTGTATAATGAATAATAATTTTATCTAAACTTTCTCCAACTTTTCTTTCTTCATAATTTGGGGAACTTACTTCATGTAAAATTTGCATCGGAAAAACCTTATTATTTATTTTTCATCTTTCTATCCTTTATTATCATCTCATATGATTGATTAATCGAAGATAATTTTTCATTTGCCAATTTTAAAAATTCTTCAGGCAAACCCTTTGATAGCAAGTAATCTGGATGATATTTTTTTACCAAATTATGGTAGCTTTTTTTTATTTCAGCATCTGTACAACTAGAATTTAAACCTAAAACTTTATATTCTCTATCTAGATTAAATGGTTCTTGTTTTAAATATTGTGCTTTAATTGAATCAACTACACCGTTTGGCATTCCAAAAATTAAGGATATGTTCCTAATCATCAATTCTTCATTTTCATGCAAATATCCATCAGAAAAAGCTATCTTATAGAGAGAGTTTATAAGTTCTACATAAAGTTCTTTTTGATTCTGAAACACATTAACTAACTGTTCTGCATATGCTTCATAGCCCTCTGCATGCAGTTTTGCTTCATTATAAATTTTTCCAATTGTAACTTGATCCTCAATATCAAATTCAAAAACTTTTTTAAATGTATCAATTTCTTCTTGTGTTACCTTTCCGTCAGCCTTAGATAATTTAGCAGCTAATACTATTACACCTAGAGCAAAAGCTGACTGTTTTTTCTGGTCTTGATATTGAATTGAAAGGTTTTCTGAATTTACATCTTCTGTTTCTAATAAGCTTTTATCTGATTTTCTTATAGAATCGACGCCATGACCTACAGCCAGACCAAGTACAGCACCTAAAGGACCTCCTAACAAAAGTCCGGTTCCGCCTCCAATTAATTTACCCCAAATACTCATTTTATCTTAAACTTTCTATTAAAAACATATATATTATTTTACATTCTATATTTAGTTTGTATAAAAATCATTTATATTTTAGAGATTTTTGCTTTGACCAAAAATAATAAAAAATGGAACTTTTGGATTGATAGAGTAGGAACTTTTACTGATATAATAGCTAAGGATCCTAGAGGAAATATTTTCGCAAGAAAGATTTTATCTGAAAACAGACAATTTTATGATGATCCTGTTATTGAAGGAATTAGAAGGATATTAAATGTTAAAGGTTCAGATGCAATACCTGCAAACTTAATAGAAGAATTAAGAATTGGTACAACTGTTGCAACTAATGCTCTATTAACAAGATCGGGAGCTAAAACAGCCCTATTTATTACAAAGGGCTATAAAGACGCATTAACTATAGGAAACCAGACTAGATCAAATATTTTTGCCAGAAAAATAATTTCTCCTAGAACAATATATGATGAAGTGTATGAAATTGATGAAAGAATTTCTAGTAATGGCAAAATAATTACTGAATTAGATATGGAAACAGCTAAAATATCTTTAAAAAATGCATTACAAAATGGTTGCAAATCTGCCGCAATAGTACTTTTACATGGATGGAAATACAGAAAACATGAAAAATTTTTAGAAAATTTAGCAAAAAGTCTACAGTTCAAAAATGTCTCTGTCAGCCATAAAACCTCTCCCTTAATAGGTTTAATAGGAAGGGGAGATACAACAGTAGCCGATGCTTACTTAACACCCGTAATTCAAAAATATGCTAGGAATATATCAAAAATACTAAAAGATACAAAAATTCTATTTATGCAGTCCTCTGGAGGATTAGCAATTTCAAAAAACTTTAAAGGAAAAGATGCAATTCTTTCAGGACCAGCTGGTGGAGTGATTGCATCAGTAGAAATCAATAAAAAATTCAAACAATTTGATGGCTTAATAGGTGTAGATATGGGAGGCACTTCTACAGATGTTTTTCATTATGAGAAAGAATACGAACGATCTACCGAAAATATCATTGCAGGGACAAGAATTAAGAGTCCCATGCTCGTGGTAAATACTATTGCAGCAGGTGGGGGTTCAATAATAAAATTTGATGGACAAAAAATAACGGTTGGTCCTGATAGCGCAGGCGCAAACCCTGGTCCCGCTTGTTATGGACTCAATGGCCCATTTACCATAACTGATTGTAATTTTATACTAGGAAGACTCGATGCTTCATTCTTTCCTAAGATTTTTGGATCTGATGCAAATCAACATTTAAATTTAAAGGCCTCAAAACTAGCAGCTAAAAAAATATGTTTAAATATAGAAAAAGAAACTGGAAAAAAGATAGACCCATTTATGCTAGCCAGAGGCGCACTCGACATTGCAGTTGAAAACATGGCCAATGCTATAAGGCACATTTCTATTCAAAAGGGACATGATATTTCTAATCATTCTCTTGTAGCTTATGGTGCCGCAGCAGGACAAGTGGCTTGTGACATTGCTGACTCATTAAGCATTAAATCCATTATTTTTAACTCCCATTCTGGGCTTCTTAGTGCCTATGGATTAGGTTACGCGACCTTAAAATCAATTAAACACGAAACAATAGGTATAGAAATTTATAAAGAATTTAAAAATCTTAATCACAAATATAACTCTTTAGAAAAACTAGCAAAAGCAGAATTATATTCTAGCCCTAGCAAAAAAAACAAAGTCTTTAAAATTATAAAAAGAATATTCCTTAGGTATGAAGAAACTGAGGTTTGTATACCTTTGGAACACAAAAATGTAAACAGATGTATAAAAGAATTTAAACAAATACATAAAAAAAGATTTGGTTTTATTCATAATAATAAAAAGATATTTATTGATAGAATTGAAGTCGAATTAGAAACTAATTCTAAAAGAGATGAAGATAAAAATGATGAAGATCATTCAAGAAGAACATTACCTAAAAATGAGGGTAAAAAATTAATGTTTTTCAAAAACTCTGAAACATTAGCCAAATATTATTTAATGAAAAACCTTAGAAAAAATAATTATATAACCGGACCTGCAATGATTTATGACGACCACTCTACAATTATGGTTTCCCCTAATTGGAAAGCAAATGTTATAGAAAAAGACACAATATTCCTTATTAAAAAAACAAAAAAGGAAGAAAGAGAATATATAGGGACAAATGTAGATCCTATTAAACTAGAAATCTTTAATAATATTTTTATGTCTGTAGCCGAAGAAATGGGAGTTGTTTTACAAAATACATCACACTCAGTAAATATTAAAGAAAGACTAGATTTTTCTTGCGCTTTATTTAACAAGAATGGAAGTTTAATAGCTAATGCACCTCACATTCCTATACATCTGGGTGCTATGAGTGAGAGTATTAAAGCAGTAATAAAGAAAAATAAAAAAAATATTTTTCCAGGAGATAGCTTTATACATAATAGTCCATACAATGGCGGGACCCACCTTCCCGATATAACTATTATAACACCAATATTTTTAAAAAATACTGGCTCTCCAAGCTTCTATGTTGCTAGTAGAGCCCACCATGCTGATATCGGAGGTGTATCACCTGGATCTATGCCTGCTTATTCTTCCCATATAGATCAGGAAGGAACCGTATTTAATGGAGAAAAAATAGTAAGCAATTACTTATTTCTAGAAAAAAAAATAATGAAAATGTTTTTGAAAGGCCCATATCCTGCAAGAAACGTAAAATCAAATATTGCCGACCTAAAAGCTCAACTTGCTGCGGCTGAATCTGGAAAAAATAATATACTACGTATTATAAAAAAATATGGAATTAAAACAGTATCTGCTTATATGAAACATGTCCAAAATAATGCTGAAGAATCAATAAGAAAAGTTATAAGTAAGTTAAAAAATGGGTGCTTTAAGACTAGCATGGATAACAATGCTTCTATCAAAGTTCAAATAATAGTTGATAAAAACAAAAGAAATATAACCTTTGATTTTTCAGGAACTTCTGCTCAAAGAATTGATAATTTTAATGCACCCAAAGCTGTTACAAGATCAGCTATACTATATGTTCTTAGAACTTTAGTAAAAGAAAATATTCCTCTAAATGATGGATGTTTAATCCCAGTTTCAATTGTTTTACCAGAAAATTTAATGCTAAATCCTGCTTATCCTGCTCCAGTTGTAGCTGGAAATGTTGAAACAAGTCAAACTATAGTTGATGCATTAAATGGAGCACTAAAAGTCCAAGCTGCATGTTATGGAACAATGAGTAATTTTACGTTTGGAAATGATAATTTTGGCTATTATGAAACTATTTGTGGCGGAGAGGGAGCAAGCTATGATCATAATGGTACCAGTGCAATTCATTGTCACATGACGAACACTAGATTAACTGATCCTGAAATACTCGAATCTCGTTATCCAGTTAGACTTATCAAATTTCTGATAAGAAAAAATAGTGGGGGAAAAGGAAGATATAAAGGAGGCAATGGAACAATCAGAGAAATAGAATTTAGAAAAAATATAACGGCCACTATTCTATCTAATAGAAGAGAAGTAGCCCCATTTGGTATACTAGGGGGAGAACCAGGATTAACAGGACAAAACATCCTTAAAAGAGTTAATAAAAAAAATGTGATTTTAAAATCTTGCGATACAATCAATATTAATAAAGGAGATAGAATAATTATAAAAACTCCTGGTGGAGGAGGTTTTGGAAAAAAATTATAATTTTATTTTAAATTATTGCTTTAATTTAATTATTGAATATTATAACCATAAGTAATTATATAACTTTTTATGAG
>CAZUXH010000090.1:0-5888 GCA_964624655.1 uncultured Rhodospirillaceae bacterium | reverse complement strand
CCAAACCAAGAGGTTGATTTTGTATTACAGAAAAAATTTTATTATTTCTAATATTATATTGAGAAATAGAATCAACTAGCCTGCTATTTTTTTTTCTCAATTGATTCTCAAGTCTTTTATTTCTTTGAAAATGTTGGGTGAGTTGTAATTTTTCTTCAGATAAAACAAAAACAAATTTTTCAAAACCACAACTTTGCGCCTCTTCTACAGCATATTCAATTAGAGGTCTATTTAAAATTGGTATTAACTCTTTGGCAACAGATTTAGTTGCAGGTAAAAATCTAGTACCTATTCCTGCTACTGGGAAAACAACAGTCTTAATTTTTTCAAACTTTTTCATATGCTTTAATTATAAAGTAAACCTTCAATATTACATATAATTATTAAATTTCTATTAAATCTTCTATAAACATTTGCAATCTCTCTTTTCCATTCCATTCTGAAAGCTTTAATTTTCCTATAACATGAAAATAATTCTTATTCAGAAGAGCATTACCCAATTTAGTACCTACACTTCTAAAAGCAATAGCATTTATTCTTTTTTTTGTAGAATCCGTAACTGAGCAACTTACATGCTTTTCTCCAACTATTCTAGATCCAAAAATTGAAGCATTACTTACTAAAAACCTTGGTTCTGGGTTTCCAGCTCCGAAAGGTTCAACTCTTGATAATTCCTTGTATAAATCGATATTTAATCCACTCACAGAAATAGATAAGTCTATCCACTTAATACGCTCATTACTATCACTTATATTTTTTTTCACTTGATTATTTAAAAAGGATTTAAATTCATCTATCTTGTTGTATTCAATAGTAATTCCTCCTGCCATAGGATGGCCTCCACCATTGATTAATAATCCTTTTTGTTTAGCCGCAGTTATTAATTTGCCTATATTTATTCCTGATATGGATCTCGCTGAACCTTTGCATTCTTTATCGGTTGTAGAAATAATAATAGTAGGTTTATTAAATTGTTCTGCAACTCGGCTCGCTACAATCCCTATAACTCCATTATGCCAGTTTTTTCCGCTCAAAATTAAAATATTAGAATTTTCTTCCTTCTGAACTAAACCTTTAGCATCAATAAAAACTTCTTCTTCTATTCTTTTTCTATCTTGATTATACTTTTCCAACTCATTTGAGATATTCTTTGCCTCTTGTGCATTCTCTGTAATAAGAAGATTAACCCCAAGTTCAGATTTTCCTACTCTACCTCCCGCATTTATACGAGGTCCCAGCAAAAATCCTGCATGATAAACACTCGGGAAATCTTGAATATTCAGTATTTCATACAACATTTTGATACCCTTATTATTCATTAGAGACATAAACTTTAAACCCTGCTTAACTAGGGCTCTGTTAGGACCTAACAGAGGAACAACATCACATATAGTTCCTAAAGCGACCAAATCAAGCAACTGCATTAAATTATTTGAAAAATCATCTTTAATAATATTTTTTTCTAGTAGTTTGCTTTTTATGGCTCTAACAAACATGAATGAAACTCCTACAGCAGCCAACATCCCTAACTCACTCTCATCATCAAGCCTATTAGGGTTAATTATTGCATAAGCATTAGGCAAACTAGATTCCGGACTATGATGATCTATTACAATAGTATCTAGACCTAATTTATTTGCATATTCTATTTCTTTAAAGGAAGTTATGCCACAATCTACAGTTATCAAGAGCTTGGTGCCGTTATTTTTAAGATTTTCTATTGCTTTTACATTTGGACCATAACCTTCTTTTATTCTATCAGGTATATATATATTTATTTCTTTCCCAAACATTTTAAAAAATTTAAAAATAAGAGCTGAAGATGTAGCACCATCAACATCATAATCTCCAAAAACTGTAATTTGTTCATCTCTTTTATAAGCATCTATAATTCTTTCAACTGCTTTATCTATATCTTTCAGCACAAAAGGAGACGGTAAATCAAACTTTAATTTTGGATCCAACCACTTTTTAGCAATTACAGAATTAAATGGACTGTTGCTTCTTGAACTAACTATTCTAGCTAAAAAGTCGCTTATCTCTAAATCTTGAACTAATTTATCAATTAAACGCTCTTCTATACCTATCAAAGACCATTTTCTATCAGAAACTGAATTAAAGTGATTTTGCATATGAAAATACTATCTTTTACTCTCAGCTGTTATTCGTTTTTTTTAAGAAAATCATGTTGAGCAAGTATAGTTCTTACAGTACCGGTTTTGGATCTCATAATTATAGAATTCGTAGTAGCTCCAGCTCCCTTTCTCCTAACTCCCTGCAACATAGAACCATCAGTTACTCCAGTAGCAGCAAACATAACTTCTCCATGAGCTAATTCTTGCAAAGAATAAATTTTATTTAAATCTGAAACACCTAATCTTATAGCTCTATTTCTTTCATCTTCATTACGAAAAGTAAGTTTTCCAAACATTTGACCTCCTATACACCTTAGAGCAGCTGCAGCTAAAACTCCTTCAGGTGCGCCCCCACTTCCCATATAAATATCAACACCAGTATCAACATTTGCAGTTGCTATTACACCTGCCACATCTCCATCAGTAATTAACATTATTTTTGCTCCTGCCTCTCTAGTTTTAACAATAAGCTCTTCGTGTCGAGGTCTATTTAAAATACAAACCACTAAATCACTTACATCAACTTTTTTAGCCAGAGCTAAATTTTTTAAATTTTTTAATGGATCTGAATCCAAACTAACAACATCCTGAGGTAAATTGGGGCCTACAGAAATTTTATCCATATATACATCAGGTGCATTGAGGAATCCGCCGTCGGCAGCCATCGCTATAACAGCTAATGCATTTGTACCACCTGTAGCGCATATTGTAGTACCTTCAAGAGGATCTAGGGCAATATCTATTTTAGGTCCTTTACCTGTCCCCACTTTTTCTCCAATAAATAGCATTGGAGCTTCATCTCTTTCTCCTTCACCAATAACAACAGTTCCCTCTATTTCTAGACCATTTAATGCCACTCTCATAGCATCAACGGCGGCTTGATCTGCAGCTTTTTCATCTCCTTTTCCCATCCAATTAGAAGCGGCTAAAGCCGCAGCTTCAGTAACTCTCACCACTTCTAAAGCCAAATTTCGATCTAATATTCCTGTCTCTTCTCTTGTTGCCATTTAAAATCTCCTAAATATTATATTTTTTCTACTCTTATTACCCTAGGTTGTTCTAATACTGATTCCAATTTATTAACCAATTCTATAGCTTTATTGATATTCTTTTCCTTGGTTTCATGAGTTATAACAACAATATTAACCTCTGATTTTTTTTTATTTTTACTATCTTGAACAATAGAGTCCAGAGAAATACTATTTTCATTAAGAATTGATGTAATATTTGATATCACTCCTCTTATATCTTTTACCAAGAATCTAATATAATAAGCTCCAACTCTATCATCTATAGAAATATAGTTATATTTTTTCATTTCTGAGAATAAAGAATAATTTGTTTGAGTTCTATTGCGAGCAGAATTAATAATATCTGATACTACTGAAGATGCTGTTGGATTTGGCCCAGCTCCCTCACCTATAAAAGTTAACCTATTGCAAAAATCTCCCTCTATAAATACACTATTTAAAGCACCGCTCACATGAGAAGCGATAGTGTCTTCTGCAATAAGAGCAGGATGAACCCTAAAATCTAAACTTTTTCCTTGTAAATTAGCAATACAAAAGAGTTTCACAGAATATCCTAATTTTTCAGAATAATACACATCTACTTTAGAAATATTTCTGATTCCTTCTGTATAAATTTTTTCTACTTCAGGTATAGCTGAGTAGGCAAGCATTCCTAAAATTGATAGTTTTTGTGAAGAATCTATTCCATCTATATCAAATGAAGAATCAACCTCTGCAAAACCAAAATCTTTTGCTTTTTGAAGAGCAGAATCAAATGAAGAATTATTATTTTTCATTTCAGAAAGTACAAAGTTGCATGTGCCATTTAAAATTGCCTGAATACGATTAATTTGATTAGATGAAATACCAAAATTAATAGCATTAATTATAGGAATAGCAGCGGCAACAGCCGCCTCATAATAGATTCCTACTTTTTTTTTCAAGACTAAATCTTTAATTTCATTTCCATGTTTTGCTAATAATGCTTTATTAGCTGTAATTACATGCTTACCGTTGTTTAACGACGACATTATTAATTCCTTCGCAACTCCTCCTTCCCCTCCAATAAGCTCAACTACAGCATCAATATCATCTCTATAAGCTAAGGCAGTAGCATTTTCTTCCCAATCAAAATCTTCTATTTTTATATTTCTTTTTGCAAATTTATTTCTTGCTGAAACTGCTACTATCTTAATCGGAGTTCCCGCATTTTTGGCAATGAGACTATTATTTTGTTTAATCAAATTTACAGTAGCTGAGCCAACATTCCCTAAGCCTGCAATACCTATTGAAAAAAAATTTTTCATTTGTAAACTATCGATCCCCTTCAAAAAATATTTTAATATTTCTTACTGCTTGTCTGATTCTGTGCTCATTTTCAACTAAACTAATCCTCACACATCCTTCCCCATTAGATCCAAACCCTATGCCTGGCGCAACTGCAACTTTTCCTATTTTTAGTAGTTTTTTAGAAAATTCCAAAGAACCAATATTTTTGTATCTTTCTGGAAGCGGAGCCCATATAAACATAGTTCCTGAGGGTGTATTAATATTATTCCATCCTATCCTATTTAAGCCACTTAGAAGAGCATCTCTTCTTAACTTATAGTGATTCCTAATTTCATCAAGACATTTTTGGGGGCCATTGAGAGCTGCAGTTGCTGCAACTTGTACAGGAGTAAACGCACCATAATCTAAATAAGATTTAATTTTTGCCAACGCTTCAATCAATTTTTTATTGCCACAGGCAAATCCTATCCTCCAACCAGGCATAGAATATGATTTACTCAAAGAAGAAAATTCTACTGATATATCTTTTGCCCCCTTCACTTGCAGTATAGAAGGAGGAGGAGGACAATCAAAGTATATTTCTGCATAAGCTATATCTGATAAAATAAATATATTGAACTTTTTGCAAATTTTTACTACTTCTTCAAAAAACTCCAAACTTGCAAACTTAGTTGTAGGATTATTAGGATAATTTAAAACCAACGCCTTTACATTATTTTTAGAAGAGGAGGCCATTTTTGATAAATTCAACAAAAAAGTTTCATCAGGATTACTTGCAATTGACAGCACAGTAGCTCCGGCTATTATAAAACCATAAGGATGAATTGGATAACTGGGATTTGGAACTAAAATATGATCCCTTTCTGAAGTTATTGCAGACGCAAGATTTGCTAGACCCTCTTTTGAACCTAGGGTTACTATAACTTCATTTTCAGGATTAAGGTCCACATCAAATCTTCTTTTATAATAATTAGTTTGAGCTTTTCTTAAACCTATTATGCCTCTTGAAACAGAATACCGATGTGTTTTTGCATCTTTAACTGTTTCGCAAAGTTTATCTACTATGTGTTTAGGTGTAGGTAAATCTGGGTTTCCCATTCCGAAATCTATTACATCCGATCCTTTTGATCTTTCTAAAGCTTTCATTGAATTTACTTCAGAAAAAACATAATTCGGTAAACGAGATATTCTATCAAATTCATGCTTTAGAACCATTTCTATACCCTTATAGAATTTAAAAAAATCTTATCTTAATATTTTTACTCTTAAAAAATCTTTTTTGGCAGAATTGTCAAACATTACCTGAATATAACTCGGATCAACATCAAAAGATAACAATTGTTGTTTTATTGAAGAGGTTATATCTTTTGTATTTATAGCATCACCTTCTGAAACAATAATAACTTTAAAATTTTCATATATCTGGGCTTGAGCTATATAATACAACCTCTCT
>CAZUXH010000089.1:4362-5960 GCA_964624655.1 uncultured Rhodospirillaceae bacterium | reverse complement strand
TGTAGTAGCTAAAATAATTTGATCTACTTGATCAGAACACAAAATCCTCTCTGACAATCTTTCGATCATTGGCTTCCCACATAAATCAGCTAAAGCCTTACCTGGCCTTCGAGTAGAAGCCATTCTAGCCGCAATAACAGCCGCACTCATATTATAAACTAAATGGAAATTTAATATCCATCATCCCTACCATTACTCTCTTTAATTTAAATGGATCCAAATCCTTAGAATTTAGTCCCAACTCTGCTGTAGGAGAACATTTCACTCCAATTTTTCTTAAAACTTCTATTACATTATCGTCATAGTCGCTTGATTTGCCCTCGGGATATGAAAAATGTCTTATTTCTTGACCTAATTTATTTGTTAAAAGATTTTGACAATTAACAATATCTCTCTCCATATCTTTTTTAGATAAGCTAGTCAAAATATCATGATACATAGAATGTCCCCCAATTGAAAACAAAGGATTAGAATTAAGTTCCCTTATATCGTTCCATGTCATAACTTCATATTCTTTAGCTTCTTTCGAAGATGGCTGGATATTTGTTGCTTCAATTAAGTTTTCTATTAATATATTTTTTTTATTTACCCTTAGAGACTTAGCAAAGCTTTTTACTTTATTAATTGCTATAATTTTTTTTTGTCCATCTGCGATTTCAATGTCAGCAAAATTATTAGAAAAATTTTTTAAAGTTATAACTTTTTTTTTAGAGCGCAATATGCAATCCTCTATTATATCTACCCAAAACATTTTATTTTCATTGATTATACCTGCCGATATGTAGAATGTCGTTTTAATTTGATATTTTTCTAAGATGGGTGCTGCTATAGTTAAGTTATTTTTAAAACCATCATCAAAAGTTACTATAGTAGTTTTTGGCGGCAAAGGCTTAGAATTGCTTTTAATCTCTAAAAATTCATCTAAAGAAATAATATTAGTTCTATTTGCAATATACTCCATTTGCTTTTCAAATTCCTTGTGATTGATATGCTTTCCAGAAGAATTTACCAAACCATAATTATCATAATCAGTTACTCCATGATAAAGTAATATTAGAGCTTCTTCATTAATTTTTCTATTAAAGTTATTAATTGATATCATTATATTTTCTCTATATCTCAGCACAATATAAGTTAAATTTTTTCTCTACTATCTTTTTAAGATCTAACGGCATAAAAGAATAGTACCTTCCATTTCCTCCATCTTTTTTAATAATATAATTTTGCTTTAATATTTTTACAACTAACTCTGAAGCAATAACAGTGGTATAATATCTTATATGACTACATAACATATTTTTTATAATTTTCATTTTTTTAAAATAAATAATTTTACCCTTATCTAACTGAGGAACAACTTCATGAATTGTTACTCCTATAGAGTCATAATCATTATGATAAATTGCCCACAGATCCGAATCAAGACCTCTATATCTTCTTGAATCACCTCTATGAATATTAATTGGTGGAATTTTAAAATTATTCAATATATTATCATCTATTTTTCTAGTTCCAAAAACAACTAGTTGTTCATTATTATAAATTTTTATCTTATCCAAAAGACTATTGATATTAGGAGTTTTATATAAATTAAAGGA
>CAZUXH010000089.1:0-4352 GCA_964624655.1 uncultured Rhodospirillaceae bacterium | reverse complement strand
TCAAATTTATTTTGTTCTTCTTCAAATATGGGTCCTATAGGGAATTTTGGAGTAACAGAGGTTTCTTCTAAAAAAATACATTTAGGCACAAAACCTTTTTCAACCAAATAAGATATAAAGTAACGGTGATGTAAGGTATCAGTAGTAAAAATAATCATTATATATATTAAATACTTTGATAAGTTATCTTAGAAATTTCTTTTCCTAGACTAACTAATTGTGAAAATTCTATTGGAGTAATACTCAATGCATGATCCCTAATAGTAGTATCGGATTTATCATAAGTAAAATGCTTTTCAACCACTAGCGCCCCTCTAGAAATAGCTAACAAGCTCGCTTCTATTCCAACACTATGATCACTTATTCCTGAGTAAAAACTTTTATCAAATTTTTTTGGTAAATCTTTTAAATCCCATGATGGAGTTGGATAAACAGATTTGCACCATAAATAATCAATATTATCTCTCTTTAAAAAAGGCAAACCTTCCTTTTTCCAAAAACCCAATGATATATATGTGTGAATATTTTCTTCCAAAATAGACTCAACAAGCCCAGGATCATCGACGACAGTTCTTGAAGCAATTTTATAGTACTTAGGTTTAAAAGGTTTAATCATCTTAAAAGCCTCGGGGGTAAAAATCGAAAACATTAAATTTTGATCATAATATGCAGCAATATTAAAAATATTTTCTAAATCTTTCTCCTTAATATGATTTAGTTCTCCTTCATTACCTCTCCATCCCAGTTGAAGCTTAGATATATTTGCTCCAGCTTCCTTACTAGATTTTATTAATGAATGTAAAAGGTCTAGATTCCCATTATGATTTAAGCCTATTTCGGCTATAAAGGTGATCTCGCTTTTAACAGAATTGCCGGACAAACAAAAATCCTATAATATTTCTTATAAAAAAATACGATTATGATATATTCAAACTTAGAATATATATTTTGCTTTGTAAACTTTAATCAAATATTTAAATTATTAATCTTATTTTACTTCAAATATATAAGTAAATTATAGAGAAAGCTTATGAATAAAAGAGTTATTTATATTGATATAGATGGGACCATTTGTTCGCAAACTAATGGTGACTATACAAAAGCAAAACCATACTCTAACGCAATAAAAAAAGTAAATACTCTTTTTGATGATGGAAATACTATTATAATTTATACAGCTAGGTATATGAAGCGAAGTAATAATAACAAGGATAAAGCTGAAAAAATAGGATATGACCTTACTTTTACTCAATTAAAATCTTGGGGATTAAAATTTCATGAATTAAGAATGGGAAAACCTCATTTTGATATTCTTATAGATGACAAGGCATATAATTATAACGAAACTTGGATTAATGATTTATAATTTTATAGTTGAAATAATATAATAAGGTTCAATCGATTATGCTGAAACATGGAGTATATTTTTTTTATTGGCATGATGTGTCTAATGATAAGACTATTCCTAATGGGATTAGAACCTCTCCAAAAAGATTTGAATCTGAGATAAAATTTATACATAGAAATTTTCAAATTGTAACAATAAAAGAAGCAATAGACTCTATTAAAAAAATAAAAATTATCAAGATAAAAAAACCACTAGCTGTTTTATGCTTTGATGATGGTTTTAAAAGCTTACAGCAAAACGTAGAACCAATACTTTCTAAAAGTAATATTCCATTTACAATGTTTCTAAATACTGCTTTTTTAGATCAAACTCATCTATCAGAAAGCATTTTATGTGAATATATTTCTAGGTTTATGAAAGAAGAAGATATAAAAAACAATTTTAAACACGTTAATTTTAAGAAACCTTTATGGTCTTTACTAAAAAAAACTTCTTCCAAAAATCAGTTAGACAAGCTTCAAAAATCTGTCTCTAAAAGTTGGATAAAAAATAACATTTATTTATCTTGGGATGACTTAGAAAAATTCAATAACCAATTAGTTACTTTTGGAAATCATACAAGCCATCATTTGTGGTTAGCAAATTTGAATAAAATTGAACAAGAAAAAGAAATAAAACATTCCCATTTAAAATTAAAAAAATTATCGCAGTATATTAAGTTACTAGCTATTCCTTTTGGTTCTGATGACAGTTATAACAATGAAACTTTATCTCTAGTTAAAAAATACAGCGATAGCATACTTATAAAAGCTACTGGTTCTATAAATCATAAAAGTGAAGATGGGCTGTTAAAAATTGAGCGCATAGGTATGTCTAATAATAAACCTAATATTGAAAGACACATACGGAATAGACTTAAAGAAAAATCTATTATATATAAAATAAGGAATAATTTAATTAAAATATTTTATAAAACGAAATTATTAAGACAATAAATGACCGCAAATAATAAACATACAGAATTTGTTAAGGACCATTTTGAAACTTATGCCTCAACAGGAAAATGGCAATCTTTATATTCTAAAAATATCAATTCAAATAATTTTCCATTTTTTTTAAGAATTAAATGGTTTGAAAAAATCATCAACAAAATATCCCCTGATAATATATTAGACGTTGGTTGCGGTTCTGGGGATTTTATACCAATAATTCCTACTACTATAAGTTCTTATCTTGGGATTGATTTATCTATGAGTATGATTAAATCTGCAAATATTATAATAAAAGAATTTCCTAAAAATATTCAAAAAAAATTTCAAGCTCACCAAACAGAATTTATGAGTTTTAATCCCAAAAAAAAATATGATTTCATATTATCTTCTGGATTTTTAGAATATTTTGAGAATTTGAAAGAAGTATGCCAAAAACTATATAAACTAAATAATAAAAATAGTTATTTAGCAATTCAAGTTCCTAATAGAGAATTTTACAGATGGAAAGGAATTTCATTAGAAAAAAAAAGTGATAAAGGATTTGCTCATTATAGAATATCAAAAGAAGAATGTGACGAAATATTAAAAAGCGTTGGATATAAAAAAATAAGCGGGGAATATATAAATGTATTCTTTTTTAACTATAGTCATAAGTTTCCAAGGCTTCATGTATTATTAAATAGATTATTAAACAACCTTTTTTCAGATAATTTTTTAAAAAGAAGATCTTCTATGTATTGTGGTTTATACAAAAAAAATAATTAAAGTAATGTTTTATCATCTATAAGACTCTCTTTTTTACACAATTCTTTTTAATATATCTAGTATCTTGTGGCGGAGGAGATGGGATTCGAACCCACGATACAGTTGCCTGTATACACGCTTTCCAAGCGTGCGCCTTCGACCACTCGGCCACTCCTCCAATATAGTTTAGCTTCTCAGAACAGCTCCTGTATCTTTTTTTACCTTAGATATAATATTTTCTGAAATCTCTAAAATTTGTTTTTCGTTAAGTGTAGAAATTAAAGGTTGTAAAAACACCTCTACTGCTATTGATTTTTCTTTTTTATTTGTTCTTTCTTGATAAACGTCAAAAACAGAAACATCCAAAACGTCTATTAATTTATTTTTTGCACCTATTTTCCTTATTATACTAATTATTACATCGGACATAACGTTATCTTTCACTAGAAATGAAAAATCTCTTCTGAATGGCATTAAAGAATGAAATTTAAATTCTGATTTAGGAACTTCTATATTTTTTCCAGGAATATTTTCAGGAAACAACTCGAAACAAACTGCATCTAATTTATAATATTGTGCTATTTGTGGATGAATCTCTCCAAAATACCCTAACTGGATTTTTCCCATATTAAACGATCCTGATTTTCCAGGATGCAACCAATTTGGCGCATTTTTTAAAAATATCACCTTAGTCTCATCTACGCCCAAAGCAAAAAGTACTTCTAGCGCATCTGATTTAATATCATACACATCAACTTTTCTTTCTTTAGAGTCCCAGTGCCTACCTATCGCTGATCCCTCTCTTACTGCAGATATTGCCATTTTTTGGTCCTCATCATTTTCTCCAAAAAAAACAGAAGAAACTTCAAAAACACCATTGTTAGAAAATCCATTTCTAATATTTTTTCTTATATTTTTTAATAAGTTAGGAAGCAAAGAAGTTCTCATGGTTGAGAGTTCTTCTGATATTGGATTATCTATGACAACTGATTTATTATTACTAGAAAACATATCAGCATCAATTTTAGATAAAAAAGAAAAAGTTACAGCCTCTATTAAACCTCTTCTAGCTAACGCATCCCTAGCTATCTTACTTCTACTTTCACCAAGGTTCAAAGCTGGACTGAAATTTCTAGGATCAAAATATAAAATTTTACTGGGAATATTGTCAAAACCATTAATCCTTAAAATTTCTTCTACTATATCAGCCTCATAATTAATATCATGTCTCCAGGGTGGAACTATAATTTTTAAACTCTTTTTTTCTT
>CAZUXH010000088.1:0-6122 GCA_964624655.1 uncultured Rhodospirillaceae bacterium | reverse complement strand
TTAGCAATTTCTGCCATATCACAAACTCTTCCACCTAAATGAACAACACAAATAACCTTTATTTTGACTTTAGAATTTTTAAGAGCCTCATCGATCGTTTCAGCAGTTAATAAACCAGTGTTTTCATCTACGTGTGCAAAAACAACAGGTGCATTACACATTTTTGCGGCATTAGCAGTAGATAAAAAAGTTATGGGGGAAGTTAACAATCCATTTTTTTTATTCAAGCCCAACGAACTATAAATTAGATGTAAAGCCGAAGTACCTGAATTACATACAATAGTATTTTTTACCTTAAATTTTTTACTTATGTTTAGTTCGAAATTTTTGAGCATTGGCCCTTGAGTCAAAAAATCACTACTTAAAACTTCGAGAACTCGTTTCTTATCTTCTGAAGAAATTTCAGGTTTAATGTATGGAAATTTTATCATTTAACGTCACTTTTGACATATTTGATGTTACTCTTAGAGCCCCTAAACCATCGATAATATTTTTTGATTTAATTTGCATTTTTTTCAACGATTCTCTATTAGATAACAAAAAATAAATTTTTTTATATAAAGAATAAACTGTATTATCTGCTTGTAAACTACACCCTAATTTAACCCATTGCCTTATAAGAGGTTTATGAATTTTATTTTGTGAAACTAGTATAGATGGTATGCCAAATACTAAACGCTCTATTTGAGATTGACCAGGAGCACCTATTGCAAGAGTAGTTTTACAATATAAAAATCTCATATCTTTTGGATTAACAACTATCTTAAAACTTTTTTCTAAATTGAGTGCTGATCTCACATGGGTTTTTAAAGGTGAATTACTACCTAAAACTATAAATATTTTTAACTTATATGAAGTATTACGTAATATTTTTTTAACAGTTTTTACAGCTGTTAAAGTAACCCCTGCTTTATCTATAGCTCCCATGGAAATAAGAATGTTGAATTCTTTTTTTTTGTAGTCTTTAAAATTATATTCGCTTCTATAATTTTTTCTAATTAGTGAATATTTTAAACCCTTTAAAAAATTACTTTTTTTACTAAACTGGTGAGACACAGGATGTGGATAAATAGTAAGATCTGCATTAATTGTTTTCATCAGATCAGAAATAATAACTAAAGGAACATTTTTTTTAATTTTTAAATATTCGACATTTGAAATGGCAGAACTATCTAATAAAACCATTGAAATATTTTTCTTTTTAATATCACTTTTTATTTTAATACAGCTAGAGGCATTACCTTCTATAACAATTTTATCTTTTTCAGGTATCATATTAATAATTTCATGGTCCTTAAGGTCAATATACCAGGTGGTTTTGAATTTAATAAAACTCCTGATAGCAATACATCTCGTCAGATGACCTTTTCCATAATTACTATCAGTGCAAACTCTAATAGCAAGTTTTTTTATAAATTTAGGGCCCATTATTTGTGATTTTTATTTAATTATAGATATTAATTCTTTAATTTGATTTAAATCAACCCACTGTGAATTTTTATCACTAGAATATTCAAATGATTCCGATACCTTTTTACCTTTAACACCTACATTTTTCTTAAAATTCTTATCGTCCCACCAAGTAAACATCGGAGTTATTATATAGTGATCATCAAAGTCAACACAGTTAAAAGATTCTTCTTTTGGTATCATTACTTCATGTAATTTTTCTCCAGGTCTAATTCCTACAAGATCATAATTACCTTTTCCTGCAAGGATTTGAATAAGATCTATAATTTTTATGCTAGGTAATTTTGGAATAAAAATTTCCCCTCCATACATCTTATCAATAACTCTTAGAACAAATAAAACACCTTGATCTAGAGTAATAACAAATCTCGTCATATCAACGTGGGTGAGAGGAAGTTTAGTTTTACCTTCTTGAATTAACTTCTCAAAATATGGAATTACACTTCCCCTAGAACCAATAACATTTCCATATCTCACCACCGCAAATCTTGTCTTATGTTTTCCCGCCAAATTATTAGCAGCCACAAAAAGTTTATCTGAACATAATTTCGTAGCACCATATAAATTTATGGGATTTGCAGCTTTGTCAGTAGATATCGCTATAACTTTTTCAACATTGTTTAATATTGCACCATTTATTATGTTCTCAGCTCCTATAATATTTGTACTTATACATTCTGTTGGATTGTATTCCGCTGCAGTAATTTGTTTCATTGCAGCAGCATGAATAATTATATCTACTTCAGCACAAGCCCTATTAACTCTTTCTTTATCTCTAACATCACCTATAAAATACCTCAAACAGGGATACTTAGTTTCTGATAGATTTTGAGACATCTCGAATTGTTTTAACTCATCTCTGCTAAGAATAACTAATCTTTTAGGGCTATAATTTTTTAGGATAGTTTGTGCACATCTAACACCAAAAGACCCAGTGCCCCCAGTAATTAAAATATTTTTATTATTTAAGCTCAATTTTTTTCCTTATACCGTAATAATTAAAGATAATCTTATATATTTATAAACTCGGAAATGAATTAAAAATTTCTTGGGGTTTACCTTTAGCCACCGTAGTACCGTTTTTAATATACACAACAAAATCAGCTTCTTTTATAGTATTTCTTCTATGAGCAATTAATATCACCGTTTTTTCTTTCAATGTAACCATTTTTCTTAAAGATTTCCTTATATTTTTATCTGATTCATTGTCTAAAGCACTAGTTGCTTCGTCCATTATTAAAATTGTAGCTTTTGATAAAAAAGCCCTCGCTAAAATTACTCTTTGTTTTTGACCACCTGATAGTTTTTGACCTCCCTCAAATACATTATATTCATATTTCCCTGGTAATTTATCAATAAAATCTTTTACGCCTGATAATACGCATGCCTCCTCAAAATCTGATTCAGATGCTTCCATATTAAAATACTTAATATTTTCCTTTATGGACGCGTCATAAAGAATACTATCTTGATACACAAAAGCTATATTTTTTCTAAGAGAAGCTAAAGATAAGTCATTTATATTAATATCATCTATTTTAATTACACCACTTGTTGGAAGTATAAGTCTTGGAATTAAATCAAGTAGAGTTGACTTGCCAGCCCCAGATTTTCCCACTATGGCAGTAATTTTATTCGATGGTATAGTTAGGTTAATGTTTTCTAAAGCAGGATGCTCAGCATCCAAATACTTGTAACTAACATTTCTAAATTTCAAATTAGTAAAAACTCCATTAAAGGTATTTCCCTGTCGCAGATTTTCTTTGTTAGCAACTGCTTCTTTTAACGCATTGCTTACTACTAATAAAGATGGTTCTAATTTAGCAAAACCACTCATTAGTACATTTAATCTCAATCCCAGTGGAATTAAGCGAATAAAAATCAAACCAAAAAAAGCAATCGTAGTAAGTTCTAACTTCGCATATTGAACTAGTATGTTTAAAATTATTATACAAAATGCCATTGCCAAAACTGCTATAAGAAGTCTTGCTAAAGAATTGTACCTAACTATTTTTAATTGGGTTTCAGCATATTTTGTTGCTAATCCTAATATGTATTTATTCTCTTTATTGAGAGCTTGGCTGAATTTAAATAATCTCCATAAAATAAAATTTTCTGTTAGTGAAGAATAAAAAGTCTTTCTTGTATTAACAGCATCTACAGAAGCCATATTTGCTTTCTTAATAAATATTGCCATAGAATACAGCAAAAAGGTAATAATTACGGATACAATTATAGTACTGTAAATAGATATGTAAGCCATTACTACAAAGTAAGCAGCAATCTGAGAGGTAGCACTAAAAATATTCAGAAAATTTCTATATAAAAGAGATACCTCATTACTCTCTCGTTCACAAAGAACTGAAAATTGACCCATTTTAATGGTTCGAATGAAATTAGCGCTAGCTGATATAATACTAGTAAAGCACTTAAAAGATAAATCTCTACTCATTTGAAGTCTTACTTTTTCTGACTGAACCACCTCTAATAGATTAAAAGTTTGCCTCAGAAGTACTAGGAGTAAAATTAAACAAGATAGAGAAAATAAATTAAAAGGAATATAAAAATAGGAATAAAGACTAATTAATTTTTCTGCATATTCCCTTTCAGCAATATATATTTGTATGTCTTGTCCATAGCGGATAAAGTCAATTAAAGGCATTATAGAAATAATACTCATAGCATCAAAAATCATCACCATAAGAGATATAGATATTAAGTAACCGGTAGTTATAGTAGAAACCACTTTAAGGTATATAAAATTACCTATTATATTCCTTAATTTTTTATAGATTTTTCTAATATCATACATATTGGTTTAAAAGAGTTCTACTACTTCCATATTTTTCTTAAAACCATAAATGCCTCTGCTTTTTTACATCCTGATTCCATTCCTCTTTTAATTGATAAAGCTTCTATAGATTTTAGTGAACGAGGATGTGGAAAATTTTCAAGTTCTTTATTATAAGACTTCATAGCTTTTATTTTATCATTCCATTCATTAAATATTGAGACATATAAATTTGGTTTAAATAGATATTCCCCTCCTTGAGGCGATTGATCTGTAGATGAAGGTGTTTCAAATGCTCTTATTTCTGTTAAATAATTAGAATTACTCATTGGTCTTAGTGCAGTAAAGGCAGCTTGGCTTGATATTTGATGATCTTTATTTAAATCCCAAGGAAAATGCACGTATGCAATATCTGGTTTAATTTTTATAAAAATTTTTTCTAATTCTTTAATAATTTCTAGAATTGCAATTGTATCTAATTGTTGATCTGGATAATCAAAAACACGATAAATACTTGTCCCCATAATTTCTGAACATTGTTTAGCATTATCTTTTCTATATGGATTTTTTTTATTTTTATTGTTTTTTGAGGCTTCCCCTTCAGATAATATAACTATAAAAACTTTATCCCCACAATTTACATGCTTTATCAGCGTGCCACCCAAACCAAGAACTTCATCATCTGGATGAGCCACTACGCAAACTATATTCTTTTTTTTTGAGTTACTTCTCATTTTTAAAATTCAGCAAGCTCCGCCATTAGGGTGAAGTCCCTTTAGAAAATAATTATTCAATACATAACAATATTTAAATTGTTGATATTTGTAATGTATTAAACTTAACAGTTAAGTTCCTTCCCAACATATTTAACAAAACTTCTACTCTTTGACCCGCAGTTAGGCCCTTAAAAATTCCTTTCAATCCTCTAAAGACACCATCATTTATCATTACTTTTTGTCCTACCTTACATTTATTCAATATTGGATCATCAATAATACCTTCATCATTTTGCATATTTTTCAGGTCCTCTACTATGGAATCGTTAATTGCTAGAGGTAAACTACCATCATTTAAAATTCTTTTTACACCTACCATGTGATTTATATCCATCCAGGATTGTTCTTGTATATCTAGATATATAAACAAATAGCCCGGGAAAAAAGGTTTTATAATTTTTTTAAACTGTCTGGCATGTTTTATAATACTTACATAACTAGGACAAAAAACTTTATAATTTTGGCTTCTTAATTTGTTCATAGCAAAAATTTCATTATTTGCTTTTGTATTTATAACATACCATCTATTCATGATTTTTTTCCTAAATTTACTTTACTAAGGACTTTAGGGAGAAGTACTTTTTCTTTACCATACAAACTTCTAAGAGAATCGTATCTAGTCATACTGTCTTGCAATGAAGTAATAATTATAAGGTCAAAATTAATTTTTAAACCATCCTCTTTTAATATTTCTAAACCAGAAAAATGACCTTCTCTGCTTCCTAAAACCCCTATTATATTAGAATTTAATCCCAAACTAGCCAATATAGCTACTTCTGCAATATCAGAAATATCTGATAAAATAACTTCCTTTTTTCCACGCCTATCACACTCAATTAAAATATTTTCAAATTCTCTCCTAGCTTTTCTAAATAATAAAAATGAAGACTTAAAATATTCTGCAGTTATTCTGGTTTTTTCTGTAAATCCTTGTGGAGTTAGATAATAAGAGTATCTATTGCGAGGAACCTGCTTAATTTTGACCAAACCTTTATCAACGCACCTTCTAAGGTATGTATTAGCTAAACCTAATGCAATCCCAAGTTCTAAAGCCAAGGACCGCTGAGTACTATTACTATCTTCTT
>CAZUXH010000087.1:0-6148 GCA_964624655.1 uncultured Rhodospirillaceae bacterium | reverse complement strand
CATATACATCATGAACGTGATGCGACACCTAAGATGTTCTGGAAACACTTCTCTTTCTTCTGGAACATAACCTATTCCGTTTTTTGATCTATAATAAGTTGGTTTATTAGTTAGATCTTTGTTGTTTAATGCGATAGATCCTGAATTAATTTTTATCATCCCTGTTATCGCTTTGAATGTGGAACTTTTTCCTGCTCCATTTCTTCCTAGTAATGCTGTGATTTTGCCTTCTTGTATATCAATATTTAAATCAAATAAAATTTGGCTTCTAGCATATGAGGCATTTAGATTTTTTATTTCAAGAAAACTCATTTTCTTTATCCTCCTCCCAGATAAGCATCTATTACATTTTGATTTTGTTTTATATCTTTCGGTAATCCTTCGGCAAGCACTCTACCTTGTTGTAAGACATAAATCTTTTGTGCAATATCAAATACTATATCCATATCATGTTCTATAAATAAAATAGTCATTTTAGTTTTTTTCCAGAGGTCTTTAATTCTACTAATCATCATCCACCTTTCTTCTGGTCCCATTCCTGCAGTGGGTTCATCTAAAAGCAATATTTTAGGTTTTAGAGCTAAGGCTAAGGCTATATCTAATAATTTTTGATCTCCGTGACTTAACTCAGAACAAATAATATTTTTTACTTTATATAACCCAGATAATTTAGCTATTTGATTAGCTTCGATATTTATAGAATGGTCGCTAAATCTACCCCACATGTTATACAATCCATGTTTTTTTGACAAAATTGCTAACTTTATTGATTCATAAACAGAGAGAGTTGGAAATATATTAGCTATCTGAAAAGCTCTTGCAATTCCCAAATGAGTAATTTCTGTTTCACTTAAATTAGTGATATTTTGTTCTTCTAAAAATACTTTTCCTGAATCTGCTTTTAATTTTCCTGTTATCAAATTAAATAAAGTAGTTTTTCCAGCACCATTAGGTCCTATGACAGCATTTATTGATTCTTTTTTTAATTCTAAAGAAACATTATTTGTTGCAAAAATGCCTCCAAAACTTTTTGATAAATTAATTAATTTAAGCATCTAATTTATTTCCTATTAAATTGCATTAATAACCAATCTAATAAACCTTGCCTCAAACCTAATACAAACCCAAGTATTACTAAACCAAGAACTAGTCCATAGTATCTGGTATTAGCAGTTACAAAATCGTTAAGTATTTCAAATATTAATGCTCCCATTAGAGGGCCTAAAAATGTATGCATGCCTCCCAAAAGTATCATGAATAGGGGTTCTGCAGATTTTGACCAAAATGCCCACTCAGGATATGCCCCTACATCTAGAAGGGCTTGAAGTGATCCAGCTAAGCCAGCTATAGATCCTGCTAAAATGAAGGCAATAAGTTTATGGTTTTTTATATTAAAACCTAAAGCAGAAGGTCTTTCAGGGTTATCTCTGATCATTCTTAAACCATAGCCAAATGAGGATTCAATTAATTGTCTGAGCATCAAAATGACGAATATAGAAACGAATAGTGTGAAAATATAAAAGTCAAATGGCTGTCCTAAATCCAAACCTAAAAAAGGAGGTTTAGGAAATCCTCCCATTAATCCTTGGTCTCCTCCTGTTATGTCAACTAATGCTAAAATAATACTGTAAATAAACATTTGAAAAGCTAGTGTTAAAAAAGAGAAATATATATCTTTCAATCTTATACAAATGGCTCCGATAATCGCGGATAAAATTCCTGATATCAATATGGATAAAATTATGGCTATTGGGATAGATAGAGCTCCAAGGTTATAGTCTATGATGAAATTTGATTGTAAAAACAAACCTAATGTATAAGCCCCTGTTGCAAAAAAAGTTGCATGACCAAAGGCTATTAATCCTAAATATCCAATTAATATATTTAAAGAAAGAGCAAAAAGCCCTAATATAAATACTTTTTGAATTATATCGTGAATACCAGGATCTGGTATTAAATAGTATATTCCAATTAATAACAACCAAGATAAAAATGCTATTGTTGCATCTCTAAAAAAATTATCTTGTTTAAAAAATGTAATCATTTTTTTTCGCCCCTAAGTCCTTGAGGACGCAGAACTAAAACTAATACCATTATTAAAAACATTAAACCATCTGTGAATAAAGGCATAGCCACGGCTCCAAATGATCTTGCCATTCCAATTATGATAGATGCCAAGAAAGCACCCCCTATTGAACCCATTCCTCCTATTACCGTCACTATAAAAGATTCAATAAGAATAGAATTTCCCATTCCTGAAACAATACTTCCTAAACTAGCTGCTAATGCTCCTCCAAAGCCAGCCAAAAAACTACCGAGCATAAAAACAGATGCCTTTATAAAAGTTGTATTAATTCCTAATGCCTCTAACATACTAGGGTTAATTGCTGTAGCTCTTACTAAGTGTCCAAAGCGAGTTTTAGTCATAAGCAACCAGAGAGCAATACCTGTTAGCAAACTAATAGATATTATTACTAGATGAAAAGGAGGTATAATTGCATCAAAAATAAATAATGGTGGTATTTGGAAAATTTCTGGAACACCTATGCCAGATAAAAATTCATCTCCCCATATTATCATTACTAAATCATCTAAAATTAAAACAATGGAATAGCACAAGAGTATTTGTATAAGTAGGTCTGCTTTATAGACTCTACTTAGCAAACCGCGCTCAAATAATAATCCAAAAATACTTACTCCTAGGGCGCCTAAAAACACTGAAAAACCAAAGTGTCCTGTTACACTCATCACCTGCCATGAAAAGTACGCACCTAACATATACAATGCTCCGTGTGCAAAGTTGATAACACCTAAAACACCAAAAACTAAAGTTAGGCCTGAGGCTACAAGAAAAAGGAGCATTCCAATCTTTAAACCACCTGCAGTTTGGGACAACAAGCACGAAGGCGAAGTAATGCATTCTAACAGTGCTACAAATTCCATAAAAATTAAGTCCTAAATTATATAAAGACTATTTTATATATTAAATCCAGGCTTTGTTGGTCAACCATTCTTTTTCAAGCTCCTCAATAGTATTCCAATCTGCAGCTTGAATATTTTGCATATAAGGAACATCACTAATAGTGGTTCCCCATCCAATAGAATATTTAGTTATAGTTTGATCATAGTCTCTGATGGTAACTGTATTGCCCTTTCCAACTCCCATAAAAGATTTTCTAGTTTTACCTTTAATATATTCTGCAAGTTTTTTATTATTTGTTCCTCCAGTTTCTTTCAAAGCACTAATTAAGAAGTCTATTGCTACGGATGCTTCCCAGGACCAATTAGTAGGGTGATCTCCGAAAAGATCGGAGTAGGATTTATCATAGTCTCTGTTTTCTTGGGTATTAGGCCAGGCTGCTACGTATCTTGTTGCAGAATGAAGTCCTTTAGGAAGGTTTTTAATAGCACTCATGGTAGTATAGTCTGCTAAATTAATAGCAAACAATTCAGTATTTTTAAATATTCCATACAATGAAGCCTGGTCTATAAAAGATACGAGGTCTCCTCCCCAAAGACTACTGTATATAGCTTCTGGTTTTTCTCTAGCTATCTGCGTAATAACCTCAGTATAATCGGGTTGAAAAATTTTTGGCCATCCTTTGCCAATTACTTTGTGGCCTGGAGAAAATTTTTGTAAAGCCCAAAAAAAAGTATCATCACTATCTCTTCCATATGCGTAATCAGGATTAACAGACATCCATTTTTTTAAGCCTTTTTCTTTAACTATTTTTGCTGCATACCTCGCGCTTCCTACAGCATCATGAATACCTTGTCTAGAGAATCTGAAAGCATTCCAAGCTCTAATAGAAGGATTAGCTGTTAATGAAGTTGTTTCTGATACTGAGTGTAAGCACAAAGTACCGCTTTCCCTTATGACTTCTTGGACCGCAAAAGAAGCACCTGAAGCCTCAGCATTAATTATTACATCTACTTTATCAGAATTTATAAAATCTCTACAGACTCTGGCTGCCTCATCAGGCTTTGCTCTGCTATCTCTGATAATAAGTTCAATATTTCTCCCATTTATACCGCCATCATCATTTAATTTATTTACAGCCATTTTAATAGCATTAGTTGCAGAGATGCCTAATTGTGCAACCCTTCCTGATAAAATTGTAGGAATACCAATTTTTATATTTTCTTCAGCATGTAATATTGAAGGAAAACCTAAGGCTGCAAAAGCAGTTCCAACTATTCCTGTTTTTAAAAAAGTTCTTCTAGAAGTTTTTTTAGTTTTTTTCATTAGCGTCGCTCCAATAGTGCTTTCAATAACTTAATATACTTTCTTATCAAAGCAATATAAAGTTAATTAAATTTTACGTGTTTGGAGACTAAAATGAGACTTAAAAATAAAGTAGCTATAGTAACAGGATCTGCCTCAGGCTTTGGAGAGGGTATAGCAAGACGTTTTGCTAAAGAAGGAGCATCTGTTATTGTTGCGGATATAAATTTACCGAAAGCAAAAATTGTTTCTGATGAAATAAATTCAAAAGGAGGAGAAGCTGAGGCTGTTGGTGTTGATGTTTCAGATAATTCCCAAACTAAAAATATGTTAGAATCTGCGGTAAAATCATACGGCAAGCTAGACATTTTTATTCAAAATGCTGCAATAGGAATGTCTCCTAATTCATTGGTAGATACTCCAGAAGAAGAATTTGACACATTATTTAAAATTAATGTGAAGTCTGTTTATTTAGGAGCAGTGCATAGTGTACCAATTTTTAGGAGACAGGGAAATGGTGGCGTTATAATAAATACTATATCAACTGCTGCAATAAGGCCTCGGCCTGGTCTTACAGCTTATAACTCTACTAAAGGAGCTTTGGTAACTATGACTAAAGGGTTATCTCTAGAACTTGCTCCAGATAAGATAAGGGTAAATGGCTTATGTCCAGTTGCAGGGGATACAGCAATGCTTGATGATTTTTTAGGAGATGGGCCTAGAGAAGAATCTTATGCTCGTTTTGTTTCAACAGTCCCATTAGGTAGATTATCGACCCCAAGAGATATGGCAAATGCAGCACTATATTTAGCATCAGATGAAGCAGATTTTATTACTGGCGTAATGTTGGAAGTTGATGGGGGAAGGTGCGTTTAAATTTTTTTGTTTTTTTTGTACAAAAGCTTGCCCTATGTCTTTTCCTAGGTTAGATTAGATTATTGGAAAAAAAGGGAGGTTTGCAGATTTCTGCGTGGGTAAGTGTACCTAAAAAAACTTCAATTATTTTCTGTTAACATTCACACAGTGGAGGTAAATTTATGGCTGTTTTGAATATAAACAACACATCACATGTTGTGGATGCTCCTTCTGATACTAGACTTCTTTGGATTATTCGTGAACATTTGCGTTTAACTGGAACTAAGTTTGGTTGCGGATTGGGTCTCTGCGGAGCATGTACTGTGCATCTGAACGGGGAAGCAGTGCGTTCCTGTCAGATCGAACTTGGGGATGCTGAAGGTGCTTCGATTACAACAATCGAAGGTTTAGATCCTAAAGGACAACATCCTGTTCAACAAGCATGGCTTGAACTACAAGTACCACAATGTGGTTACTGTCAATCAGGTCAAATGATGAATGCTGCGGCATTCCTAGAAAGCAATTCTAATCCTTCAGATTCTGAAATATTAGATGCTATGCAAGGAAACATATGTCGTTGCATCACATATGCAAGAATTAAACAAGGCGTACGTCGAGCCGCCGAAATCATGCAGGGAGCATAAAGATTATGACTAAGCATGTTAAAAATTTAGATGGAATCACACGACGCGAAATGCTCGTTGGTTCTGCGGCAGTAGGTACTGGTTTAGTTGTAGGCTACTCAGCTCTTCCTGGTTTAACCGGAGGTGCTGGTGAAGCTATAGCAGCTGGATCTTGGGACCACCAACTATTTCTAACTATGGATGGAGCTGGTAAAGCTACCGTGCATATTACCAAAGCTGAAATTGGTCAGCATGTTGGAACTGCTTTAGCACAAGCTGTAGCAGAAGAATTAGAAATAGATTGGAATGATGTACGAATCGATTATCCAGATTCTGATGAAAAATGGGGCCTAATGATTACTGGTGGTTCCTGGTCAGTGAACTGGACATTTGATCGTAACTCAAGAATTGGTGCTTCAGCGCGTATTGCTTTAGTAGAAGCAGG
>CAZUXH010000086.1:0-6212 GCA_964624655.1 uncultured Rhodospirillaceae bacterium | reverse complement strand
TTATTTGGTATATATTCATATAAAAAATTTGTAGTTTTTGGACTTACTTTAATCAACTTATACCCAAATAATCTTAAAAGTTTAAGAATCAACTTTTTCATTAAAATGCCTATGAAAGTTTAAATAATTAAACCTTACACCCAAAAGTATTTAATAGTAAATAGTTATTAGGTAATTATTACCAATTAATTATATTAATTATTGTTTATATTGTTTTTTTTAAATGTGGCTGAAAAGTAATAATTACCCTAATAGATTATTTTATGATTACCTTAGCTCTTTTTGCTATGCATTATGATTGAATTATCATTAATATTAAGATAGAAGTATGGAAAGTTGAGGAGTATTTGGGATGACTCGTGTAGTCATGGTGTCGTATTAAGAATATCTCAGATGGATCAAACTTCAGAGAAACGTATCAAATTTGAGCAAATACTTCAAAAAATACCTATTGCGCCCGTAGCTCAACTGGATAGAGTGTCTGACTACGGATCAGAAGGTTGGGGGTTCGAATCCTCCCGGGCGCGCCATCAAACGCCAAATATAGAAGCTAAGCCCATTTTTTCACTTATTCTTCTCATATCTTTTTCCGAAGGACGTTTTCCTACATTTTTTGCAGCACTTAAAACTATAGGTAAAATATTCACATCTCCAACGGAATTAAGAAAAATTTCCTTAAAACTTAAAACCCAATCTACAGATTTTTTAATACTTTCTTTATCTTCTAGAGGTTGGTACCACGTAGCATGAGATTTTTTCATTCCTGCTGCATATGGACCTCTAGCAACTGCTTTAATAGTTTGAACAGCAATATTCTTTTTTCTACATAATTCTAGGGTATTTTTAAAATCTCTAGGATAATTTCTATAATTTGCTACAAACCAATTCCATGGCATAAGAATAGAATCAAAGTCAAAATACTCTATACTTTTTTGATGCATAGCAGCAGAAGTCCAACCATGGCCAGTCACTCCTATAAATCTTACAAGACCCTCTGATTTTGCTTCCATTATTGCTTCCAAAGCCCCCTCTGAGCCCATAGCTTGGTCCCATTCAATGGGGTTTGTTAGACTATGTAGCTGCATTAAATCTAGATGATCAGTTCTTAAGCGATCAAGTGAACGCAAAATGGATTCCCTAGCACCTTTGTAAGTTCTTTCCATAGTTTTAGTAGCAAGAAAAAAATCTTTGCGATAAGTATCCATCCAAGCTCCAATTCTTAATTCTGCATCACCATATCCTTGGGCTACATCAATATGATTTACTCCATATTCTAATAAGAGATCTAACATCTTATCTGCAGTATTTCTAGACTCATTCCATAGGGCCGCCCCACCAAATATAACTGAGGAACTCATATGCCCTGTTTTCCCAAATTTTCTTTTTTCAATAAACATAATTTTCCTGCACATTTCTGAAAATATAGCAATTTTATTTAAAGGTAATATTTACCTTTTAAATAAAATATAGTATACTAATACATCGTTTGCTAAAATGGAGTATTATACTAAATGATACTAAGAAAATGGCAATTTGATATTATAGAAAAATATCAAGAAATTTGTCTAAAGCATAAAAAATTTATATTAAAAGCACCCACCGGCGCCGGTAAGACAATACTGGCAAGTCAAATTATAAAAACTTTTTATAAAAATAAAAAAATCATTGTTTTATGTCACAGATTAGTTCTTTTAGAACAACTAGAAAGAGAGCTATGTAAGGACCACGTTGTTAAAAAAGTGGGAATATCAGAAAAAAAAGTTTCTTTTAAAAGTTCAGATATAATTTTATCAACAAATCTACGTTCACAAAATGCGATAGAAGATATAATTTCAGAAGCCGATTTAATTATTATTGATGAAGCACATAGAGTATCACCATTGGGTAAAGCTTATAAAAATGTATTGGAAAAATTTGATAAGGAATCTAAAAAAGAAGCACATATTGTAGGGTTAACAGCTTCCCCAGAAAGAAGAACTGGAAACCAACAAGACCAACTAGGATTAACTTTTGATGCAATTATAGACTGTGCCGAAATAAAATCTCTCATAAAAGAAAAAGTTCTAGTTGAACCTGTATACAAACCTTACTTCATTCACGATTTAAACCTTAACCATAAAGAAATTAAAAACGGAGATTTTCCTATCTCTTCGCTTTCTAACGCTATAATAAAATCTTCAATGATAGATTATGCTATATCCATATATACAAGAGAAAGAAAAAAAGTTTCACCTCAACCTATATCTGCTTGGTTTTGTCCTGATATAGCCGTAGCTGAAAAAACTCTAAATTCCATCAGAAATAAAAATATAGATAGTCAAATATTAACTGCCATGACTCCTGCATTAGAAAGAAAAAGAATACTTTCTGACCACTTAGAAGGTAAAATTGAATCTCTTATTTCGGTAGGTGTACTAATAGAGGGTTGGGATAACCCAAACTGTAATATAATAGTACATCTGCGCCCCACACTTTCCAAAGTTTTATGGGGCCAATCTGTTGGAAGAGGTCTAAGGGCATCTAATAACAAAAATAAATGCACAATAATTGATGTTAGCTCTAATTGGAGTACTTTTGGCCCCGTTGAAAACCTTAAATGGGATCTATGGAGTCACAGAAGATCATTTATGAAATTTAAAAATAGATTCAACTGGATAGCACAACAATTTGAAGGAGAAAAAAACAAATCTTCCTTTTTTATATGTGAAGGCAAAAACTCAATTAATCAGAGATGTTCATACATATATAAAAAAAATATGTTTAAAGAAAATCTTTGTCCTGAATGCCAATCATCCTCTTGCATTGACATTCACAAAGAAAAACTAGTGGATGTATCAGTAAGTGATTTAAATCTTCATGGGATGTTTTTTGATAGAGTCCCTCGAATATCAAAAGAATTAAAAAGCAATGTTTGGGAAAGTCTAGAAAAGCAAGCATGGTGTACTAAAAATATAGAAGAACTAGCTTTTCTGATTTTCTGTAAATCTTTCTTTATTGTGAGAGGAGATAAATCACATTCAGAATCAGAATATTGGGATTTAATAATAGAAGCAGAGATCAAGTTAAGAAAATTTTTAATTGCTAAAAATATAGTTGTTCATAAACAAGAAGAATTTTGTTATTCCTCAATTGCAGATGGCCTGCAATTAGGCAAAAAGGTTAGGCCTGTCCAGGCACACTATGGGATTTATATTTGTGGCATTGCCTTCAAAAACCAAGAAAATAAAGAATTAGAACGCAAATATCAAAAAGCTCTGCAAATTTCAGAAAGAATAATTATTATGGGATGTCATAAAAATGAAAAATTACCTTACTTTAATGCCCAGCTAGTTCTCGCCTCCTAATCTAAGTTAATTTCCTGTCCAGATATGCTCGGAGAGACCACAATTGTCCTCATTCCATTCTATAAATGAAAAATCAACTCTTTTATCAATTTTCATACAAAATTTATTAGAATCCTCAGTATTGTTAATTAAATAATTTTCGCAATCTATCTTCGTTAAATACGTGTGCCTCAAATTGTTCTCATACTCAAATGGGAAAATTGCCCAGACTATTAGAGCACAAAGCAGCACTATTATTCAGCAAATTTAGGTTTTAATTTGGGCTTTAGAATTCTTTTCTTTTTAAGTTCTTTAACCAAAGGAGGACATCTGTGGTGGTCATGATACAATGACTGACAATCTAAACAGTAAAAACACTCGTCCATAAATATTTCTCCATCAGGCTTTATAGCACTTATAGGACATTCATTTGAACAAAGCTGACAAGGACTCCCGCATTCTTTTCTTCTTTCAAGAGATTTGAAAATTCTTAATTTTCCACCAATTGCCATAAATGCTCCTAAAGGACACATAAACCTACAAAAAAACCTTTCAATAAATAAACCTACAGATAATAGAACTAAAGCATATAAAACAAAGTACCATTCTCTTGCAAATTTCATAGAAATTGCCGTCTTAAAAGGCTCTATTTCAGAAGCATAGTTTGCTTGAGCCATAGAATAAAATGCAGTACCTACTAAACCTGCTAAAATAAAATATTTTACTGGCCATAAGCGCTCATGCCAAGTGTGAGAAATTTTAAATTGTGGAATACGCGCAAACTGAGCAATTTTTCCTAGAAGTTCTTGCAAAGCACCAAAAGGACACAACCAACCACAAAAGACTCCTCTACCCCATAAAATAAAAGAAACAAGAACAAAAGCCATTAGGGAAACTAGTATTGGATCTGATAACAATACATCCCAGGAAGGTTGTAAAACAGGGGCCGTAATCCAAGTTAATATGCTTAATATTGTAACCTGTCCTCCAGCATACCAACCCAACCAGACTAAAACCCAAGCTAAAAATGCATAACGGAAAATTTTCCAAAATCTATTATACTTCACCAAAATATCCATTTTCCATAAAGCAAGGCATAATATTATTAAACTAAAAAATAATAAACCAAGATTAATTTTTTGACTCTGCCAGGCTGTATGCCATATAGGCGCATCTGTGGATGCTATTTCATCTAGACCATCAGGTTGAATAATATATTTCTGATTTAATTTATAATCCACATAAAAATTCATATCATCACCATCAGAATTGTTTTCAACTACTAACTCTAATTTCCAAGGCTTCACAGGATCTATTCCGGAATCACCAGGAATCCTATAGATCCCCGCATCAGCAAAAAATGGTTTATCTTCTCCATGTAAAAAACCAAGGTTTCTATATAGTTCTTTTGTTAATTGGAATTTAGTATCACCTTGAATTAAAGCTAAACGCTTAAAAGGACCAGAAGCAATATGGGGCTCTCCATCAACTGGATATCTTCCTAAAGCTGCAATAACTATGGTGGTCTCCTTTGGATCCCTTCCAGCCACAAATATGTCATACCATTTATCTCCTAATAAGTTTCTACCTATTGTAGGAGTCACCACAGGAGCTACATATAAATCAATAACCAAATTTCTGTCAGTATCTTCATATCCTTTTTTTACTTCTTTTTGTTCTGCTGCTACAGGTGTGTCACCAGCAAAAAGTGCTTTATATCTATATATGTCAGCAACTCCTGCTCTATTCAATATTTTAGGATCATTCATGCCTAATTCACTTAAACCATCAAGAGTTAAAGTTAACCTTCCAACCGAACCATCCTCAATTAAAGTTTTAAAATGGGACGTATTGAAACTGACAATATCTATAACCGGTTCATCATTTAGCCTTAACCCTTTAGATAAAGCTATTGTTCTAGCTGCTCTTAAGATTGCTCCATTAAATAAAACTGCGCTTACAGTAGCTGAAGAAATTCCATCTATTGTGCCCTTGCCTTCCGTTCTAAGCAAACTTACTCTAAGAGGCATTCTAATATCTATACCCTTATACTGAGCTGTAAACAGTGGCATAATTAATGACCCATCAGGTGTATACATACCAATAATAGGCTCTCTATGTTTTATAACACTGGCTCCTGTTAGCTTGCCATCTAAGCCCAAACCTACGACTATATCAAATACCTGGGAAGAATAACCCAAAGAGCTTGTTATATCCCTGGTCATAAAAAAATATCCTAATAATTTTTTTTCAGCAAAAACAGATACTGAAGGAATTTCTCCTTCTAATCTTCCTATTTCTGTTGCATCAGGAAAAAAAGTCTTAGCTAAATCCAAATTCACCCAATCGGGATCAGACGCTCCCCACTTTCCAGCTCTCAAATTGTCAATAAATTTTTGAGTTAAGTACTCTTCTTCTTCCTCTTTTCCTTCATCTTGTGTGTATGAGTAATCAGGATTGGTAATTTTATCAGCATATTCATCATCTTGAGCCTCTTGACCAAATACTGAAAAATTTAAAAACACACAACTTACTATAAAAGCTTTTAGGATAATGTATCGCAACACTTTGTTCCTTAAAAATAAAACATAGGATCTAAACTATTTATTTATTTAGATAATTACAACAAAAATTATTAATATTATTGGGGTAATTATTTCCGACGTTTTCTACTTTGTTTTTAGAAAAAATAAGTTGATATTTAACTTAAAACATGATTATCATTGTAGGTCGACAACTAACAATGGGGAGAATAAAAATGAGCGGAACTTGGCTCAGCGAGAGAGAGAGACTGTTAGTGGATGGAGCTGAAAAGCTTGATCTTGACTTGCCAGTCCCTACTCAGATCGTTTCAAACGGTGAATATCTGCCACCACAACAGTCAGATAT
>CAZUXH010000085.1:0-6326 GCA_964624655.1 uncultured Rhodospirillaceae bacterium | reverse complement strand
TTTGTATTATGTCATCGTGGTCAATATTTAGGCCTGTTGATTCAACATCTACAACTACTCCTCTTTTTGTATCACCTGAAATTATTTCTGAATAAGAATCTGGTATATTAAGTTTTTGAATAATTCGAAATTCTTTTTCCTTTAATTTTAAATCATCTCTAATCAAGTCTTCAATATTATATTTTATATGTCTTTTTTTAGTCATGAGTTATTCCTTTTCTACCTAAAATATTAAATTTTTTAAGTATATAATAGAGTGTTGTAAATGTTATTACGGCCACATTTAAATTCCAAAAAACTGTAAGTAACATTGTTCCTAGTATAAAAAACACATCTATATTTGAGGATCTGTAAGTAGACTTTGATTGTTTGTATATTTTTTTAGTGACCCATGAGGTTAATGGTTCCCAATCAAAAACGTCATAGGCTACTTTTAAAAGAACACCTGTAAAAACCGCTTGAGGAATCATAGACATCCATTGGCTAAATAATAAAATTTCAACAATCACTATGAATCCCACTGCTATACCAGCTAGGCGAAGTGTTGCACCTTCCTTTACTAAAAGTACTGATCTAATAGTAGCTTGGGCACCAGGTATGCCTCCAATAAAAGCGATAATTCCATTCCCTGTTCCTTGCGCTATAAGCTCCTTATTTTGATTGGTTTTTTCTTTAGTCATTTTGTCTATTACTAAGGATGTTAATAAAGTATCTAAATAACATAACATTGTAAGTTGTAATGCAAATGGTAAGGCGGCAAGAATAAGTAATAAGTTCCAATCAGAAGGAAATTGATTAAGAAAAATCATTTTTATGTCATTAAAATTACTAATATCTGAAGATATAGAAATTTTTTCTATGTTTACGTCAAAAAAATTGCATAAAAAAGAAACAATAATTATGCTTGCTAAAGTTCCTGAAATAAAGCGAGGTAATTCGGAAGAAAAAGACCTGATTAAGTATGGTATTAAGAATATTAATGTTAAAGTGCTAAGCGCCACAAACATGTTGATGTGCATGCTTCCTTCAAAAGCAGATACATCGCTTGAACCGAATATTTTTTTTATTTGACTGATTACAATAATAATGGCAATTCCATCCATGAATCCTGATATTATTGAAGGAGGAACTAGTTTTATATAATTGCCGAGTTTAAATAGGCCGCATAAAATAATTAGAATACTAGATAAAATAATTACAATATTAATAAAATGATCTGGGTTAGCTATAGTTATATTGTCGTAACCCCAAGCGCTAATCATTCCAATGCTGGCAGCTTGGACAATTGTTGTGGTTAGTGTTGTCATTGGTCCTGTCGGCCCTGAACATTGTAGTCGAGTGCCTCCAAATATACTTGTTACTAGCGCTATTATTCCTGCCGACAACATTCCAATTAGCGCCCCATCAGTTCTTCCAGATAAAATACCAAAAGCGGCTCCTAAGCTGAGTGCAGCAAAACTAACTGTAATGGCGACAATTAAATTTTGGATAATTTCTTTATAATTTAATTTCATTGCTAATTAGAACAATTTTTTTTTTATATCTTTGTCATATTAATAGTTGATATTTTTATTACTTTTAAAGTATTAAATTATTCTGTCTACAGGTTTTCTTAAAAAATTCATATTAAGATCTATTTAATATAATTTTGCTATTCTTTTTTATTTTTGGCCATATATTATTTTGTACATATGGGATGCATACTAAGAAAGATATTATCCATATGCCGTGACTATATCTAGCTACTCCTTCATAAAATAAAAAAACTAAATGACCTGTCAACATTGATATAGCTAGAATTCTTTCAAAGAAAATTGTCTTAGAATTAAATGCTATAAGCCATAAAAGTAAAAATATTACAACATACCAAGGCTCTTTATACGAGATCCAAATCTGTAAATGACTAATTATATCATAGCAAGTTGATTGATTTGAAGTGAGACATTCAAACCAGATATCTGGGCTATTTCTCATATTGTTCTGAATATTTGCGGAATTAGTAATTGGAATAAATTTATTTCCAAAATAATAGTTATGTATTGGTATTAATAAGAAAGGAGAGAATCCCAATGCTAATAAAAAAAGGTATGAAATTTTTTGGTAAATGAATAAATAATAAAAAGTAAGTCCTAAAAGAATTACAAAAATCGCAGGTCCATAGTTAGGACGCAAGGCCATTGCAATAAATAATAATATTCCAGCAAAATATAACTCAGACTTCCTTATAAGCTTTAAATCTTTCTGCCATATAAGAGAAATCGCTGAAATTAAACAAGCTATGGCAAACCCCGCTCCAAATCCTTCAATAGTATATTTTATTAGATATATGTGAAAAAAACCAAAAGCTTCAAAAATTGGCAAAATTAAAAAACAAAAAAGCAGAAAAGTTTGTAATTTTTTATTGGTTATACCTGATAAAATTTTTTTTATTGCTAGAGGGACTAATGATATCAAGGCCAATAGACCAAAAAAACTTTCACCGAAGAAGGGCATTGAAATTCCCCATATATATCTCATCCCTGGCATATAATAAAAAATATTTTCTTTCCCTCTTAACCATTCTATAAAATCTCCTCTAGATAAAGCTTCTGTCATTTCTCTTGCAAATGAGTAATGGGTTAAACCATCATTTCCTCTACCCATATATGGAAAACCAGAAAATGCTGAAGGATGTCCTCCTCTATAGTGTTGATCAATTAAAAATATTACTATTCCGAATGAGGCGAATGCTATTAAAATAAAATCTTTCTTTTCTAATCTTGTTAGAAGCAGTAAAACAATGACAGAGGATAAAATAGTCAATAAATTTATTAAAATATTTTTTGTACTTATTAAAGAAATACTAAGTTGATTTTGTTTATCAAAGTCAAAAGCATAGATTTTTAAAATTTTATTTTCACTTTCAAAATAATTTTTTAAGTGTAAACATTGTTTTTTTATAGAATTTTTATATTCCCATTTATCATTAAATTTTAAAAATATTTTTCCTTTCCAACAAAATGTTTCATTACTAAGAGAATTGGGTATTAAAAAGTGAAAAATTAGAGGGTAATATGCCCCTGAAGACCCTAGATTTTGAGCAAAATAATTATATTTTGCGTCATTTAAAACACCTATTCTAAACTCATGTCTATTTTCAAAATCAAGATAATTAGAGTATCTAGTCATTTGGGGCTTTTTAAAAAAGGAATCTGCTGAAAAAGCCCAATTATTCTTTTTATTTTGATTGTTGGTGATAGGAACAGGGAAAGGTAGTTTCAGTGCTTTTAATTCTTTTTTTGCTTGTTCAGAAATACTCTTAGGAAGCAACTCATTGAAAACTTTGTCCTCAGCAGAGTAAATCTGTTCTCCTATTTCTATTTTATCATTAATTATATAATAACGACTAATACATAAGGAGAGTATAATAATTATCGAAATGCCCCATAAAGACCTTTGATTATTTATTTTTTTTAGAATAGATGCATATAGAACAATAGTAATACAAATAAATGAAGCCCAACTAGCAAGAGGCAAGCCGTAACATAAAGCTATTAATAAAAGTAAAGATATACCCCTTAAAAAAAACATTTAAATATTTGTTTTCCAATATTTGTAAGCAGAAATTAACATATCAATATCTGAATATTTAGGCTTCCATTTAATTGTGGAGTATGTATCAGAAATATCAACTATATAATTTTTATCAGCTATTTTGAATTGTTCTGGGTAAAGTACTGAGAATCCGGATAAGTCTAATAAATTTAGTGCAAATTTGGTTAATGTTGGAGGTAATGGAAATAATGTTGATTTAGATTTTACTTCTATTATAAGTTTTTTAAGCAGTTCACTTACGTTTAATTCTGGATTAGAACCCAAATTTAGACTTTTTGGAGGAAATTTATTTTTTATAGATAAAATTATAGCATCACTACAATCGTCTACTGATACCATTTGATAATAATTTTTTCCTTTGCCAATAATAGGTACAGTTTTATTATGACTAATCGAAGAAAATAGTCTTTCCATTATACCAAGTCTGCCAGGACCCATAATTAATCTTGGCCTTAATATGGTAAGTGGCATACCATTTTTTTGAGCTTTAAGTAACAGGTTTTCTGCTTTTAATTTGCTTTTACCGTAAGGGCCTAGAGGTTTTTTAGAGTGGGTGTTTTTTATAGGGATGCTTTTAGGATAGCCGTATACCATATCGGATGACATATATATCATTCCACCTATATCTTTCCCATAAACATTGTTTAAAAGATTTTCTGTACCTTTAGTATTTACTTCTTCAAACCAATCTAGACGATTTTTTTTTGGAATCTTTGTATGATATTGTCTTGCTGCAAGGTGTACTACGATGTCATTTTTTTTGAATTCGGGCAAAATATTTTTACTTATATCACAAGGAAAAAAGTTAACAGGAAGTCTAACTTTACTAAATGTATTCTCAAGATCACATATAACTATATTGGAAGGGTTGATTTTTAATTTATTTATAATTTTTTTGGTTAAGTTGGTTCCTGTAAAACCTGCACCTCCTATAATTATCCATCTAGCCATATTTTATTACGTCTTTGCTGAAAGCGCTAATATTATTAGGCCTATAGAGATTATTATTAGTGCAAAAATTCGAAGCATATTAATTTCTTCGTTAAATATCATCCATGCTAAAATTGTAACCAAAATATATCCGAGAGCCTGGAATGGATAAGCAAAACTAACATCTACTTTTGCTAACACCCATAGCCATATAATTATTGAAAACCCATAAGAAATAAATCCCAATATATTATATCCGTTTAATATAATTGAAAGAGAAGTTTTTAATATAGGTTGATCAAAGTTAATTGGTGCAAGTGATGACATGCCAGACTTTAAAAAAATTTGAGCTATAGCATTTAAGAATACACTAGAGATAATTAAAATTAGATTTGTAAACATAATAGTCATATATCTATGTCTCACTTTTTTTTGTAATCTCTAAAAATAATTCTTCTAAATCAGGCTCTCTAGTAGAAATTTTTTCGATCTTTGTACCGCTATCATATATTTTCTCAATAATAAGTCCCTCTTTTATTTCACTAGGCTTAAATATTATTTTTAATTTTTTTGGTCCTATAAAATCAATCTTAGCCTTATCTATTTCTAATTTTTTATTTAAAATTTTTTCTGTAGATACAATTAGCTCTTTTTTATCTAATTTAGAAATCATATCTGAGGTTTTTCCTTCTGCAACAATTTCCCCTCTATCTATAATTGCTAATCTGTCACACATTACTTCTGCTTCCTCTAGATAATGTGTAGTAAGAACTATGGTTACACCAGCAAAATTAAGCTTCTTTATTTCTTTCCAAAGTGTTTGTCTTAATTCAACGTCAACTCCTGCAGTGGGTTCATCTAAAATTAAAATAGGAGGTCTGTGAACCATGGCTTTAGCTATCATAAGTCTTCGTCTCATCCCACCGGACAAACTCCTTGAGTAGGCATCAGATTTTTCTTTTAAGCCAACACTTTGTAGCAGCTCGTCTATTATAAAATCAGATTCTGGCACCCCATAAAAACCACTCTGATATTCTAGTGTTTCTCTAGGCGTAAAAAAAGGATCTATTATAAGTTCTTGAGGAACTACTCCTATAGCAAGTTTAGCATTTCTTTCAGACGCATCTATATCATTATTCCATATATGCACCTTCCCTTCAGTTTTTATTACTAGTCCTGCTAAAATATTAATAAGAGTTGATTTGCCTGCACCATTAGGGCCTAAGAGTCCATATATAGAACCCTTTGGAATGTCGAGGTTAATGCCTTTTAAGGCCTCAAAAGAATCAGATTTGTTATTGCGATAAATTTTTCTTAAATTTTTTATTTGAATTGCAGTTTTTATTTGATTAATTTTCATGTTTAAATTGCATTTATAACTTTTATATTAATTTATATTTGTAATAGGTATCGGTAACATTTTAATTAATTAAGTCAATAAATATAATATTTGAGTTTAAAATGAAAAAAATAAAAAAAACACAAAGTCCAATTACAACAAACAATAATAAGATTATATGTGATGGAGGCGATGGAGATTTAGGTCATCCTAGAATATATCTGGCTATTGATGAAAGCAATGTAGTTGTAGTATGTCCGTACTGTGGCAAAAAATTTAAAAAGAGCTAATTAGCTTTTTTTATTTTTAAAGCTATTAAAGCACCTAGAAGAGATAGAAAGGCAGAAAATAAAAAAGCTTTTTCTTTATAAAGTTCAAATAAATCTCCTGAAATGGCAATAGCTAAAGACATAAAGATGCCCATGGATATAGCAGAATAAAGAGCTTGAGATTTTGCTTGTGC
>CAZUXH010000084.1:0-6379 GCA_964624655.1 uncultured Rhodospirillaceae bacterium | reverse complement strand
AGCACCAGATTTGCAATGCATTATAGCGGGGTATTCAATTTTTGAAAACATTTCTTGAGCAGCATTAATAGTTTCTTGTTTAGGAGCTTCTCTGGAAGATATAGGGAAATTTACAAGTTTAAGATTGAGTTTTTTGCATGCTTCTTTTTCCAAAAAATATGATGAGCAATTTCTTTTTCCTCTTAAATTTATTACAGTTTTTATGTTTCTCTTTTTTTTATCTGCTTCTAACTGCCATGCAAAAGGTTGATTGCTGCGGTAAAGATTGTCGTCTATTGAAGTTAGAGATCTCCAATAAAAACGAAAAAAACCGTGATCAACAAATATAAGATCAATATAGGAAAAAAAATTTCCTATAAATCCAGATGTGTCACCCCTGTTCCAAAATTTTTTTTTCGAATTGTTAGAAATTTTTTACTCCAATACTATTTTTTAAATTCTTAAATATATTCATAGCAAGATTAGTTCAAGTTTTAATGATATTTATAATATTTTATATATAATAAAAAATAAACTTATTGAGGATTTTTATGGTAAATAAAGGCAATAAAACTGCTAAAAAAAATATCTATATAGAAGAGAAAAATAAAAGGTTAAGTTTAGAATTAAGAAAAAATTTGAAGCGCAGAAAGGCTCAAGCTCAAAATAGGGCGTTTTCATCAAAAAAATCATAATTTATTTGCTATATTTCAAAGTAGCTATACATTTTTAATCAAAGCATGTATTTTTAAAGAAAATTTAAAAAAGGTATAATAAATGGCAATAATGCCTGATTCATGGATAAAAAAAATGGCTAAAAGTCATGACATGATTAATCCTTTTGTGGCTAATCAAAATAGAAATGGTGTGATTAGTTATGGTCTTTCTTCATATGGTTATGATGCTAGGGTGGCAGATGAGTTTAAGGTTTTTACTAATGTTAACAATGCTATGGTAGATCCTAAAAATTTTTCTGATGATTCTTTCATTCAACGAAATGATAATAATTGTATTATTCCTCCTAATAGTTTTGTTTTAGCAAGAACCATTGAATATTTTAAAATTCCAAGAGATGTCTTAGTGGTTTGCCTCGGAAAGTCTACCTATGCAAGGTGTGGGATAATAGTAAATGTTACTCCACTTGAGCCTGAATGGGAGGGACATGTGACACTCGAATTTTCTAACACAACGCCTTTGCCAGCTAAAGTTTATGCTAATGAAGGAGCCTGCCAGTTTCTGTTTCTAAAAGGAGATTCCGTATGCGATACTTCCTATCTAGATCGTTCAGGTAAATATATGAAGCAGCATGGTGTTACACTTCCTAAATTATGATTGAATAAATTATGGATCAAATATTTGTTCAGGGCGGAAAAAAGCTTAGAGGATCTATAAAAATAAGTGGTGCAAAAAATTCAGCGCTTCCAATATTAGTTTTAGGTTTACTGTCAAATGATACTTGTGTGGTACAAAATGTGCCAAATTTGCAAGATATTAATACCATGAAACAATTATTGAAATCCTTGGGAGTAGAAATTCGATTTGAAGAAAATAAATTATTTATGAATTTATCTGCTTTAAATTCTTACAAAGCTAAATATGATTTAGTACGTAAAATGAGAGCTTCAATATTAGTACTAGGACCACTTCTAGCAAAATTTGGAAAGGCCGAAGTTTCTCTTCCTGGAGGCTGTGCAATAGGATCTAGACCAGTAGATATGCACTTGTCGGCATTGGAGAAGATGGGTGCTAAAATAAAAATAGAAGATGGATATATAAAGGGAATGGTTAGTGGAAACTCTCTTAAAGCAGCGAAAATTTCTTTTTCTAGAATTAGTGTGGGTGCAACAGAGAATACTATTATGGCTGCTACGCTAGCTAGTGGAACAACATTTATAGAAAATGCTGCTATAGAACCTGAAATAGATGATTTAATTGAAGTCTTGATAAAGATGGGAGCAAAAATATCTAAAACAAAACCAGGATGTATAGAAATTACTGGTGTAAAAAAACTGTCAGGATTCGAGCATACAATTATGCCAGATAGAATTGAAGCTGGAACTTATGCTATTGCAGCTGCTATTACTGGAGGCAAGCTGGAGTTAATTGATGCCCCTAATAATAATCTAAAAGCTTTAATAGATTACCTGCGTAAAATAGGGGTTAACATTGTTAAGTATTCAGATGGAATTGAGGTTGATGCACCAGAAAAATTATCTAGTAGTAATCTTACAACTGAGGTTTATCCTGGTTTTCCAACTGATTTGCAAGCTCAGGCAATGGCTTTAATGACCATTTCTGAGGGAGTATCTTCAATAGAAGAGCAAATTTTTGAAAATAGATTTATGCATGTATCAGAATTATTACGATTTGGAGCAAACATTAAAATCACTGGTAACAAGGCTGTTATTAAAGGTACAAAGAATTTAAATGGAGCTCAAGTTATGGCAACTGATTTGAGAGCTTCGTCTTCTCTTGTTTTAGCAGGATTAAGGGCAGAGGGAGAGACTGTCATAAATAGAATATATCACTTAGATAGAGGATATGAAAATTTAGTACAAAAACTATCGCAGTGTGGAGCAGTAATTAAAAGAGTGAAAAAAAATTAATATGAAATATTCAGAAGAGATACCTAGAAAATATTCTCCCTTAAAACTTCGAGCAGAAGATGATAATGATTTGGAAGTTTTATCTGAATGTTTATTCGAATCTATTTTTATAAAAACAGAAATGAATTTTTTAGAAAAAGATAAAATATTTTTTATGAGTATTGATAGGTTTACATGGGAAATTAGTGGACTATCTCCTGAAAACTTGTTACAGGTTCAGTGCATTCTTCAAGTAGATAATGTTAATTCGATATATTCAGATGGCTTGTTTGATAAAAACGATTCTTTGTATAGTTTGATTTCTATAGTTTATAGTGATAACTATCTGACATTTTCATTTGATAAAGGTGCGATACTTACTTTAGAAACAAAGCAGTTGAGAGTATTTTTGGAAGATATTGGGAATCCTATGCTACCTGCAACTGTTCCCTTAAGAAAAAGTGGAATTTCACTATGAATATTACCAGATCTGAGACCTTGATACTTGCTGTGCCCAAAGGTAGAATTTTAGAAGAACTTGTTCCACTTCTAGAGAAAGCAAATATCTTTCCCGAAAAAAGTTTTTTTAATTCTGAGGATAGAAAATTACTTTTTAATTCTAATATTAAAGGCCTACAATTAATTAGGGTTAGAAGCTTTGATGCAGCTACGTTTGTTGCTTATGGAGGGGCTGATATGGGAGTGGTTGGATTAGATGTTTTAATGGAATTCAATTATCCAGAAATTTATTCTCCTCTTGATTTAAAAATTGGTAAATGCCGGTTGTCTCTAGCAAGATTAAAAAAAGAGGGAAAAAATTTTAATAAGCTTTCGGATCAAATAAAAATAGCAACTAAGTATCCTGAAATTTCTAGAGATTTTTTTGCTGGGAAAGGTTTAAATGTTAATTGTATAAAGATGAATGGTGCTATTGAATTGGCGCCCAGTTTAGGATTAGCTGAAAACATAGTAGATCTAGTTTCTACAGGAAAAACTTTAAATGCAAATGGATTAGTAGAGGTGGAAAAAATTTCCGATATTTCATCGCGTTTAGTGGTCAATAGGACTGCTTTTAAAACTAGGACAAATGAAGTAAGTGAGATTTTATCAAAGTTTCAGGAGGCGTTGAATGGTTGAAATAATTAAAGAAGAAGATTATTTAAAAAAAATATTAGAGGAACGCATTTATTCTAATACAAAATCAATTAAAAAAACATCATTATTGGTTTCCAAAATTATTTCAAATGTTGCTAAAAAAGGGGATGATGCCTTAAGAAAATATACTTTACATTTTGATAACTTTGATATTAAAACGGAAGGTGTAGAGGTAAGCAAAGTAGAAATTGATGAGGCCTATAATAATTGTAATAGAGAGCTTCGTGTTTCTCTCCAAAAGGCTGCAAGAAGGATAAATGATTACCACAGAAAACAACTACCAATAAGCTTTAAATATTATGATCGAGAAAAAGTATTTTTAGGCTCAAAATGGGATCCTCTTGATTCTATAGGCTTATATGTTCCTGGAGGAACTGCTGCTTATCCAAGTTCTGTTTTAATGCTTGGAATACCTGCTAAGGTGGCTAAAGTAAAAAAAGTATTAATGTGTGTTCCGTGTCCTAACGGATATTTGAACCAATCAGTTCTGGCAGCTGCAAAAATCGCAAAAATCGACAATATTTATAAGATTGGGGGAGCGCAGGCTATTGCCGCAATGGGATTGGGTACTGCAAAAATTCCCCCTGTTGACAAAATATTTGGTCCTGGAAATAAATGGGTTACAGAGGCAAAAAGACAATTATTTGGACAAGTGGGAATAGATATGATTGCAGGACCTTCGGAGATACTTGTCTTAGCTGACAATAAAAATAATCCTAAATGGATTGCTGCTGATTTACTTTCCCAGGCTGAGCATGATATTTCTTCTCAATCAATCTTAGTTACTGATAATAAGAGTTTTGCTAAAAAAGTTATAAATAGTGCTAGCGAAATATTAAAAACCCTACCAAGAAAGGATATCGCAAAAAAAAGTTGGAAGAACAATGGAAAAATAATAATAGCGAAGAATTTAATGAATTGTGCAGATATAATAAATAAAATAGCTCCTGAACATCTCCAAATCGCGATAGATAGACCCAAGTCTTTTTCTCAAAAAATCACAAACGCAGGTGCGATATTTATTGGTCGCTATACCCCTGAAGCAATAGGAGACTATATAGCGGGTCCAAATCATGTGCTTCCAACCTCAAGGAGTGCTAGGTATTCATCTGGGTTGTCGACACAAGATTATATGCGCAGGACTTCGTTAATAGAAGTTAAGAGGAATTCATTCTCAGATATAGGACAGGCAGCTATTAAAATAGCTAAATCTGAAGGGCTAGATGCTCATGCTTTGTCATTAGAATTAAGAAATAAGTAGTCTTATATAAATGTCACAATATATAAAAAATATAAGGTTGAAGGAACATCGGCAGTTAGCCTATACCCCAGAATCAAACCATGATATAAAAATAGCTATCTATGATCTCATTGAGGAGAATTATTTTGTACTATTAGAATCTAAAGAAATAATTTTTGATGTGGATTTTAAACTAGAAGAGAATAGCTTAACTTTAGAAATTTTTTCTTCTGGCAAAGAAATTAGTTTGCGGTCAATAACAGTAAATGTTAAAAAGCTACTTAAACATATAAGGGAATATATAATTTTGTGTGATTCATATTATTCAGCCATAAAATCAGCTCCAGTTTCTAAACTTGAGGCTATTGATGTTGGAAGAAGATCTTTACATGATTTGGCGTCAGAAGAATTAATTGAAAAATTAAAGAATTATATAGATTTAGATTTAAATACAGCTAGAAGATTTGTTACCCTTATTTCAGTTTTACAGAGAAATTCGGCTGTAAATTATGATTCATTTTATTCAGATTAATTTTTTATAAGGGAGCAGAATGGCAAAAGAAGATGTATTAGAATTTGAAGGTGTAGTAGATGAAATTCTACCAAACGCTATGTTTAGAGTAACATTAGAAAACAATCACGAAATTTTAGCTCACACTGCTGGCAGAATGCGTAAACATAGAATTAGAGTGTTAGCTGGTGATAAGGTAACTGTAGAAATGACACCTTATGACTTAACAAAGGGAAGAATTACATATAGACATAAGTAATATCTAAACTGGACATCTTTACAACTATCTATTAAAAACTTTTATTTATTAAGCCCAGGTAGCTCAGTTGGTAGAGCAAGCGACTGAAAATCGCTGTGTCGGTGGTTCAATTCCTCCCCTGGGCACCATTCTTGAAAATTACTATTATTAGTTTTTAAATTTCTTAGTGATTGTATGAATTTTGAATTAAGGTCGCATTCCAAATGTTTTTGGGCCAGGAGTACGTATATTTGCAGCTAGATTGATCCATTCACAGAGTACTTTTCTAGTATCTCGTGGATCAATAATATTCTCAATAGAAAATTTTTCAGCTGACCTAAATGGAGATCTAACGTGGTTCAATTTTTCTTCTATGTCTTTAAGAAGTTTTTCAGGATTATCTGATTTTTCTAAATCTGATTTATATGCTGCTTCTATTCCGCCTTCTACAGGTAACGATCCCCAATCTCCAGAAGGCCAGGCATATCGATATTTATGGTGAGTATGATTCATGTGTGCCGCACCAGCTACGCCAAAAGCTCTTCTCAAAATTATAGAGCAAATTGGAGTGGTGAGTTGGTAAATAGCGGCTAAGGCTCTAGCTCCATGTCTTATTGTCCCTTGTCGTTCTTCGTGAGTGCCTACGAGGAACCCGGGATTATCTACTAAAT
>CAZUXH010000083.1:0-6563 GCA_964624655.1 uncultured Rhodospirillaceae bacterium | reverse complement strand
TTTTTTTCATAAGAAGCTGATCATGATGATTATGCTGAATTTTTTTTGATTGAATATTAATCCGATCATGCTGACCTTGCTGACCATGAGGAGCATGAAGAACACGCCGATCATGATGACCATGCTGACCATGATCATGGATCTGCGGGTTTTGAAGTTGTAGGAATTTTAGCTCCAACGGGAACTCCAATAGATAATGCAGTTTATATTCACACCACTGGTTATGAAGCAATACATAAGGGGTGGATAGGAAATCAACAAGTGGCTGAAGTTTCTTTACAAGACATATTGGAAGCGGATCTTGAACCTAAAACTATATCAGCAGTCTTTGTATCTTTAAAAAATAGAACCAAGTTATTTCAATTTCAAAGAGAAATAAATGGTTATGCTCCAGAGGCACTGACAGCAGTAATACCTGGAATTACATTATCTAGATTATGGCAATTAACAGGTAATGTAGATAAAGCATTCAAAATTATTACTGTCTTTATAATTTTAATTGCTTTGTTGGGTATGATGTCAATGACGATTGCTGGCTTAAACAGTCGGAGACGAGAAATGGCAATTTTACGTTCAGTGGGTGCTTCACCAAGAAACATTGTTGGTCTACTTTTATCAGAGTCAATAATTATTTCTGTTCTTTCATGTATTTTAGGATATTTGCTAATGATATTTTTATTTTATTTTGGAAAAACATATTTAGAAAATAGTTATGGAATTTTCTTAGAAGGCTATTCTATTAAAACCTATGACATAGAAATTATATTAGCTGTGGTAATTACTTCATTATTAGCGACTATTATTCCCGCTGTTCAAATATATAGAAGTACTCTTAGAGATGGATTATCAGTAAAATCTTAATTGAGCATGCTTGTGTATTAAAACAAAAAAGCATATTTTATTTTAATTGTTTACTTACTTTTTTATGTTAGGTTGTGTCTATGAGCAATTTCTTTAAAGACAAATGTATTTTAATTATTAAAACTCTGTTTCTAGTAATTTTCATAACTAATTTATCCTATGCTAGAGATGAGTCATCTGCAATCACTTGGACTCATTTGTTACCAGAGGGAGTCTTTGATTTTATCCCTGAAGGAGGAGTCACAGATGAGATGTGGAGAGATAATGAGTTTTTGGAAGAATTGAGAAACTCTGGATTAGTCACAGTAGATGAGCTAGATGGAGAAAGAGTAAGAATTACTGGATTTATGGTGCCTTTAGACGTTGACTGGGATCAAATAGAAACTGTAAGTGAATTTGTTTTAGTGCCAAGTCCTGGCATGTGTATCCATGTGCCTCCACCTCCACCTAATCAAATGGTTTTGGTTCAATTGGATGATCCTGTGCAAGTGAGGTCTATGTTTGAACCTATTGGAATTAGTGGAAAAATATCCATAAAATCTCCAAATGCAGAAGCATATGATAGTGTTTATGTAATGCGTGCAGAAAAGGTCGAAGATGTCACTTTTGATGAATTAGATCTTGGAAGGTAGTTTTAAGTGCATAGTTTAATAAAGGGAGCACTTGAAGGTCTAACTGTCATAGACCTTAGCCGGGTTAGGGCTGGTCCTTCGGCTGTAAGACCTCTTGCGGATTGGGGAGCTAACGTAATTAAGATAGAAACTCCTCACAATTATGAAAATGGAGAAGATTTTGGGGGTGAGCGACATGGGCATGATTTTCAAAATCTACAAAGAAATAAACGAAGCCTTACATTAAACTTAAAATCCCCTGAAGGAAAAGATATTCTTAATCATTTAGTGAAAAATGCAGATATTGTAGTAGAAAATTTTAGACCAGATGTTAAGACCAGGCTTGCTATTGACTATATTTCTTTTGAAAAGATCAATCCTAAAATAATTTATGCTAGTATTTCAGGTTTTGGGCAGACTGGTCCATATTCTTCCTTACCAGGTTTTGATCAAATAGCTCAAGGAATGGGGGGGCTTATGTCTATAACTGGTTTACCTGGTCAGGGACCAGTAAGAGCTGGCATTCCTGTAGCCGATCTCAGCGCAGGTTTATATTGTGCACTAGGAATAATGATAGCTCTTTATGAAAGACAAAAATCGGGAAAAGGTCAATGGGTAAGTGTTTCTTTACTAGAAGCGCAAATTGCGATGTTAGATTTCCAAGCTGCACGTTATTTAATGGAAGGAGAAATTCCTAGACAAGCAGGTAATGATCATCCAACGATGGCTCCGATGGGATCCTTTAAAACCTTGGATGGGCATATAAATATTGCTTCAGCGGGAGATGCTATGTGGAAGAGAATGTGCTTATCACTAGGGTTGGATGAACTATTAAAAGACTCAGATTTTAAAAATGATAAATTAAGGATAAAAAATAGAAAAAAATTAAATAGATTATTAAATACTGAATTTATAAAGCAAAAATCAGAAGTATGGATTAACAAATTAAATTCGGCAAGCGTTCCCTGTGGGCCAATTTATTCTGTAGATAAAGTTTTTGCTGATCCACAAGTTAAGCATCTAGGATTATCGCAGTCTGTAAAACATAAAAAACTAGGAAGTATCAACTTAGTAGGAGAGCCAGTAACTCTTAGCCGCACTCCAAGTAAATTAAATACAGCTGCTCCAGAAAAAGGTGAGCATGTAGATGAAATATTAAAAGAATTTGGTTATGATGACTTAACTATAAAGAGATTTAAGAAAGAAGGTATAGTTTAGTGATAGATAAAAATCATAAAAATATTATAGTAAGAAATAATAAACATGTGGGTTACATAGAATTAAATAATCCAGAAAAACTTAATGCCATTTCTTTTTCCATGTGGTGTTCATTAAATGAGGCTTTGGAAGGTTTTTATAAAAATTCTTCTATAAGGTGTATAGTAGTAAGTGGGGTGGGGAGAAAAGCCTTTTCTGCCGGAGCTGATATTTCTGAATTTGAAGATAATAGATCAGATGTGCAAACTATAGAAAGTTATGATAATGCTTCAAAGAAAGCCATGCTGCTTCTTCAAAATTTTCCTAAACCTACTGTAGCTTGTATAAGTGGATATTGTATGGGAGGAGGAATGGCTCTAGCTCTGTCTTGTGATATAAGAATTGCATCAGAAGAAAGTCTTTTTGGAATTCCGGCTGCAAAATTAGGTCTAGCATATGGATTTAGTGGTATTAAACGATTAACTAGTATAGTAGGTCCCTCCAGAGCTAAATATATATTTTTTACAGCTGGAAAGTTTAATGCTCGACAAGCCAAACAATATGGAATTTTAGAAGAAGTATATTCCCAAAAAGATTTGAACCAAAAATCTAAAGAGTTAGTTAATAGTATAGTTCTAAATGCACCCTTAACAATTAAATCTGCTAAATTAGCAGTCGATACTAATCCAGAAGACAATCTTGGAGTAGAAGAGTGTTTAAAATTTGAGAAAGAGTGTTTTGCTAGTGAAGATTATATAGAAGGAAGAAAAGCCTTCACAGAAAAAAGAAAACCTTTATTTAAAGGAAAATAGAATAAATTTAGCGGGAGTAATTTATGCCTTATGCAGTATCAAATGGAATAAAGCTATATTATGAAGAAGTTGGTAAAGGAAAACCATTAATTTTTGTTCATGAATTTGGGTCAGATATTAGAGAATGGGAACAACAAATTTCATGGTTTTCAAGAGAATATAGGTGTATTGCTTATAATGCCCGGGGATATGTCCCCTCTGATGTTCCAAATAGTCCGGAACAATATGGCTATAAACATTCAGTAGAAGATATAGCCAATTTAATGAGATTTCTAAAAATAGAAAAAGCGCATGTAGTTGGATTAAGTATGGGTGCTTATGCTGCTTTAGTTTTTGGTTTACTCTATCCTGAGATGGCTTTATCAATAGTTGCAGCGGGAGTCGGATCAGGTGCAATGCCCGAACATAGAAAAGATTTTGCAAGCGCGGCAAATAATATTGCAGATAAATTTATTAAAGAAGGATCTGAAATTGTGGGAGAAGAACTGGGGCTAGGTAGCTCTAGAATCCAATTAAAGAATAAAGATCCCAGAGGTTGGCAAAAATTTGTTAATCATTTAAAAGAACATTCTGCTGAAGGAAGTTCTTTTACTATGAAGCAATATCAAGCTTTACGACCATCTCTTTTTGATTTTAAAGATGATTTTAATAAAATGAAAGTTCCTGTTTTGCTTTTTCTTGGGGATGAAGATGAATTATGTCTTGATATTAATCTATTCTTAAAACGTAATATTCCGTCTTCTGGTCTCCATATATATCCTCGAACTGGGCATGCCATAAATTTGGAAGAACCTGCGTTCTTTAATTCTCAAGTACATTCGTTTTTGACAAGTGTAGAAAGGGGTCACTGGAAGCAAAGAGATAAAAGAAGTGATCCTTCTCAAAGTACTACTCTAGGGCTAACTAATGAGTAAATTAATATTAATTCGTCACGGACAAAGCATTTGGAATCTTCAAAATCGTTTTACTGGATGGCAAAATGTGGAATTGTCAAAAAATGGTATTAAAGAGGCTGAAAAAGCAGGGGCTTTAATTAAAAATTTAAACTTAAATATTGAAGCGGCTTTTACTTCATATTTAGTACGTGCAATCAAAACTTTGGAAATAATATTAGAAATTTGTAGTTTAGAAAAATTGAAATATAAAAAAGCTTGGGAATTGAATGAAAGACATTATGGAAGTTTGACTGGCCTAAATAAATCAGAAATTAGGAGTAAATTAGGAGAAAAGCAATTCAAAAATTATAGAAGGTCTTGGGATATTGCTCCTCCCCCACTTGATTTAGAAAATGGTAGTAATCCTAAAAATGATGAAATTTATAAAGATTTAAACTCTTTAAAAATTCCGAATACGGAATCCTTAAAAGATACTTTCTGCAGAGTTGTTCCATATTTTGAAAAGTATATTGAGCCCAAAATTTTGGATGATCAAAATATTATAGTTGCAGCGCATGGGAACTCTCTTCGTGCTCTTTGCAAAAGATTGTTTAATATTTCTAATAAAAGCATAAACAAACTTGAAATCCCTACTGGAAATCCTCTTTTAATAAATATTGATAGTCAATTGCGTGTAATAGACAGATTTTATTTAGATAAGTCTAGAGAGCAAAAAATTATTTCTGATGATTAATTTACCTGTATTAGGATAAATGCAATAAATATTTAATTTAGATTTTATTTTAAAAATTGATTTATTTATATGCTTTATTGGAAAAGGTTACCGTAATTATGGTTCCTTTTTTTTTTCTTAACAAAAATACATAATATGTGATTATTAAATCAGCTTAAATAATATAGGGAGAGCGTTATGCGTAAATATTTTTCGTTTTGTGTTTATTTTTTGATTTTGTTTTTGATTTCATTTAAATCGTCTTACGGTCAAGATTTCACTTTAACACAAACCATTAAGTGGAGTATAGGTACAGAGATTCAAACTCCTGAGGGAATTATTAAAACTTTAGGAGTGGATGGAGCTTATATTGATAGTAGGGGACACAATGGTATAATTACTTGCGTCGGTTCAATTGGCGATGTGTTAAAAGCAGACTGTAACTTGAAAGATCAAGATGGAGATATTTCTTATCTTGATGCGTATAGGGAGATAGGAGGGGCAGATGGAGTGTCTAAAATGTCAGGAGGAACAGGAAAATATCAGAATGTTTCAGCCAATTGTGTCTATCAAATAGCAGCATCTAATCAAAATGTTTCTGTTGGATTGGTAACAATGCAATGTAAAAACAATTAAAATGGAGTAATATTATGAATGGCTTAATTAAATTTTTAACTATTATGATTTTCTTTGCAGCATCTTCTGTGCTAGCCGGAGAGTATACAGCAACGAATGCTCTAAAATATGTTATTACGGATGGAGTAGAGACTGAAGATGGCACCTTAATAGGCTTAACTGCTGAGGGAGTTTGGTCTGATAGTAGAGGCAATAGTGGCAAGGTGTTTTGTGTAGGAACCAGAGGAAAAACTCTTAAAGCATTTTGTAACAGCACAGATCAGGATGGTGATGTCCAAAATAGTACTGCTACTAGAGTAGGTACTGAGGGCAGAGGAGTATTATCTGGAGGCACTGGGAAATATGCTAATGTTACCGGAACTTGTTCTTATCAATTAGCCGCATTCGATAAAGAAAGTCTGGTTGGTTTGATTACTTTACAGTGTACAGATAATCAATAAATTTTAAATTTTTTTGAACCGGGCTTTAGAATTTAAAGCCCGGTTTATTTATGCGGGGGATACATTAGTCTAAAACTGATGTTCTTCTGTTGATTCTTTCATTGCAGTTGTACTAGATTCTCCTTTTGATATAGCATTAGAAACCAAGTCAAAGTAAGATACGCCAACCTCTCTTTGGTGACGAGTAGCTGAATATCCTGCTTTTTCTGCCGCGAATTCATTTTGTTGGAGGTTAGAATATGCTGCCATTCCATTTTCTTTATATGATTCGGCTAGTCTAAATGTTGAATAGTTCAAGTTATGAAATCCAGCAAGTGTAATAAATTGAAATTTATAACCCAATGCTGCAATTTCTTTTTGAAATGTCTTCAGATGTTGCTCATCCAAGTGTTTTTTCA
>CAZUXH010000082.1:0-6573 GCA_964624655.1 uncultured Rhodospirillaceae bacterium | reverse complement strand
CAGCATTTTCATGCTTAAATCGACCTAAGGCGGTTAATTTTTTAGGGTTAGATTTCGGATTAAAAGGATCAATTTCTACAATAAAACCTGCTCTATTAACTTCATTAGGGTGCTTTGATATATCAAATCTATCGTCAACACTTCTCCAATTATATCCCGTATCATTTGCTTTTATCCCATATCTTTTCATCTCTGGAGGAATTTTGAAATTTTTATTACTAGATGAAAAATAGAAATTAAAATTTTCCTCACATGTCAAAAAAGTCCCCCAAGGAGTTCTCCCATTTCCACAATTATTCCAAGTCCCAAGTGATAATGAACCTTCTGGATCAGCCTTAGTTTTTAATAGATCATGTCCTCTAGCTGGTCCTGTAATATCCATTATAGTATCTGGGAATATTCTCCTGTTTAAATTTGAATCTTTTATAACTTCCCAGTCCTGCTTATTTTTTTTTATCTCTATAATAGATACACCATGAGCCGCCATAGCTTTTAAAATATCATCTGTAGATTCAGGTTTTCCAGTAGAATTATTACCAAACATAATATTTAAATTGGTATATTCATTATTTACGGCAAGAACATTTCTGCTATCTTTTGAGAATAAGGCCATTCCATCATTATTATCTCCGAAAGAATTTCTTTGACTAGTCTCAGTCCCTCTGGATTTTTGATCGAAATTATTTATATTAGACCAAAGTGGATCCCCCCAACTAATTAATACTTTCCAATTAAAGTCTTTAGCTAAGGTTACAGTGTCACTAGTATCAGAAGGAATTTCTTTAAAATCGGCATAATCTGCCGTATTCTCCCTGGAACTTACACTTCCTGTAAAGGATGAAGATACTAGAGTGCTCAATCCAAGAAATGTTCCAGACTTTAAAATATTTCTTCTAGAAACTTTTTGTTTAATAATTTTTTCAAAATCAGACATATTATTCTTTCTATTTTATGTATAATATTATTAAAAGTCTTATATTTAAATTTTTTTATATTTTCATTGCATAAAATTTAAATTCTGAAAGATTATATTTGAGAAAAGAAAAATAATTTATGATTTATATAAAAATAATATTGAGAATTCTATTAATATCTTGCTTTTTTGATAAAGCTAGTGCACATGACCAAATCGACTTTGAACCCTTGCAAAATATTGAAAAAGAAAAACCAAACACATCAAAAACTAAATTAGAATATATCTTTAAATTTTCATTGCGTTGTAGTGCATTAACCTCCACCATAGGAAAAAATACAAATAATGATAAATTAATTCTTATCTCTAGAAATTTTAACCAAAGTGCATATATATCATTACTTCAAATAAAAAAAAGAAATGCAGAAAAGTTACGTCAACAGGTATCTGAGTTCATAGGTGCATATATTAAAATATACGATCCTATTATAAAAAATAATTTTTCCCTAAATAATGCATACATCAAAGGTTCAGCAATTTTAGAAGGAGACTTTCAAGCTTGCAAAAGATTTAGCCCCAAAACAAACAATTTTCTTCGTCAAAATGGCTTTCAGGTTTTAAAATAAATTCTTTTTTTATTTTACCCGCGCTAAATTAAGCTCATTAGAGCCTGACTGAGTTATAAATGCCGCATCATTAGCAATAGTACAAAAATCAAAACCCATTTCTATTCTTTCTCTAACTACTTTTCCATTAGGGCAATGCATGCCGGCTTTTATATTTGCTTTTTTGCTTTCTTGCAAAATATGATTAATTGCTTCGTTTACTTCATGCACAGGATTAATAGAAGGAGCATGACCCATAGTTAGAGATAAGTCACTTGGTCCAATATAAACTGCATCCAGTTCTTCAACTGATAAAATATCTTCAAGATTATCTACTGCAGTAGCAGTTTCTATCATTGCAAAAGTTATTATGGTATCATTAGCTTTCTCTGCATAATCATCACCAGCATATATTTTTGCTCTAGATGGGCCAAAACTTCTCATCCCTCTTGGTGCATATCGACAAGCTGAGACGAATTGATGACATTCATCTTTGGTATTTATCATAGGGCAAATAATACCATAAGAACCTGCATCTAATGATTTCATAATAAGTGCAGGGTCATTCCATGGAACTCTAACTAAGGGTGTAACTTCAAAAATTGAAATAGCTTGCAACATTTCAACTGCTCTTTGAAAATTTACCATACCATGTTGCATATCTACAGTTACACTATCAAACCCAATTGACGCCACTATTTCTGCACTAAAAGAATTTGGTATCGCCAACCAAGAATTTATGACCCCTTCGCCATTAGACCACAATTCTCTAACGCCATTCTTTTTCATTAAATAAATACCTCCAAAAAAAATAAGTAGAAAAAAAGATAATAATACAAATATATATTAAAACGAAAGAATTAAATAATATTTTTATTATTATGTCCCACAAAAAGTCTGAGATACCACTTCATCAGGGTTCGGAGGAAGAAGATAATCTTTATTAACTGATTGTTCTTCAAATGGATTCGCCAAAATCATACAAAATTTGTGAAAATAACTTAAATCTCCCTTTAAAGCATACTTAATAACCTCTTCTATTCTATGATTTCTTGGAATATAGGCTGGATTAGAGGATAACATTGATTTTTTTCTATATGCTTCATCTATCATTTCATTTTTAATCTCTCTTCTCCAACTTGATAACCAACTATCTATGGATCCTTTGTTAGAGAATAAAGATTTAAAATTTTCATCTAAAGCACTTTCTGTATTAGAAAGATTACTGAGTAGACGAAAGGTGTTTGTAAAATCTGAGGAATTATTTTGCATAATATCAAGCAACTTTGATCCCAACTTTATACCCTCATTAGATTGTTCTTTTAATCCAAGTTTAGAATTTAATTCTTTGTTCCAATACTCCATAAAAATTTCATCAAACTCTTCAATTAATTGCTTTGCTAAAGACAAAGATTTTTTTTGATCCTGATCAATTAATGGTAAAATTGAAGAAGCAAGGCATCCTAAATTCCATTTCGCGATGCTTATCTGATTTTTATATGCATACCTGCCATAATAATCTATAGAACTATAAACAGTATTTTCATTATAGCCATCCATGAAAGCACATGGCCCATAATCTATGGTCTCTCCTGATACTGTCATATTATCAGTATTCATGACTCCATGAATAAAACCTATTCCGAGCCACCTTGATATTAAAAACGCTTGTTTTTTAATTAAAGTTTTTAAAAAAGAAACATAAGGATTTTCTTTTTTCTTCAATTCTGGATAAATTCTATTGATTACATAATCAGTTAATTTTTTCACAGCATTTAAATCATTCTTCGCTGCAAAATATTGAAATGTACCAACTCGTATATGGCTCTTAGCTACTCTTGTTAATATAGCACCAGGAAAATCTTCTTCGCGTCTGACAATTTCTCCTGTGGTAACTGCTGCCAAAGCTCTCGTTGAAGGAATATTTAATGAATTCATAGCTTCGCTTACTATGTATTCTCTAAGAACTGGCCCTAAACTCGCTCTTCCATCTCCTTGACGAGAAAAAGGGGTCAAGCCTGCTCCTTTTAATTGTATATCATATCTTAAATTATTTTTATCAATTAACTCACCTAGCATAATAGCTCTTCCATCGCCTAATTGAGGCACCCAATTACCAAATTGATGACCAGCATACGCCATTGCTAAAGGGACTGACCCTTTAGGAATTAAATTTCCTGATAGCACTTGTATGCCTTCTTTAGAACACAGATATTTTTTTGAAAGTTTTAGATTATCCGCTAGCACTTGGTTTATCTTTATTAAATCTGGCTTCTTTACTGGAGTTGGATCCAATTTACAAAAAAAATTTTGAGGAAGATCCACAAAAGTATTCTGAAAAATGAAATTATTTTGTTGAGAATTTTTTACGCCCATCCTACTAACGATTTCCTAATTGTCTGTATCTAATATAATCAATAATTTTTTCTTTAGTTTCTTCTAATCTACAATCTTTTAAATGTGTTAAATGTTCTTGACCACAATTATAGCCTATTATTTCTATAGAATCCAAATATGAATCTTGCAAGAACATAAGATCTTCGGGTCGGTTATAAGGATCATCAGAATAGGCAAATATCAATGCTTCAATTCTATCCATTCCTAACATTTTATGAACATGCAAAGGTCTCACTCTTCCTCTCCATATTGGATGCCTTTCATACCTAGGTCCACAACAAGCAGGGGCAAAAATTATTGCTGAATTAAATTTTAAACCAACTCGCTCCATTGACAAAAGAGAAGACCACGCTCCTGCAGAGTGACCAGAAAGAAAAATATTATTTGGTTTTACTCCTGCCAAAATTAACTTATCTAATATTTCCTCTATTTCTATTACTCTATCAAAAACCCATAAGCCTGGTTTAAAGTGCTTATCAGTCGCAGAAGAACAAAGATAGAAGACTAAAATTTCTCTTTTAATAGTTAAATCTTTGAGAGAATCAGGAACATCATTCCACCAAGCAGAACAATTCTCAAACTCAGTAGGGTCTCCATTTCCATGGGAATAAATAATGACCACAATATTTTCAGGATCTTCAATATAAATTTCAGGAACTTCTCCTTTATAACTTTCTGATATGGGGCCAGCTTTGTTAGAGTCTCCAATGAATCCAGTTTTGTTAGACTTATTTTTCGATATTCCCAATAGAAGGAAAGAAGTAATTAATATTAATATAATTAATAAAAATCTGTTTGAATTCATTTCTAATTTTCCCGATCGTATAAATACACTTTATATTATTATATTAAAATTTATTATTTTTCATCTTGAAATATATTTGCTAATTCCGTTAATATGTCTCCTATGAAAAAAAACGACAAAATTAATGATATAACAATTATAGGTGCTGGGTTTGGAGGAATGTACGCTTTGATTAGAGCTCTAAAGCGTAATCTCTCCGTATGTGTTTTAGAAAAAGGTTCTGGTGTTGGAGGAACTTGGTATTGGAATAGATACCCAGGAGCAAGATGTGATGTAGAAAGCATGCAATATTCATACCAATTTTCTAAAGAATTAGAACAAGAGTGGGATTGGACTGAAAAATATGCCACTCAACCTGAAATTTTAAAATATGCTAATCATGTAGCCGAAAGATTTAACTTAACGCCTTATATCAAATTTAATGAAAACGTAATTTCAGCTCACTTTGATGAAGAAAAAAAATTATGGAAAATTACTAACCAAACTGGAAAAATATATAATTCTAAGTTTTGTATAATGGCAACAGGTTGCCTTTCTAAAACAAACACTCCGCCTATAGATGGAGCATCATCTTACAAAGGAAAAACATTTCATACAGGCAGTTGGCCTAAAGAAGAAATAAATTTTACAAATCAAACCGTGGGAATTATTGGCACAGGTTCTTCTGCAATTCAATCTATACCAGTAATAGCTGATCAAGCCAAACACTTGTACGTTTTTCAGAGAACTCCTCATTATACAGTTCCCGCAAGAAATGAACCTTTGAAATATGGTGGAATAAATGAAAATGATAATAAGAGACCAGAAGGATTTGATATTGATCTAACAGTTGAAGAAATAAAAGCAAACTATGATTACCTGAGAAATAAAGCAAAAAGAATGTTTTCTGCTATGGCTTTTAAATTAAATAAAAAGTCCGCATTAGAAGTATCCAAACAAGAAAGAAATAAAGAGTATGAAGAACGCTGGAAAAATGGAGGCGTTCCATTTATAGGAGCTTTTATAGATCTAAATTTAAATAAAGAAGCAAATAAGACAGCAGCAGAATTTGTTAGAAATAAAATTAAATATATAGTTAAAGATCCCTTAACTGCAAAAAGATTAACACCTAATTATACTATAGGTTGCAAGCGTCTAGCAGTTGATACCAACTATTATGAAACTTATAACAGAGATAATGTTACTTTGGTGGACCTAAAAGAAAACCCTATTGAGAATATTTTTGAGAAAGGCATTAAAACTGAACAAAAAGAATACACTTTTGATAACCTTATTTTTGCTACAGGGTTTGACGCAATGACTGGAGCTCTTATGGACATTGATATTAGAGGTTATAATGGAATTGAATTAAGAAAAAAATGGGAAAAAGGACCGAAAAGTTTTTTAGGACTTGCTATAAATGGGTTTCCTAACCTTTTTATGATCACTGGCCCAGGTAGTCCATCAGTCTTCACTAATATGATCACTTCGATAGAACAACATGTGGATTGGATTTTTGATTGTTTGGAATATTTAAAAAATAATGATTTTATTCTCATTGAAGCAAGTAAAAAATCTGAAGAAAAATGGGTAGAACACAATCAAGAAGTTGCAGAACCTCACATAAGGTCTTCTTGTAGCTCCTGGTACATGGGATCCAATATTGAAGGGAAACCTGAAATATTCCTACCATACGTTGGTGGCTTTCCTGAATATGTAAAAAAATGTCAAACTATCTCTCTTTCGGGATATGAAGGTTTTTTACTTTATAAATAATTATAAGATAGCTATTCTATTTCTATTATTCTTCCTGAAGAGCATATTGATTCAATTATTCCCAATTTTTTTGCTCCAGATTTCACCTTCTTTTCAGC
>CAZUXH010000081.1:0-6614 GCA_964624655.1 uncultured Rhodospirillaceae bacterium | reverse complement strand
ATGACGGCTTTTTTGTTTCTACAATATTTTCATCAACACTTCTAATTTGTCCGGCATCAAAATTTGGTTCTTCTTCTGCTAAATTTTTAAGCATATCATCAAAAACGTCTTTTTGTAGGGTTGGTTTTTCAGGAGGTAACTCGGGAGCAACTGAATTTAAAATTTCTTGATCTTTAATGTTTTCGGCAGGTTTATTTTTTATTTCTGGTTTTTCAGCCGGCATAGTTGGAATTGTTTCAGGAATACTTATAGGCTTATTTTCTGGGGCTTCTGGAATATTTGTTTTTATAGGCGTAGGTTTATTGATAGGCACAGGAGGACTTATCTCTTGTTTAATAGGCTCAATTTCTGGGCTTACAGGCTTTTCAACTGTATCTGTAATTAATTCTTCAGTTTTAGTGTCAAAGATTTCAACAGATATATACTTTATTTTGTCCGCCTTAAAAGTAGGAAGATTTATAATAACTAATAAAAAAATAAACATGTGAAAAAACAATGATGTATAAGTAGCATTTCTCAATTTTTAATTTTCACTTATTTGTTTAGTTATTAATGCTACTTTGTTGTAACCCGCATTAGTTACAACTGACATTACTTTCATAATTATTCCGTAGGCAATTTTTTCATCCGCTCTTATAAAAATTCTACTATCTGAATTAATAGCTGTTATGGCTTTTAGTTTTGCCTCTAATGTATCAATTTCAATTAAATTTTCTCCAAGAAAAATACTACCTTCCTTGTTGATACTTAAAGTAATAGGCTCATCCTGACCAGGGAGTGATTGACTATCAGTTTTAGGAAGATCAACTGGAACGCCTGTCGTAAGTAATGGTGCTGTAATCATAAATATTATTAATAATACAAGCATTACATCGACGAAAGGAGTGACATTTATTTCTGACATAGGCTTATTTGTTGAGTAACTATCGTAAGTTCTTTTATTTTTAATAATATTCATGATTCATTATCTTGCTCAGAAAGATGTCTAGATAGAAGTGCTTCAAATTCTCCTGCAAAATTTTGCAACTTTGTTGCATAGCTGTTTAGACTATTAGATAATTTATTATAAGCAATTACTGCAGGTATAGCAGCAAGTAAACCTAGAGCAGTTGCTAATAAAGCTTCAGCAATTCCTGGTGCCACCACGGCCAAAGATGTATCCTTACTTAGAGCAATCGATTGAAAACTATTCATTATGCCCCATACAGTTCCGAATAATCCTATAAAAGGTGCCGTTGAGCCTACTGTGGCCAAAAACCCAATATTTTTTTCCAAATTTTCTATCTCTCTAGTTACGGCTACTTGCATAACTTGGTGAATTCGATCTTGGAGTCCTGCTTGGATTTTTTCATTTGAGAGAGAATTTTTGTCACTTGCTCTGGTCCATTCATACATACCAGCAACAAATACTGAAGCTAAGGGGTGTTCAGGGCTATCAGCTTGTTTTTCGTATAATTCTTCAAGGGAATCGCCTGACCAAAATGCTGTTTCAAAACTATTTGCCTGTTTTCTTAAGTTAATAAATTTTCTTGATTTTTCTATAATTATAGCCCAAGACCAAACACTAGCAATAAGTAGAATAAGCATGACTATTTTCACTACAAAATCTGCTTGTAAAACAAGACCCCAAAAAGAAACATCCAAAGCTGTATCAATTATAATTTCAGATTCCATCTAATTGCTCCTTACTAGATATTCTATCTTTGAACCTATTCGAAATTAACTTAGGAATTCTTTTAGGTTTATTATGTAAATTGAGGCTTCCTAGAACAATGTCTATTTTAACTAATAGTTCAGATTTAAAATATATAATCTGTTTCATATAAATTCTCACTGCTGAAATGCCTGTTATAAAACTTTTTATAGTTAGCAGTTGCTCCAGATTTGCGAATTTTTTAAAGTCTATATGCATTTTAAGCACTACAAATTGAACATCATAATTTTTATTTAATTTTTTATGTTCTAATTTCATTTCTCGTAGCATATCTGTTCTAGCCCTTTCTGCATATTTTAAATAACTAGCATGATATACTATGCCTCCAGCATCTGTATCTTCTAAATACACTCTAACACGTTTTTTAAAGTAATTTATTGAGATTTTATTCATTTTTTCTTTATTCATTCTTCATTAAAATTATTATTTTTTTTTAGATCTAGTGTATTAATGCCCATCTTAGTCGCAAGTCTTCCTCTTGGTGTTTTTTGAATAAAGCCTTTTTGAATTAAATATGGCTCTATAACATCTTCTACTGCGTCTTTTTGTTCACCCATTTGAGCAGCAAGGGTATCTAGTCCAACTGGTCCACCGCTATGGTCTTGAATTAAATGTTTAAGATATTTTTGGTCAGTCTGGTCTAATCCATTCGTATCTATACCCAACTGGAATAAAGCTTTGTTAGCAATTTCTTTATCGACCGTAATACTAGAATTAGTATTTGTAACTATATCTCTAAGTCTTCTAACTAAGCGATTAGCTACTCTTGGAGTACCTCTTGCTCTACAAGCTACTTCCAACGCTCCAAAATCATCAATTTTTAAATTCAACATTTTTGCAGCTCTAATCACAATTTTTTTTAGATCGTCTACTTCGTAGAACTCTAGCCTAGCAGGAATTCCAAATCTATCTCTAAGAGGATTAGAAAGGAGACCAGCTCTTGTAGTAGCTCCTACTAGAGTAAAAGGCTGAAGGTCTATTTTTACAGATCTAGCTGAAGGTCCTTCTCCTATAATAATATCTATGTGTAGGTCTTCCATTGCAGGATACAATATTTCTTCAACTGAGTTATTTAATCTGTGAATTTCATCTATAAAAAGTATATCATGAGATTCTAAGCCAGTTAAAATTGCCGCTATATCTCCTGCTTTCTGTATGGCTGGTCCAGACGTAGCTCTGTAACCTACTTCTAATTCGTTTGAAATTATTTTAGCTAAAGTTGTTTTTCCTAATCCAGGCGGTCCATACAGAAGAACATGATCCAAAGGTTCTTTTCTTTTTTTTGCTGCACTAACAAAAATACCTATATTTTCACATATTGATTTTTGTCCTATAAATTGATCCAATTTTTCTGGTCTAAATGTAGTATCAATTTTTTCATTTAATTTAGGAGATATCAAACTTTTTTCTCTATCATTTATAGAATTCATTATTTTTTCTCAGACAATATTTTTAGTGCAGTTTGTAAAATATCTTCTAAATTTTTATTTTTTTCCTTGGTACTTATCTTTGCAATGGTATTATAGGCTTCGCTTTGTCCATACCCTAAACTTATAAGTCCACTAATAGCATCTTTCATTAAATTATTAACTTTATTATCATGCATACTAGAAATTTTAAAAGTTTTATCTTTTAACTCTGCGCAAATTCTTAACGCACCTTTTTTTCCTATTCCGGCTATTCTTGTAAGAGTTTCAATGTCTTGAGACATTATCGCCATTTCAATTTCCTCTACTGATAAAACTGAGAGTCCATTTATTGCTGTTTTTGCGCCTACACTTTGAACTTTTATTAATAAGTTAAACCAATATTTTTCTATTTCGTTTTTAAAACCGTATAAAGTTATTTGGTCTTCTCTCACAATGGTTTCAATTAGTAATTCGTCTATGTGTCCCAATGGTGATAAATTTTCTATTACTATTTTAGGACAGTAAACAAGATAACCAACTCCAGAAATGTCAATTATGACATAATCAAGTCCCACATAATCTATTATACCTCTTAATTTAGCTATCATTACTTTTTATCCAAATTTAGTTTATTCAATTTTGAATTAGCAAAGTGAGAGTGACAAATAGTTACAGCTAAAGCATCTGATTCGTCTTCAGTTTTACATTTTACCCCTGGCAATAACATTTTTACCATAGAAAATACTTGTTCTTTGCTAGCCCTTCCAAATCCAGCAACTGCTTTTTTTACTAATGTAGCCTCGTATTCGTAAATAGATAATTGAAAACAAGCACATGTATTTAAAGCAACTCCTCTGGCCATACCTAATTTTAAGGCCGATTGACCATTTATTCCAACAAAAATTTGTTCTATAGCTGCTTCTTCAGGTTTGAATTCTTCAACAATTCTAGATAATTCAGAGCTAATTTTAAAGAGTCTTTTATCTATAGCAATATTTGGTTGAGGAGAAATATTACCACTAGCTATCCAAGAAATCTTGTCTTTATGAGATTCGATAATTCCCCAACCCGTATGTCTTAAACCTGGATCTAAACCTAACAATCTCATGTTTTTATTTTTCTCAAATTAATTTATTTTAGCTAGTGATTTAGTGCAAGTTTTCCTTTGTAATTTTAATATTAGTATATACATTTTGCACGTCGTCATTTTCTTCAAGTGCTTCTATTAATTTTATAAGCTTTTCTAATTTTTCATTATTAATTGTTATTGGTGAAATGGCAGTCCATTCTAATTTTGCACTAAGAGGATCACCTAGTTGTTTAGATAAAAAATCTCTAACTGTTCCAAATTTTTCTATTTCACAAACTGCTTCGTGAAATTCTTCGTCATGATTAATATCATTGCATTGTGATTCTGCCGCTATATCAAAAAAATCATCAGCTTTGCATACGGATATTGGATATTTAATAATGCCACTTCTTGAAAAAAGAAAATTAACGCTTCCTGTTTCTCCTAAAGTACCACCATGTTTACTAAAAGCAGATCGTATTTCTGAGGCTGTTCTATTTCTATTGTCTGTTAGCACATCTACTATGAGAGCTATGCCTTCTGGACCATAACCTTCATAGTGAAACTCTTCATATAAAGTTTCGGTGTCCCCTCCTGCTGATTTTTGCACAGCTTTATCAATTTTATCTTTAGGCATATTTTCTGAACGGGCATTTATAATAGCATTTTTAAGTCTTGGGTTTTTATCAGGTTCAGGCATACCTGATTTAGCAGCAACACTAATTTCTCTGGCTAATTTAGCAAATAATTTTGCTCTTTTAGCATCTTGAGCACCCTTTCTATACATAATGTTTTTGAATTTTGAATGTCCGGCCATTTCTATTCCAAATATATTTTCTATAGCGATTCTATACCTTATTAATATTTTTAAAAAGATAAAATTATTTAATTGGACCTCTGTTAATTAGTCTGGGTCCGATGATTATAGGTTCTAAGTTTTGAGCCAAACCAGTTCTTTCATCCGTTTTCAAAAATATTCCACATAAAGTTCCTTCACCCTCACTTGCTCCTATTCGTCCTGAGGGCATTTTACTTTTAAATCTTTCTTTCCATCCATTTTTTTCTCCACCAATTACCGAATCATAATCCCCACACATTCCCGCATCTGATTGGTATCCGGTTCCACCTGGTAAAATTTGGGTGTCAGAAGTTGGTATATGGGTATGTGTACCAACGACCAAACTTACTCTTCCATCTAGAATATGTCCTATAGACATTTTTTCTGAGGTGGCTTCTCCATGTACATCTACTACAATTGCATTAATGTTAGCACCTAAATTAATTCCTTCTAAAATTTTTTCAATTGCTTCAATAGGATCATTTAAAGGGTCCATAAATAGTCTGCCCATAACATTTATCACAAGTAATTTTCTTCCAAAAGAATCTTCTACTACGGTATTGCCTTGTCCAGGAATAGACAAAGGATAATTTGCAGGTCTTAATAAATTTTTATCTCTATTGATATAAGGAATAATATCCTTTTTATCCCATATATGATTACCTGATGTAATTACTTGTACTCCTAATTCATAAAATTCTTCGCAAATTTTAGGAGTAATGCCAAAGCCTCCGGCAGCATTTTCCCCATTGATTATTACGACATCAATTTCTAATTTTATTTTTAGAGAAGGTAATTCTTTAAATACAACTTCTCTTCCAGAACGACCCATAATGTCTCCTAAAAATAAGATATTCATAAGTAAAACTCCATAAGTTAATTTTTTCCAGTATAGATTTTTCTTTCAGTAACTATTACATCCATTTTAACGTCGTGATCCTCAGGATAGACATTTTTAGCTAATTGATCATTATATGCCAGACCTATTTTAAAAGAATTTTGATATGACTTTAAAAATCTATCATAGTGCCCTCCTCCTCTTCCCAAGCGATTACATTCTTCATCAAAGCTAAGGATGGGGCAGACAATAATTTTAGGAAATTTCATAATTGAGCCACTAATAAGATATCCTAAAGTATTTTTTTTAATAATTGTATTAATATTCCACTTTCTGAATTTAAAGTTCTTATCCTCACTAGAGAGCAGAGAAATATTGAATTTATATTCATTCAAAGCAGCAATAGCTGGTCTAGTATTAACTTCAGAACCTAATTGCCAATAAAGACCTATGCTTTTTTTATTTTTCAGATTTGGATTTGTTTTTAATAAAAAAATCAAATTATTAGCAATAAATTCTGAGTATTCACTAAAATTTAAAGAAATATTTTTTCTCTTTTGAAGGAAATTTTTTCTAAGAGATTCTTTTTTTCTAATATTAGAATCAGAGTAAAGCCGCTTGGATCGTGTATTTTTATTAACCACCTTGGAACCCTACAAAGTAGGTGGGTGCCGCATAACAAGACCACGGCCTTGACAGAGGTAGCTCCCTAGTGATTAGAAAGGTCCAGGGGTTGTATCTATACT
>CAZUXH010000080.1:0-6898 GCA_964624655.1 uncultured Rhodospirillaceae bacterium | reverse complement strand
ACGGCACATGAACCTAAATCATGCGTGTATACCAATTTCACCACACTCGCAAATTAATTATGTTATATGTCAATAATAAATATTGGGTCAAGAAATGAATTTTTGGTTTCAGAATTGATGATATTTTAATTTGTTGACGTCTATAATGTATTTAAAGTAAATACTTAATACTTTAGTATGATTTTGTTATATGTTTTGAATTTATGTTGATTTTAGTTCAAAATATTAATTTGAGAGATAACAGGGAATTTTTATGAAAACTACTACTATAAAAGAAGAAGGATTAAGTAAAATTTTTCAAATCATCCTTCCTCAAACAGAATTACAGAAAGCTATAAATTCTAGATTACAAGAAGTTGCTTCAAGTGCAAAGATTGATGGGTTTAGGCAAGGAAAGGTGCCGTTATCAATAATTAAAACTAGATATGGAACACAGGTAAAAGGAGAGGTTTTAGAAAAACAGGTGTCTGAAAGTATTCGAAAACTCTTTACTGAAAAAAATATAAAACCCGCCATGCAACCCAAGGTGAATTTTGAAGGAGAACCTATGGGAGATAAAGATGTAAAATTTAAGGTAGAAATTGAGATACTCCCAGATATTAAAGTTCTTAAATTTTCAAAAATAAAGTTAGAAAAACTAATTTCAGATGTTCAAGAAGCTGATATAGAGAAAGCTTTGGATGAAATAGCTACAGGTCAAAAATCTTATGATACGATTAAGGAAAAGAGAAAGTCTAAGAAAGGAGATGTCGTTTTAATAGATTTTAAGGGAAAAATTGATGGGGAATACTTTGAAGGTGGAAGTTCAGAAAATCACACTTTAGAATTGGGTTCAGGGCAAATGATACCTGGTTTTGAAGATCAATTAATTGGATTATTGCCTAGTGAAGAAAAGGAAATTGAAGTTACTTTTCCTAAAGACTATCCAAATAAAGACTTGTCAGCAAAAAAGGCTATTTTTGAAATTAAACTAAAAAATATTATGAAAGCTAAAAAGGCTAAAGTAGATGAAAATTTAGCTAAAAATATGGGTTTTCCAGACCTTAAAACACTCAAGGAGTCTGTCAAAAATCAATTACAAGCAAATTATGATAAGACATCTAGAAATAGAATAAAAAGGGATCTTTTGGATGTTTTATCAAAACAATATAATTTTGAAGTGCCTAAAACTATGGTAGAGAATGAAAATAAAATTATATGGGATAGGTTTGAGCAAGATAAAAAGTCAGGACTAATTGATGATCAAGATAAAGGAAAAAAAGAGAGTGAGCTTAAGAAAGAATATTTAGAAATAGCGGAAAGAAGAGTAAGACTTGGATTACTTATGCAAGAAATAGGTAATACGAATAAAATTTCAGTAAATGAAGAAGAAATAAAGAAGGTAGTTCTCCAAGAGGCAAAAAAATATCCTGGTGAAGAGAACAAAGTGCTAGATTTTTATAAAAAAAATCCTGAGGCTTTAAATGCTATTAGAGGTCCTATATTTGAGGAAAAAGTGGTTGATTTAATTTTAAAAGAATCTTTAATTACAGAAAAAAAAGTTAGTTCAGAAGATCTTTTCTCTGATCCAAAAATTGAGGCAATAAAAAGTAATAAACCTACTAAAACTAAAGTAAAAAAATAACTTTTAATTAATTAGGGTATACAAAAAGATGAAAAACTTTTCAGAGAAAAACTCAATAGTTAATACATTAATACCTATGGTTGTAGAACAGACGGGACGTGGAGAAAGAGCCTATGATATATATTCTAGGTTATTAAAAGAACGGATCGTTTTTATTACTGGACCTATAGGAGATGAAATGTCAACTGTAGTAATAGCACAATTGCTTTTTCTTGAAGCTGAGAATCCAGATAAATCAATTTCTATCTATATAAATTCACCTGGTGGAATGGTCACTTCAGGATTAGCTATTTATGATACTATGCAGTATATACGTCCTGAAATTTCTACTATGTGTGTAGGACAAGCAGCTTCTATGGGTTCTTTGCTATTATCTGCAGGAACAAAAGGACATAGATATGCTTTGCCTAATGCTAGAATTATGGTCCATCAGCCTTCCGGAGGATTTCAAGGACAAGCCACTGATATTCAAATACATGCGAAAGAAATTTTAGATCTTAAAGATAGATTGAATAACATTTATGGTAAGCACACAGGCCAATCTGTTAAGAAGATTTCAGATATGTTAGAGAGAGATAAATTTTTAACTCCTGATGAGGCTAATTCTTTAGGTCTTATTGATGAAATTGTTGAAAATAGATCAATAAGTGACTAGATTAAAATATTATAAAATTAATTATTGGTGTTTTAGATATGTCAAAATCTGAAAATAATGATAAAAAAACTTTATTTTGTTCTTTTTGTGGAAAGAGCCAACATGAGGTAAAGAAATTAATTGCCGGACCCACAGTTTTTATTTGCGATGAATGTGTGGAGCTTTGTAATGATATAATAAAAGAAGAGAACAAAGCGTCTATTAGAACAACTGCTGAGGGAGGAACTATTCCTCCTTCACCATATAACATTTTTAGTTTTCTGGAACAATACGTTGTTGGACAGAGTCATGCTAAAAAAGTTTTATCGGTAGCGGTATATAATCATTATAAAAGATTGGATCATAAAGCTAAATCAAATGAAGTTGAACTTTCAAAGTCAAATATTCTTTTGATAGGATCTACAGGTAGTGGTAAGACCCTATTAGCTCAAACATTAGCAAAATTCTTAGATGTACCCTTTACTATGGCAGATGCTACTAGTCTCACTGAAGCAGGTTATGTTGGTGAGGATGTTGAAAACATTATTTTAAAGCTTTTGCAAGCTTCAGATTATAATGTGGAAAAAGCCCAAAGAGGTATCGTATATATTGATGAAATTGATAAAATTAGTAGAAAATCAGATAATCCTTCTATTACTAGAGATGTAAGTGGGGAAGGAGTCCAACAAGCACTTCTGAAAATAATGGAAGGAACTATTGCCAGTGTGCCCCCTCAAGGTGGAAGAAAACATCCTCAGCAAGATTTTTTACAGGTTGATACAACAAATATATTATTTATTTGTGCAGGAGCATTTGATGGGCTGGAAAAAATTATTTCTAAAAGAGATGACGGCACTGGAATTGGTTTTAGTGCAGAAGTAAAATCTAAAAAAGAATATAGAAATGGAGAAGTATTAAGGACTGTCCAACCACAAGATTTATTGCAATATGGTCTAATCCCAGAATTTATTGGTCGTCTCTCAATTATTGCAACCTTAGAAGACCTTAATCGCGATGATTTAGTTGAGATACTACAGACGCCTAAAAACGCACTAATAAAACAGTATCAAAAAATTTATGAAATTGAAGGAACAAAATTAACCTTTTCTGAAGATGCTATCAAAAGTATTGCTGACAAGGCTCTTCAGAGAGAAACGGGAGCTAGAGGTTTAAGATCTATTATAGAGAAAGTTTTAATTGAGAATATGTTTGATTTACCAAGCATGGAAAATGTTGAAGAAGTTTTAGTTAATAAAGATGCAGTAGAAAAAAATAAAGAGCCATTAATAATTTATTCTGAGAAGTCTAAAGATATAAAATCTTCTATTTCATAGTATATATGTGATTTATACTTGAAATAATTTTTATATTTACAATCTATCTAGTAGTGAAGGCTTAATTATAAAAAGGTGTTTAAAATATGGAAGATCAAACAGAGTTTATAGTTTTACCACTTATCCCTCTTAGAGATATAGTTGTATATCCTCAGATGGTTGCGCCATTATTTGTTGGTAGAAATAAGTCAGTTAGTGCGCTTGAATTTGCTATGAATAATGATAAAAAAGTGATTTTACTGGCTCAAAAAGAAGCTGAAATAGATGACCCTCAAGAAAAAGACCTCTATAAAGTAGGAACTCTAGGAAATATATTGCAATTATTAAAATTACCTGATGGAACTGTAAAAGCTCTGGTAGAAGGTGTTTCTAGGGTAAGTATAGATAAAATAGAAGAACAATCAGGATATTATAAAGCTTATGCAAAAAATATTGCAGAGAGTGATTTAGATGACAAGATTGAAATAAAGGCCTTGTCAAGGAGTGTTTATGAACAATTTAATACATACTCTAAACTAAATAAAAAAATATCTTCAGAAATAGTTATGTCACTTAATGATATAGATGAACCTTCAAAATTAGCCGACACTATTTCATCAAATTTAAATATAAAAATCTTAGATAAACAAAAATTACTTGAGGAGAACTCAGTATCTGCAAGATTAGAAAAAATCCTTGGCATTATTGAAAGTGAACTTGGGGTAATGAAAGTTGAGAAAAAAATTAGATCCAGAGTTAAAAACCAAATGGAAAAAACACAAAAAGAATATTATTTGAATGAACAAATGAAAGCCATTCAGAAGGAATTGTCTGACGATGGAGAAGCTAAAGACGAAATTATTGAATATGAAGAAAAAATGAAAAAGACTAAACTTTCTGAGGAAGCATTAGAAAAATCAAAATCTGAATTAAAAAAGTTGAAATCTATGGGCCCAATGTCAGCGGAATCAACAGTCGTTAGAAATTATTTGGATTGGATGTTATCACTTCCATGGAAAAAAAATACTAAGATTAAAAAAGATATTATTGAAGCTGAGAAAATTCTAAATGAGGATCACTATGGTTTATTAAAGGTAAAAGAAAGAATATTGGAATATTTGGCTGTTCAAAGCAGAACTAAAAAATTAAAAGGTCCAATTATCTGTCTTGTGGGTGCTCCTGGAGTAGGAAAGACTTCTTTAGGAAAGTCCTTGGCCAACGCAACTGGAAGAAAATTTGTTAGGATGTCTTTAGGTGGCGTCAGAGATGAATCCGAAATTAGAGGGCATAGAAGAACCTATATTGGTTCGATGCCAGGAAAAATCATACAGGGAATAAAAAAATCTGGTTCTTCTAATCCATTATTCTTATTAGATGAAATAGACAAAATCGGATCAGATTGGAGAGGAGATCCAGCCTCTGCTTTACTTGAAGTTGTAGATCCTGAACAAAACAATGCATTCAATGATCATTATTTAGATGTTGATTTTGATTTATCGGATGTTTTATTTGTGACGACAGCAAATACTTTGAATATGCCTAGGCCACTTTTAGATAGAATGGAAATTATTAACCTCTCAGGATATCTTGAGAATGAAAAAAAACAAATAGCTAAAAGACATCTTATAGATAAGCAAAAAAAGAGAAATGGTTTAAAAAAGGATGAGTGGTCTATATCAGATGGAGCTATAATTGATTTAATAAGATATTATACTAGAGAAGCTGGAGTAAGAGGTTTAGAAAGAGAGATCGCTTCTTTATGTCGTAAATCTATAAAAAGGATAGTTTCTGGTAAATACAGTAAAATTAAAATTACGTCTAAAAATTTAGCCTCTTACCTAGGTATAAAAAAATTCCGATATGGTTTAGCTGATAAAGAAAATTTAATAGGAGTAACAACGGGTTTAGCTTATACGGAATTTGGGGGAGATTTACTATCAATAGAGGCAGTGGTTATGAATGGGAAAGGGCGACAACAAATCACTGGTCAGCTTGGAGAGGTGATGACAGAATCTGTCAGAGCTGCAACTAGTTATGTTAGATCTAGAGCCGTTGAGTTTGGTATTGAGCCACCTTTTTTTGAAAAAAAAGATATTCATTTACATGTTCCTGAAGGAGCAACTCCTAAAGATGGTCCTTCTGCGGGTGCAGCAATTGCAATATCTATGATATCAGTGCTAACGGGAATAAGAGTTATAAGTAATGTCGCAATGACCGGAGAGATATCTCTAAGAGGAAGAATTCTTCCTATTGGTGGTTTGAAAGAAAAGCTTTTATCTGCTTCAAGAGGAGGAATTACCAAAGTCTTAATACCTGATGAAAACGAGAAGGATCTTAAAGATGTTCCTGAAGAAATTAAGAAAAAATTAGAGATTGTTTTAGTCAAACACTTGGATGATGTAATACAACATGCTTTAGAAAAATTACCAGTTGCAATAGATTGGGATGAAAAAGATTTTGTTAAAGCTGCGGTCAATAAAGATAACATTGAAAGAGAAGGGCTAGTGAAACACTAATTTTTTTTTTTTCTTACTTTACATTTCTTTTTTTTTATTAGTACAATGACCCAATGGTAAAATTGAAAAAATAAACATCATATAAAGGGGGCTCCATGAATAAGAATGATTTAATAAATGCAGTTTCAGATTCTGCAAATATTTCGAAAGCAGCAGCTTCGGATGCTGTAGATTCAGTATTTTCAACTATAAGCAATGAGCTTTCTTCTGGAGGAGAAGTGAGATTAGTGGGCTTTGGTACTTTTGTAGTTACTAACAGAGCAGCTACTACAGGAAGAAATCCTAGAACTGGTGAAAGTATTCAAATTCCTGCTTCTAAGCAACCTAAATTCCGTGCAGGAAAAAGTTTAAAGAGCTCAGTAAATAGTTAAGTCCAAATAATTTAAGAATAGCCGGTCTTTATAGGATTAAAGACCGGCGTTTTTTTAGGGCGATTAGCTCAGCTGGGAGAGCGACTCGTTTACACCGAGTAGGTCGGCGGTTCGATCCCGTCATCGCCCACCATAACTAAAAATCTTAACTTGTATGTTTTTGGTATAAATTATATATATAAAAATTAATACGCGGGTGTAGCTCAGTTTGGTTAGAGCGCCGGCCTGTCACGCCGGAGGCCGCGGGTTCAAGTCCCGTCACTCGCGCCATCCGAAATAGTATATTTTTTGAGTTTTTATAGATAGTTTTTAGATTGATTTAGTGGCAAATTTCTAACTTCTTTTATCAGAAAAAAATAGTGTCATAAAATGCTATTAAAAATACAAAATTACGATATAATTGTCTAACGTCACTCCCATCACAAAAGGATATTTTTGAT
>CAZUXH010000079.1:0-6987 GCA_964624655.1 uncultured Rhodospirillaceae bacterium | reverse complement strand
GATTTCAGCCACAGAGCCGTATTATTTTATGAAAGTGCCATTGGATGTGGATGTGGGAATTGGAGATAACTGGGACGAAGCACACTAAAAACACAAAATAAATTATTATATTTATATAGTTTATCAATATGATATTATAATTTTTTTATTTTTTAAATGGAGATAATAATGGAAATGGCTTCTAAACTTTTTAGCCCTATAAAAATAAGAGGAGTAACTATTCCTAATAGGATAGTACTTTCACCTTTATGCATGTATTCTGCAAATGATGGCATTGCAAGTGATTGGCAATTTGCGCATTTAAGTACTTTTGCAAGGTCTAGAACAGGACTTATATTTGCAGAAGCCACCGCAGTTGAAAAAAGAGGTAGAATTACACCTAATTGTCTTGGAATATGGACCGATGAACAAGCAGAAGCCCTTGTTCCAATTACTAATTTTATAAAAAAAATGGGATGCGTGCCAGGATTTCAATTAGCTCACGCAGGACGAAAAGCTGGAACTAAAACTCCTTGGATGGGTGGAACTCCTCTTGATGGTGACGATATTAAAGAGGGAAACGAACCTTGGGCAACAGTAGCTCCATCAGATATTCCCGTAGCAGAAGGTTGGGTAGTTCCTAAAGCTATGGATTCTAATGACATAAAGGAAGTAGTGAATGCTTTTGCTAGCGCAGCGAAAAGGGCTGTGAATGCAGGTTTTAAAGTTATGGAAATACATTCAGCTCATGGCTATTTGTTACATAGTTTTTTATCTCCCTTAACAAATAAAAGAAATGATGAATATTGAGGGTATATTTATGGTAGAAGTAAAATGCTTCTTCAAGTGGTAGATGCCGTGAGGGGAGTAATACCTGAAGAGATGCCTCTTTTTTGTAGGATATCTGCTGTAGATGGTTCTGATGTTGGTTGGAAAATTGAAGATTCAGTTATTTTGGCAGAGAAATTATCAGAACATGGTGTAGATGTGGTGGATTGCTCTGCTGGAGGGATTGCTACAGCACCACTGTTTAGAGTTCATGACTCTGGAAAGCCTCTTAAAACTAATATGGATAGAGGGCCAGGTTTTCAGGTGCCTTATGCTAGTAAAGTCAAAGAGGAGGCTAAAATAAAAACGATGGCTGTTGGAGTAATTGTGGATCCACAACAGGCAGAAAATATCTTAGTAGAAGAAAAAGCAGATTTGATAGCAATGGGCAGAGAATTAATGTACAACCCCTTTTGGCCTCTTCATGCAGCACAAACCTTAAATGCTGATCCTGAATTTAAATTATGGCCTGAACAATATAGATGGGGTGTTAATCGTAGAGCTAAAATAGAATCCTTTAAAGGAATTAGGGAATCTGTCTAAAAATATTTAAGGACAAGGATAAGTATATATTTTATGTGTTGCTTCTATAGAGTTCAGAACATTTTTTGAAAGTGTGCAATTTATTGAGTCCAAGTTTTCTTCTAATTGTTTTATGCTTGTTGCGCCAATTATATTCGAGGTGACAAATTCTTGTTGAGTTACAAAATTAATAGACATTTGAGAGAAATTTAAATCATTGTCTTCTGCAATTTTTTTATAAGATTTAGTTGCGTTTTCGGCATGACTTCCTGAATATCTACTGCGCATCCTTTCAAATATAGTCATTCTTGCATTTTTTGGTTGTTGTCCCTCTAGATATTTTCCAGTTAATACGCCTCCTGCTAAAGGTGAGTATGCTAATAAGCCTACCTTTTCATTCATAGCTATTTCAGATAAACCGTTTTCAAATGATCTATTTAGAAGATTGTAAGGGTTTTGAATTGATACCACTCTCGGTAATTTTAGTTTTTCAGATAACATTAAAAATTGCATGACTCCCCATGGAGTTTCATTTGATAGTCCAACAGTTCTAATTAGTCCTCTATTAACTGCTTCAGCTAAAGCTTCAAGGGTTTCCTGAATAGGCACATCATCCTGTCTTGGTTTATGAATATATTTTAGTTGACCAAAATTATTTACTATTCTTTCTGGCCAATGAATTTGGTAAAGATCAATATAATCAGTTTGTAATCTTCTTAAGCTATTTTCTAAAGCTTCAAAAATTTGCTGTTTAGTAAGGCGTGGTCCATTTCTAATCCAATCTAAAGCTGGAGGTCCAGAAGATGCAGAAGAAGTTCTTCCTGATACTTTAGTAGCGATTATTATTGATGGTCTGTTTTTCCTCTTTTTTAGCCAAGAACCAATAAATTTTTCTGTTAAGCCATATGTTTCTGCTTTAGGTGGAACAGCATACATCTCAGCGGTATCTAAAAAGTTTACTCCTCTTTCTATTGCTAAATCTAGTTGTGAATGAGCATCAGATTCTGAATTTTGTTGTCCCCAAGTCATTGTGCCTAGACAAATTTCGCTTACTTCTATATGAGAGTTTCCTAATAATTTTTTTTTCAAAGCATTAATTCCAATAAATATTGTAAAGATATTAAATATTATTATTGTTTAATAGTATGTAATTGAAATTTTGCAAATAATTTATTTATATTCTATATTTTTTTAGTTAATTATTTTGGGACAAGAAATGAAAAAAGAATCTATAGGAATAACTTTTCATCAATTAAAAATTTTTTGGACAGTATCTCAGGCAGCTTCATTTACAAAAGCAAGTAAAATTTTAGGCTTAGCACAACCCTCTTTGTCGCAACAAATTTCTAAATTAGAGGAAGAGGTTGGCACACAGCTATTTAAAAGAGGGAAAACAAGCATGTCTTTAACAGATGCTGGAGTTTTTCTTCAGCATAAAGCTGAGAATGTTCTCACTTCTGTTGAAGAAACAATGGTGGGTTTGCGGCAGTTTGGAAGTGGGCAAAGAGGTCTTATTTCTATAGGTCTATTATCTTCTGTAGCTAGAAACCTTTTGCCTAATGTAGCAGAAAAATTATTTAAAGATTTTCCTGAAATAGAACTTAATATCTTAGAAGTAGCTCCAGCGGAAGCAATAGATTTACTATATGGAAGACAATTATCTATTGCTGTTCTTGCTGAAGATTCTATTGCTAAAAGTAGAATAAGTTTTAATAAATATGAGTTATTTTCGGATCCATACGTTCTGGCTGTACCCCCAGGGCTAAATTTGAGTAAAGTAAAAAATGTAAATGATCTAAAAAATTTGAAAGATAAATCGGTATTAAATAATATAATTGAATTTGAGTTTGGCAATCAACACAAGAGAAGAATTGCTGATTGGTTTGAATCAGTTTTGCCTGATTCAAAATCTGTAGCCAGGACAAGAACCTACGAAGTGGCTTTGTCAATGGTACAATCCGGAAGAGGAATAGCAGTAATACCGGCTTTGGCTGCTAAAATAGATCAAAATTTAGATTTTAATGTTAACCTATATTTAACTAACTTATCAAAAAGAAGTATAGTGAGTTTGGTGCCTTCACAATATATTAGGATAGAACCTTATAAATCTCTTTTAGAAGCACTTAAAACATCTGGTAAAAGTATAAAATTACCTAAAATTCATCCAGTTCCTCCTATATTAGAGTCTTTGAGGGTAAGCCAAGAATAATAAAGAAAATTTAAAGTATTTAAGTTATAAGTTTTTTCTATCTTACTTATAGGTTGGATTTTATGCGTAATTGCATAATATCAGGTTACTAAATTAATTTAGGGAGGATAAAAATATGTGGAAATCTCCAGTAGTTCGCGAAGTAGCAGTTGGTCTTGAAATTAACTGTTATGCTTGTGCAGAACTTTAAGATTTAACTTAAATATATTTAAAAAACCGGTAGATTTTCATCGCCGGTTTTTTTTATTTTTTTACACCTTTTAATAATAGAGCTAAAGGTGCTATACATAGAGCTAAGGCACCCATCGCCAACATAATTTGATTAAAAGCTATTATAGTAGATTCTTGGGTAGTTATGTAATATAACAGTTGATTTGCATACTTGGTGCTTTCAAATGAATCTCCAAAATCTTTAGGAGTGACATTTCTTAACTTACTCATAAAAATACTAGAACTCTCCATCCTTTGGCTAATAATATTTTCCATACTTATGTATTGTTTAGTGATTTTGTTTTCCAAAAAAGAGTTTGCAGTCGCTATTCCAATCCCGGCACCTAATCTATTCATTAAGGAAAACAGACCGCTAGCATTATTTAATTTATCTTTTGATAAATGGCCCATAGCTAATAGTACCATTGGTAGAAAGCAGAGTTGTGCAGATAATCCTCTTATAAATTGTGGCAGAATAATTTCTTGAAGTCCTATTTCAGAAATCATCCAACCTTGAAGCCATGTCCCAGTTGCTAACATTAAAAAGCCAATTAGACAAACTATTCTTCTTTTAAGAAATATAAATAAAATAATACCTAAAAAGCCAGATAAGACCTGAGCGGCGCCCATTATATAGGTCATAGATGCGATTGTAATACTGTCAAACTCTCTAACTCTAGCTATAAGAACTGGAAGAAGGTACTGAGAAGCAAAAATTATTATTCCCCAAATAAAAACAAGAATAGAGCAAATTAAAAAATTTCTATCTTTAAATATAGTTAGATCTACTACAGGGAATTTTGTATTTATTTCTCTATATATAAACAAAATAAAACTAAAAAAGCATGCTATGCTTAAACTACAAATTAGAATGGAATCAAACCAATCAGCTCTTCTTCCTTCTTCTAAAATGGCTAAAGCACATCCTAAAAAGCATGCCAATAAAATAATTCCGGTAAAATCAATTTTTTTCCATAAATTTTCCTTTTTATTAAAATTTGATAGATTAAAAACTACAAAACCCAAGAAGAATGAAAATGGAGCATTTATTATGAAAATATATCTCCATCCTAACTCTTCACTAATCCATCCCCCCATGTGCGGGCCTAAAGCTGCCGCTAGAGTGGCTATCACACCGACTAATATAGCAATAATTTGTTGTTTTTGAGCTGGATAAAATGAAAACATTGTTGAAAACATTACAGGCATCATTCCTCCACCAAAAAAACCTTGGATAACTCTAAAAAATATCATAGCGTTGATAGACCAAGCTAATCCGCACAATATAGATGCAGTCGCAAAACCGATAGAACACATAAAAAAGAAAACTCGTGTTGACATAGTTTTGGTTAGCCAGCCTGATAGAGGAAGCATGATAACTTCTGCTATAAGAAAAGAGGTAAGTACCCAGCTTACTTGGTCTGGTGCTGCACTCAAACCACCTTGTATATGCCTGTATGCTGATCCAACATTTTGCACACTTATGAGGCTAAAAAACATTCCTAAAGTCATTGCCCAAAATGAAATTTTATTTTTTTGTAATTGAGATAAATTTGGGAATAATTTTTTCATCATTTCCTCATACCAGAGTTTAAAAGGATATGATAATTTTTATTGCTCTCTTGAAGAAATTGTAGTGTCGTTTCTTTCTAATTTTGCATAATCATTAGTTTCAACAGATACTAAAGCTGATAAACCAGGAACTATTCTTCCCATCATTTCATTTGGAATATCAAATGTTATTTTTACAGGCACTCTTTGAACTACCTTTACAAAATTGCCGGAGGCATTTTGGGGAGGGAGTAGACTGAAAGAAGCTGAAGATGCAGGAGCAATAGAGTGAACTTTTCCAAATATGGGATTATGTTTAAAAGCATCAAAAGTAATAGAAACTTTTTGGCCAACTTGAATATTCTCAACTTGAGTTTCTTTAAAATTTGCTATAATCCAAATATCATGTATAGGGACAACTGCCATGAGTGGCCAGCCGTCCTCAACATACACACCTGGTTCAGCTATTCTATTCGCTATTACCCCATCTATAGGAGATATAACTTTAGTAGATTCTAAATTTATAATGGATAGTTTTAATTTAGCTTTTGCATTATCTAAATTTGCTATTAATTCTTTTTTTTGCGACTCATTTTTTTGTGTTTCTGTTTCTAGGCTAGCTAATAGTTCTTTTTTTAAGGCTTCTATTTTAAGTTGCTCGGTTTCTAAATTTGCTAATAGTTCTTTTTTTAAAGCTTCTATCTTCAATTGTTCAGTTTCTAAGTTAGCAAGTAATTCTTTTTTTTGTGCTTCAATTTTTTGTTTTTCAGTTAAGATAACTTCTAATTTATTTTTTTCGGATCTTATTATTGCATTTGCTGCACTTAAATTGTGTTTAGTACTATTCACAGAAGAAAGAGTCTTATCGTATTTTGCTTTAGAAACAGACCCTTTTTTATATAACTGATCTATTCTAGATAAGTTTTGTTCAGCAAGTTTAAGTTCACTAGAAAGAGCGGCAGCTTTAGAAGTAACTGCTTCAATATTAGTATTAGCTAAATCTATTCTAGCAGAAATATTTTTAAAATTGGTTTCAATGGTTTTTATTTTAGCTTTAGTTACTTCTAAAATATTTTTAAAATCTGTTTCTATTGTATAAATCTTAGCATTTGTAATTTCCACTATATTGTTGAAATCAGTATTTATAGTGTTTATTTTTGCGTTTGTTACCTCGACTATATTCTCAAAATCAGCATCAATAGTAGAAATTTTTGCACGGGCAACCTCTACAGCAGCTTTTGAAGCTTTGACTTCAGCTTCAAATGTATCAGTATCAAAAATGACTAGAACTTCGTCTTTTTTTACTTTTGCGTTAGTTAGTGCAGGAACAGAATCTATATAGCCAGATATTCTTGAAGAAATAGTTGTAATCGAAGAGCGTACGTATTCGTTATCTGTTGATATCTTATATTTATTATCTGTCCACCAAGAATAACTAAAAACTCCTGCTGAAATAGAAAAAAAAACAAATAGTAGTAAAAATATTTTATTTTTAATATTCAAAAACTTTCTCCGAACAATTGGCGAATAGATAGCACAATTCTATTGTTAATAATATAGAAATAGTATTTTTAGCAATCATGCGGGGCTTATTAGGTATGAATAATTTGCATGGCTCAATGTTTGTTTAGAATTATGGTGGAGCCGAGGGGGATCGAACCCCTGACCTCGTGAATGCCATTCACGCG
>CAZUXH010000078.1:5434-7075 GCA_964624655.1 uncultured Rhodospirillaceae bacterium | reverse complement strand
CCTTATACTGTTCCTTCCGCATCAATTTGGAAACTTGGACAAGCAAAACCTGGTGATAGTCTTAATTTTATTCAAATTTCAGTTGAGGAAGCTCAAACACTTAGAAAAGAACAAAATGATTTATGTAGCGAATTAAGTCTAGAATTATCTGAAGATTCAATACAAAAAATAAAGAAATCTAAAACCGCAAATATTGATTACATTAAAGTCAAAGATTTTGGAAAAGAAAATATAAAACAAAAAATAAGAGATAAGGCAGCGCAGAAAAAAGGTTTAGAAAAAATGAAAGTACGTTTTTTTAATTAATGGTTTTATGGAGTAAAAATAATTTATGACAACAGAGGTTACAACAAAAGTACCGGGCAATATATGGAAAGTATTAGTCAAAGAAGGGGATCAAGTTAAAAAAGGTGATACTTTGTTTATTATGGAAGTTATGAAAACTGAAGTTAATCATGATTCTCCAATAGATGGAAAAATTGCTAAAATTAACATAAAAAATGATCAAGAAAATGTTGATCCAGGTACTGTAGCTATAGTGATTGAACAAATTAATTAAATAATGAAAAATAAATTTGATTTAAATACATTATCTTACCTAAAATTAATAAAAGATTTATCAGTCGAAATTGGAATATCCTTAGAAGAAGCGAAAAGTTTAGTTGATACTGCCTTGCATTTTATAAATCCTAAAAAAATAAATTATCAAGAATTAAAAGAGGAAATTTTAACTTTTCTTGTCATAAATATGTTTTCTCTTATTTGCAAATTGTAATTTTATGAATAATAAATTGATACTATACAATGGACCAACCTCACCTTTCGGTAGAAAAGTAAAAATTACATCATTAGTTCAAGAAATAAATTTAGAAGAGAAAATAATTGATGTTTATGAAGCTAATTTTCTTGATGAGAATAATCCCTTAAGAAAAATACCAACTCTGCTTATTAATAATTTATCAATTATTGATAGTGACAACATTTGTTTATATTTTGACTCCATCACAAAAAAAAATACATTATTTCCTATGGAAAAATATTGGGAAATAATGTCTTACACGTCTATAGCAAATGGACTAATGGAAGCAGTTCTTGAAAGATTCATGGAAATTTCAAGGCCAGAAGGTGAAAAAAGTTTGAAATTTATTGAAAAATTAGAAACAAGAACTTTTAGAACAATATATTGGTTAGAAAAGAATTTAAATAATTTTAATGATAATAATATAACAATGGACAAAATAGCAATAGCATGTGCTTTAGAATATACTATGTTTAGATTTACAGATATATGGCAAAAAGAAAATTTAAATCTTTATAATTGGCTAGAAAAATTTAATAAAAATAGCTTTATGCAATTAACGAAACCGAAAGTTACCTTATGAAAAAAATATTTATAATCTTATTAACATTTATATTTTCTTCAAATTTATATGCTGAATTTCGGATGGAACGTGTAATTTGCACTACAAAAAAAACATCTAACTGCGGGGCATATATTTACAATAGCAGAACAGGTGAAGTATATTTTTGTGACTCTGGAGAATGTAAAGAAGTAAAAACTCCAATTGAGATATTTATAGAAGAAGAAATTGAAGAAGAAAAACAATCATTGATGCCAAAAAAACCTAAAAAGAAAGAATC
>CAZUXH010000078.1:0-5334 GCA_964624655.1 uncultured Rhodospirillaceae bacterium | reverse complement strand
CCAGAAATGATATTGCAAGGGCAAGACATTCCTATTCATCTTGGATCATTAATGCCTGCGATGAAAGCAGTAGCAAATTATTTTGCTGATGACATTCAAGAAGGTGATTTAATTTTGCATAATGATCCTGCTTATAATGGTAGTCACATACTTGACATGTGCATGTACAAGCCTGTTTTTTATGAAGGTAAACATGTTTTTTGGACAGTGTGTAAAGGCCATTTAACAGATGCAGGAGGCCCAATACCAGCAAGCTATAATCCAGATGCAAAAGAAATTTTTGCTGAAGGACTTCGTGTTCCTCCAATAAAACTTTGGGAAAAAGGTAAACAAAGAAATGATATTTTAAATATGATTCTTACTAATATGAGAGCAAGAAGAGATCAAGAAGGTGATTTTAAAGCTTTGATAGGAGCATGTCAGTTAGGAGAAAAAAATCTTATAAATCTTATAAAAAAATATGGACTTGATAAAGTTAATTTATGCATTGATGAACTATTAGGAATGGCAGACAGACATATGAGAAATCTAATTAAAGAAATTCCTAATGGAGAATATATTGGAAAGGCAACTTTAGAAGATGCGGGACATGGTTTGGGGGATATTGATATAACAGCTAATTTAAAAATAAAAGATGATTCTTGTATAATTGAAATATCTAGTCCGCCTCAAGTTCCTTACTTTATTAATTCTTATGAAGGTAATTCTTATTCAGGAGTATATTTAGGGCTCATGATGTTTGCTCAATTGCCACCACCCTATAACGAGGGTCTTTATAGATGTGTAAAAGTCAATATGGGTCCAAAAGGAACATTGTGCAATGCTGAATCGCCTGCACCTCATGTTAATTGTACCACAACACCTATGGAAACTCTTACAGATGCTGTGCGCTTAGCTTTCGAAAAAGCTGCTCCCGATAAGGTTATAGCTTCATGGGGACATTCCAACGGATGCAATATTACTGGCTTTGATACAAGGAATAATGAGGAATATGTTACAATGGTGCTAGCAACTTTAATATCTGGCGCTGGCGCAACTCCAACACAAGATGGTTGGCATGCATGCGGACCAGAATGTTGTATGGGTGCACTAGCTTCAGGGGACGTCGAGCTAATAGAATATTCATATCCAGTTATTTTACATCGTTATAGTTTAGTAACAGATTCAGGTGGAGCGGGAAAATTTCGTGGCGGTTCTGGAACTTGCTGGGAAGTTGAACCTCTTGATAAACCTATGACATTTATAATGTTTGGTGAAGGAAGAAAATACCCCTCCTTAGGATCAGCTGGAGCTTTTTCTACTTTATTACAAAATAAAGTTGGTAGAGTTGAAATTAAAAGAGAAGGAAAAGTTGAAATTATAAAAAAAAATATAATTGAAACAATTTTACCAGGTCAAAGAGTTGCCAATATTAATCCAGGAGGTGGTGGTTTTGGTAATCCGCTTGAAAGACCTCTAGAAAAAGTAATTATGGACGTAAAAAACGGTCTTGTATCAAAAAAAGGTGCGCGTGAAGATTATGGTGTCGTTTTTGTGGATCAAGATGATAATTAAAATATAATGGATACATATTATAGATTAGGAATTGATGCTGGAGGAACATTTACTGATTTTGTATTAGCTGATAAATCTGGAAACATAAAAATTTATAAGACGTTATCTACTCCTAATGATCCAACAAAAGCAATAGAGAACGGATTAAATTTAATATCTGAAGATTTAGAAATAAATCCAACTAAAATTATTTCTCAATCAGATTTATGCATTAATGGAACCACTGTTGGTCTTAATGCTCTCATTCAACATAAAGGATCACCTGTAGGATTAATATGCACAGAAGGACACGAAGATTCTATAGAAATAAGATTGGGACATAAAGAAGATGGGTATAGATATGATCCTGATTATCCTCCTGCTATAATGTTATCGCCTCGATATCTTAGAAAAGGAATTCGTGAAAGAATATTATCAAATGGTCAAGTTAAAACACCCATCAGTGAAAAAGATGTCAAAGAAGCATGTAAAATTTTTATTGATGAAGGCATAAACACTGTTGCGATTTCTTTTATTTGGTCAGTATTAAATCCTTCTCATGAAGATATAGCCGCAAAAATAGTGGAAGAAATGATGCCTGATGCATTTATTACAATAGGAAGTAGGCTCTATCCGCAAATAAGAGAGTATACTAGAACCTCTACTGCTGTGACTAATGCTTACCTAGCGCCAACTTTAAAAAGCTATGTTTCTGCAATTAATGATTTCTTTATAAATTTAGGAGGGGCAAATAATGTTCGTTATTTCCAATCAAATGGAGGACTTGCTACTGGTAAGGTTATGACTGATCGTCCTGTATATGCTATTAACTCTGGCCCTGCTTCTGCCCCTAAAGCTGGTTTGTCAGTTGCTGATCCTTTTAATTATAATAATGTTATAACAGTTGATATGGGAGGAACTTCTTTTGATATAACTTTAACAAAAGAAGGTAATACAAACTTAAATAAAAACATTGATTTTTTAAGATATCGTATAGGCGTTCCAATGATTCAAGTTGAAACACTTGGAGCTGGAGGTGGCTCTATTGGATGGATAGATGATATGGGCTTACTTCAGTTAGGACCTCAAAGCGCGGGCGCTGACCCAGGTCCTGCTTGCTATGACAAAGGTGGTAAAAAACCAACAGTTTCAGATGCTAATCTTATTCTGGGTTATTTAAATCCTGATGGGTTAGTTGGAGGCAAACTTCCATTAAATTTTAATAACGCCTATGAGGCTATTGAAAAATATATAGCAAAACCTTTGGGTTTAAATGTTGAGACAGCTGCTTACGGAATGTTCACTATAGTAAATAATAATATGGTTAACGGTATTCGAAGAGTTACTGTTGAAAGAGGCTATGATCCACGTGACTTTGTTCTTGTAGCAGGTGGTGGAGCAACTGGAGCACATATCACAGCTCTAGCTAAAGAGATGGGAATAAATACTGTAATTGTATCAAAGCTCTCTTCAGGTTTATGTGCATACGGTCAAATTATTTCAGATGTTAAATATAATTATATGGCAACTATACCTACAAGACTGGACTCAATGGATGCTCCTGAAAAAATAAATAATACTTTTAATAAAATTGAATCCAAAGGAATAGAACACTTAACAAATGATGGCTTTAATGAAAGTGACATTGACATATATAGAAGTTTAGAAATGCGTTATGTTGGTCAAATACATGAATGTACAGTAAATATAGATTTTTTTGAAATTACTAATGAAACTATAAAAAACATAAAAGAATCTTTTCATAATCGACATAAAGAACTTTACACTTATTCTGAAAATGAGAGTGCAGTAGAATTAGTAAATATTGAAAGTACGGTCTATGGCAGAATTAAACAGCCTAATTATTTAGAAATAGAAAGTAAAAATCAATTAAAAGACGCAATTAAATCTTTTAGAAATCTAATTTTCTCTAATACAGGTAATTTTTTAAAAACTCCTGTATATGATGGAAATAAATTAAGTTCAGGGCATCAAATAAATGGTCCAGCAGTAATTGAGGAGGACACGACTACTTTAGTTATCGAACCAGAATGGTTTTTAGAACTTCATAAAAGTGGTACATATATAATTAAGCTAAAATTAAATTAATAATCATTTTATTCACCTAAAGATTCTAAAACAGCAAACTGTAAATATTTTGTAATTTCATTACAAAACAATAAATCATCGCCTATAAAACTACCTTTAAAATAACTACCATTTTTTTTCCCATTTATATTCATTTCATCTATATATTGTTCACTAAGCTTACTAACATTTTCAAAAAAAGATTTTTCTGCATCTTCATAGGATAAATTCTTTGTATTTTTTAGGGAGATGATTCCATAAGGATATATTGTATTGGCTATCTCATAAAATGTGCTTGCAAGATCTGGGTATTCTGTCTTTATTAATTCAGTTATGGCTGAATATAAAGAAACGCAACCTTCAATTACATAGTGATTCTTTTCTTCATTATTAAGAAGTTCTTCAAATGTATAATGAGATAATGGCTGTATAGTTTTAGCTATTAATGAATTAGATAATAATAAAATAATAATAAAAACTCTCATTTAATTATTTTAATCATTTGTTATTCAGGTATATTAAATTAGTTTTATATAAAAATAAAAGTTATAACATGGAAATTAAAAATAAAGAACTTTTCAAAAACAAATGTTATGTTAATGGCTCTTGGATTGAAAGCAATGACAAGCAAGTAATAGAGGTAAATAATCCTGCAACACTAGAAATAATAGGAACTGTCCCAAAGTGTGGTGCACTAGAAACAAAAAAAGCCATTGATGCTGCTAATTCTTCATGGAAAGAGTGGAAAAATAAACCCGCAATAGAAAGATCTAATTTGCTTCGTAAATGGTTTAACTTGATAGAAAAAAATCATGAAGATTTAGCACAAATAATGACTATGGAACAAGGAAAGCCAATTACAGAATCTAGAGGCGAGATTATATATGGAGCTTCATTTGTTGAATGGTTTGCTGAAGAAGCTAAACGAGTATATGGCGATATAATACCAGACCGACTAACAGATAGAAGAATAGTAGTTATTAAACAGCCAGTTGGTGTTGTAGGTGCTATAACACCTTGGAATTTTCCTAGTTCGATGATTACAAGAAAATGTGCACCTGCATTAGCTGTGGGTTGCCCAGTTGTAATTAAACCTGCTAGCCAAACTCCGTATTCAGCTCTAGCATTAGCTGTACTAGCTGAACAAGCTGGATTTCCCAAAGGAGTAATTAACATTATTACAGGTAATTCAAAAGAAATTGGAGAGGAATTAACTTCCAATACTATAGTTCGCAAAGTTTCATTTACTGGATCAACAGAAGTAGGTAAAATTCTATTAGCTAAGTGTTCAAAAACAGTAAAAAAAGTTTCAATGGAACTTGGAGGTCATGCTCCTTTTATTGTTTTTGATGATGCAGATATTGATGAAGCTGTTGCAGGAGCTATGCAAAGTAAATTTAGAAACACTGGACAAACATGTGTATGTGCTAACAGGCTTTTCGTTCATGAAAAAATATATGATGAATTTTTAGAGAAATTTTCAAAAGAAGTCGCAAAAATTAAAGTAGGCTCAGGTATTGAAGAAGGTGTTAATTCAGGTCCACTAATAGATGAATACTCTCTTCAAAAAGTAAAAGAGCATGTTACTGATGCAGTCAATACGGGAGCCAAGATAGCTGTCGGTGGAAATATTCATCAACTAGGTGGAAATTTTTATCAACCAACTGTTTTATCAAATGTAACTACAAAAGCTAAAATAACCCATGAAGAAAC
>CAZUXH010000077.1:0-7093 GCA_964624655.1 uncultured Rhodospirillaceae bacterium | reverse complement strand
AATTCTCCTGCACAAATAACTGTTTTCCCGTTTTGACGAATTACAATTTTATCTGGATTGGCAGAAATAATAGGAAGTTTGAGTTTTAAACATTTAGTTAATTCATCCTCGTATTCTGATAAAGTATCATTAAAAGATCGGGGACCAGTCAGTAGAACAAAATCAGCAGAGTTCATATTTTTAGCCTCAGAAAAATGAGAGCCACTTAACAAATCCTTGTCTTCTTTTAGACCTATAAAATAGTAATGTTCTCCTGGAACTACAAAACTTCTTGATAAGAGGGCAGATCTACAAATTTCTCCGGAAGAAATTATTTCTTTATAAAACTCTTTTTTTATACCAATTGCATTTAATTTTTTTTTAACTTTAGACGCTTTTCTAGGGGCATTAGATAAAAGTATTACAGGAATATCAAGTTCTTTAATTTTTTTTAAAGTATCTATAGCTTCAGGATACACTTCAATCCCATCCCATAATACTCCCCATATATCCAGTATTAAAGCCTTCGAATTTTTTAATACAAAATTAATATCTTTATAGATAGGAATATCAGTTCTATTTTCATTTATCATTTTATCGTTTTTCTTTTGCAATAGATTTAGCGTTACTTCCTATAAGATCAGAAAGTTGATTTCTTTTGCACTTTAGAGTTAAATAATTAATTATATTTTTCAAGATCATGGGACCATTATAAATTAGTCCAGTATATAGCTGAATTAAACTAGCGCCAGCTAGGATCTTTGAATAAGCAGTTTCTCCATCAGATATTCCTCCAACTCCGATAAAACTTATGTTTTTGTCAGCATGCAGATATGCCGTTGCTAGCATTTTTGTAGATTGATTAAATAGTGGAGAGCCAGAAAGGCCTCCATCTTGTTTTTTGTTTTTTGAAATAAGGTGAGTTGGTCGAGATAAGGTAGTGTTTGCAATACACAAGGCTTCTATTTTATTTTCAATAGAGATATCTATGATGTTTTTAAGTTCTGATTCTGTCAAATCTGGAGATATTTTTACCCATAGTTGTAGTTTTTTATTTTTTTTATCTTCAACTTTTTTTCTTTTATTGTTTAATAAAATTAGTAATTTTTTAAGCTTTTCTTTTTTTTGAAATTCTCTAATTCCTGGAGTGTTAGGAGACGAAATATTAATTGTAAGCCATTCACAATATGGTCCTAATTTTTTAGTCATTATTGAATAATCTTCAATAGGGTTTGAGCTAGATTTATTGAACCCTATATTTACTCCTATTGGTAATTTTTTATTATTACTAGAAAGTTTTTTTTCTGCCAAATCAGCGCCATCATTTGGAAAGCCTAGTCTGTTAATTACAGCCTTATCTCTTAATAGTCTAAAAACACGTGGTCTTATATTTCCTTTTTGCGGTTTGGGAGTGATCGTTCCAAATTCCATATGAGAAATTTCTAATTGATTTATTGAGTTAATGGTTTCAATATTTTTGTCAAATCCTGCAGCTATTCCAAGAGGGTGACTAAACTTGGTGCTTCCTATTCTCGTTTCAAGGTTTGGTGTTAGAGTGTTCTCTTTTTCTTGAGGAACAATTGAATGCTTTATAAATTTTAAAGCAATTTTGTGAGCTACTTCTGGTGAAAAGTAGTTGAGAGCATGTAAAAAAATTTTTTGTTTATTAAGCATATTTTTTATTCAACTATCTCAAAGCAAGTTATATTAGTATTATGAGTATAATAGTATTTTTTATACTTTAGACTGATAGGGCTTGCATAGAAAGTGTAAAAAGATATAATATCTCGCTTTCCCTTATTAGTTTAATAGCAAGGAGGGTAAAGTGAAAGATAAAAAAATTTCTGCGAGAATTGGAGTAATTATGGGCAGCCAGTCTGATTGGGTGACCATGAAGAATTCTGTAGATATAATTGATAGTTTTAATATTCCATACCAACTAAATATAGTTTCTGCTCACAGAACTCCTCAGAGATTATATGAATATGCTAAAGGAGCTGAAAAAAGGGGTATAAAAGTAATAGTTGCAGGTGCTGGAGGGGCTGCCCACCTGCCTGGAATGGTTGCATCATTAACTACATTGCCAGTATTGGGAGTGCCAATTCAAAGCAAAGCTATGAAGGGGATGGATAGCTTGCTATCTATAGTGCAGATGCCAGCAGGAGTTCCAGTAGGCACTTTAGCAATTGGGGTCTCTGGAGCCACTAATGCAGGACTTCTTGCATTGCAAATTTTATCAATAAATGATGAAGTTTTATCAAAAAAGCTTAAAAATTATAGAAATAAACAAACAGCTTCAGTTTTAGAAAAGCCGGAAACTTGATTTGAAAAACAAGGTATTAGGAATTATTGGAGGAGGACAACTTGGAAGGATGATTGCCTTATCCGCTTCTCATTTAGGAGTAAAATCTTATATTTTTGATCCTAGTAACAACTCACCAGCTTTCGATATTGCTTCAAAAGTATTTAATTATAAATATGACGATATAAAAGCAATAAAGAAATTTTCAGAAAGCGTGGATTCTGTGGTATATGAGTTTGAAAATATTCCAATAAATACAGCAAAAATAATAGAGTCAATTTGCCCGCTACGACCTTCTGCAAAAGTTTTAGAAATATCCCAAGATAGATTAATAGAAAAAAAATTTCTTTCAAATATTGCCAAAGTTAAAACGGCAGATTATAGAAATTGCCCGACCATTCAAGATTTGGAAAGTGCTTTAAAAGATTTTAATTATTCTGCAATATTAAAAACACGTCGATTTGGATATGATGGTAAAGGACAAATAAAAATTAATAATGATATTAATCCAGAAGAAGCATGGAAAATATTGAAAGGACATGAGCTTATATTAGAAAAATTTATACCTTTTAAGAGAGAACTAAGTGTAATAGTAGCAAGATCAGAAGATGGTAAAACAGAAATATATGATTGTGTTCAAAATAAACATAAAAATCATATCTTAGATGAGACCATAGCTCCCGCACCTGATTTAGATATTCAAGTGGAAGAAAAATCAAAGCATATAGCTCTTAGGGTAGCGAAGACACTTAAATTGATTGGATTATTGGCAGTAGAAATGTTTGAAATGCATGATGGTAATATTATAGTTAATGAAATAGCACCTAGGCCCCACAACTCAGGGCATTGGACTATGGATGGATGTTTAACTAGTCAATTTGAACAATCTGTGAGAGCAGCAATAGGTTGGCCCCTTGGAAGTAGTAAAAGAAATTGTGATATAGTAATGAAAAATTTGGTAGGTAATGAAATTGAATTATTTAATTCATATATAAATGAACCAAATTACAAGGTTTATCTTTATGGGAAAAAAGAAGTAAGAGATGGTAGAAAAATGGGGCATATTAATAGAATTATCAAGAAGAATTCAAATACTTATGAATTTAAGTCTTAATTGATTTTATCTGATTGATTATATTCAAAATTTTATCACTTATTTCTTGATTAGAAATTCTTTCCTTTATTTTTCTAGTTTTTTGTCCGAAAAGGAGCACTTCTGATATTCTTTTATCTAAAAAAACTTTGGTATCTTTAAATTTCTTATCCTTATCATCAATCCAGCAACTCATTGTAGAAAGATACACCCAAGATAATAGTAGTCTTTTAGAATAATAATTGAAATCTGTAGATTTATCTCCTGCCAATCCCCATATAATATCAGCAGTTTCCCATATTCTTCGTAAAACGCGAAAAGGATTTATGCATTCTAGAGAAAAAATCTTTATAACTACTTTCTTATTTTTTTGTAAAATTTCAAATCTGCAAATTATGGCATTTGATATTTTTTCTCTTATTTTCATTTCTTGTGTTTTAAGTTTTGAAAATTTTTTTATCATTTCTTTGTCTATTCTTTTAAAAAAAAGATTCTTAATTTCATTTAATCCTTCTGGAAAATATCTATAAATTTCAGTTTTATCTACATTAAGACTCTTTGCACTTTTTAATAAAGTTTTTTCATTTATGCCATTTAGTTCTGCTTCTATTAAAAAAACATCAAGAATTTTATCTCTAAATTTATTAAATCTATTTTCTTCATTAATCATTATTTTTATTTTCTTTACTATGTCTAGCTTCGCTTACAAACTGTAAGGAAGATAGGTCTTTCATTCGTTGAGGGTACAAAATACCTAAGAGGTGATCATATTCATGTTGGACAACTCTTGCATGAAAATCTTCTGCAATAGTCTCAATTTTTTTTCCTTTAGGGTCCAATCCAGAATATTTTATTTTTTTGGGTCTCTCTACTTTTCCTCTAAGTCCTGGAACGGATAAACACCCCTCCCAATCAATATCAGTTTTTTTTGTAAGAATTTTAATTTTTGGATTTATTAGAATTGTCAATGGAATTTGATCAACAGATTCCGAACTATTTCTAGGTACTTCAAAAATAATAATTTGAAGAGATGCATGTACTTGTGGAGCAGCTAACCCTACGCCTGTCCCGCCGAGGTCAGCAAGTGTTTCAAACATATCATTGATAAGCGATTGAACTTCTTTACTAGTTGGGTCTTCAACTTTTTTTGCTTTTTCACGAAGGATAGGATGTCCCATTTTTGCAATTTTTAATATTGCCATAGTATTATTCCAATTTGATTCTTAATTTATAAATTAATAATTACATTGTATCTATTTGACAACAGTATCGTAAAGTTTTTTGTTATTGCTTCACATACTGTAAAACTTATGTTATGTCCATCCTTACCTTATTTTGAATAGTCTGTTTAATTAGAAAGGAAAGAATGAGTGCAAGTAATTGTTAGAGATAATAATGTAGATCAAGCTCTTAAAGTGCTTAAAAAGAAAATGCAACGCGAGGGCATGTATAGAGAAATGAAAAAAGGTAGAGCCTTTGAAAAACCCTCTGAAAAAAAAGCTAGAGAAAAAGCCGAAGCAGTTAGAAGATGGAGAAAACTGCAAAGGAAAAAAGAACTGACTGAAGAATAATTTTTAGTTCAACTGATTCAATACTTTTTTGCCTACCAAAATATTAGAAATATTTCGTCCTATAATCTTAAAACGTCTGTTTAACATTTGTTCGGTCCATGCTGATGTATGAGGTGACATGGTAATATTATCTAATTCGTGCATCGGAAAATTAGATGGCCATAAATTTTTTGAATTGTTGGACGTGGGATATTTATACCAAACATCAATGATTGCTTCACGAATGACTTTATTTTTTAAGGCCTTATATAGATCTTGCTCATTAATGATTTTTCCTCTGGCTACATTAATAATTACTGCATCTGGCTTCATTCTTTTTATTATGTCAATATTTATTAAATTTTCTGTTTCCTTATTGAGAGGGCATGCAACAATGAGATAATCCAGATTAAGAATAGCTTTATCCATTTCTTTTACTGCATAAATTTTTACTTTTCCATAATTATTATTTTTATATTTATCTTTATTTCTAACTATTGCAGTGGAATGCATTTTGAAAGCATTGGCTCTTTCTATTATTTTTTTTCCAATTCTTCCGTAACCTATCACTCCTATTTTTCGACCTAGTAATTCACCTCTAAACTCTTCATTAGAGAAGTGATCAGACCAATCTAGAGATTTAAATTTTCTATCAGATTGTGAGAGTTTTATTTCTGATTCTAGCATAGCTAGCAAACAATACTCAGCTATTGGATCTTCATGTTCATATACATTACAAAGCTTACAATCATTGGGAATAGATGAAATATCTATGTTTTCATAGCCTGCTGCAGGAATTTGTATGAGTTTTAATTTTGGAGCAGGAATGTTATTATTTTTCCAGCTTGAAGTTATCAGAATATCGGCATCTAGTAATTCTTTTTTGAGCTTGGATTTACTTTTTCCAACCATAACTATATTATAAGTAAAGTGTACTGAATTTTTTAAATGTATTTTTAGAAATTTTGCGTAAAGAGCATCCAGTTTGGATGGAATAACAATTTTAATTTTTTTAATCTTTTTTGTCCTTCTATCAGAAAATTTTTAAAAGAATATTTTTTATGCAGTATACATTATAATATATTTTTTTGTAGTAAATTAGTCGGAGGCATAAAAATGTTAGTAGAGCAAATTTGGACAGGAAATGATTGGCGTAATTTTAATTATTTAATTGCCTGTTCAGAAACTGGGGAAGCTATTGCTATAGATCCATTAGAATATAATATGTGTTATCAGGCTGCTAAAGACAATGGATGGGATATTACTACTATATTAAATACTCATGAACACGGAGATCATACAGGAGGAAACGTAGCATTAAAAGAATTATGTGATGTAAAGACTATAATGGCACATGAGGGAGCAAAAAATAAAATTCCTGCTATGAATAGATCCTTATTAGCAGGGGATACAGTAAAGCTTGGAAAAACAGTAGAATTGGAAGTGTTGGATACTCCAGGTCATACAATGGCTCATATATGCTTGCTATCAAGAGGTGATGAACCAGCAATATTTTCTGTAGATACTCTGTTCAATGCGGGAGATGGTAATTTTCATAATGGCGGACATCCAGAACAGCTTTATGAAACGTTCATCAAACAATTTAGTAAATTAGATTTAGAAACATTAGTTTATCCAGGGCATGATTATTTAGAGAATAACTTACAGTTTACACTTAGTATTGAACCAGGCAATATTCAGGCTAAAGATCTTTTAGATGATATAAATAAAAGTAAATCAAATTTCTTGATTACTAATTTAAAAACTGAATACGATATTAATACTTTTTTTAGATTAGAAAATAATCAAATTATTGAAGAACTCAAAAATAGATTTAATTTTACTTCTAAATCCATGACTAAAAAAGAAGTCTTTTTAAAGTTAAGAGAGTTAAGAAATAATTGGTAATACTATCGGGAGCTATTAATGGAAAGATCTTTTAAAAAAGAAATTGAGATGCTAAAACTCAAAAAAGGAGAGGTTTTTGAGGGAGAAGGAATACTTGCTGTTACAAAAGCTTTGTTGGAGTCAGGAGTTAGTTTTGTAGGAGGATATCAAGGATCTCCAGTTTCAAATTTATTGGATGTAATGGTTCAGGCCAAAGAATATATGCATGAATTAGGAGTTCATGTAGAGGCTTGTGCAAACGAATCTTCAGCAGCAGCGATG
>CAZUXH010000076.1:3851-7238 GCA_964624655.1 uncultured Rhodospirillaceae bacterium | reverse complement strand
ATGCTCTAAGGGTTTTTCCTCTTCCCAATAACTCATCGGTATCTATAAATTTTCTTCTAAATTTTTTTTCTAAAAATCCCATTTTCCCGGAAAATAAATTTTTATATAAAGTTGGACTTTCAAATTCAGATAAACAATTTAGGGAATAATTAAGTAAGATGTCATATAGCGTCATCTGACCACTTCGTCCCGTGGTTATTGTAAAAATATAATTTTTAATTATAAAAACTAATTAATATAGATTATTTCCATGAAAATAATTTTTTTAAACCTTTTACAGAATGCGTTTGTATTATATTCATTCTTTGACCAGAACCAGGAAAACCGAGAGCGGTTAAAAGAATCATATCATTGCTCAATATTTCTTTATTTTTCCAGAGATAAAATAGACATTTTGGAATATGATCAAGGCTATCTTTATAAAATTTAGTACCATAGAATATACCCGTTACACCGGCTAATAAATTTAAACTTCTAGATACTTTTTTGTCATTGCTCACAGCGATTATAGGCTGAGACAAATTCTGACTTGAAACTATTCTAGCTGCATGACCAGACATTGTTATAACTATTACTTTCGTTATAGGTAGTAAAGAACATAAGGTTGTTATAGCTTTTCCTGTAGCCATAGATGAAGCATGTTGATCAAATTTTTCATATTCATTAATATTTCTTTTCATCAAAGCAGAGGAAATGTTTGACATAACTTTAATAGATTCTACTGGAAAATCTCCTACTGCAGTCTCTCCAGATAGCATTGTTGCACTCGCTCCATCAAGAATTGAATTGGATATATCTAAAACCTCCGCCTTAGTTGGGAAAGGATTTTTAATCATATTATCTAGCATCTCCGTAGCAACAATAACTGGTGTAGAATTGATTTTAGCTTTTTTAATAATGTGTTTTTGATTTAACGCTAAACTTTCTATATCAGTTTCTGTAGACAAATCTCCCCTATCAATCATTATTGCATCTGTTGCATCTATAATTTCTTCTAAATTTTCCAATCCTTTTTGGTTTTCTATTTTTGCTACTATGTAGGGACTATGTGAATTTATTAAACTTCTAATTTTTTTTATATGCTTTGCCGATTCAACAAAGCTAATGCCAATAAAATCTACTTCATTTGATTTTGCAAAATTAATCATTTTTATATCTCTTTTAGTAATTAAAGCTCCACCTATAGTTATATGAGGAACATTAATTCCCTTAGAACTCTTCAATACTCCTTTAGTTAAAGCCTTTAAATAAATATCCTTTCCTATAACCCTAGTAACTGTAAATTTTAATGTACCATCGTCTGCCAATACTATATCATTTTTAGAAATGTATTTATGTAATAAGTTATTTGTAATAGAAACCTTATCCTTGCCATAATACCCCCTAGTTGTTGTTAAAATAATTTCATCAGATATAGAAAAGTTTGGCTCATGCTTTAAAATTGCAGTTCTAATTTTTTTTCCTGGAATATCAAGTAAAATTGGAAAATTTGGCAAAACTCTTCTAATTAATTTTATTGTATTAGAATGCCAGTCCAAAGAATTATGTGAACCATTTAATCGTGCTAATGACATGCCTGCCTTATACATCATTTTTAATGTATTTGAGTTAGCTGATTTCGGGCCAATAGTGGCCACTATTTTAGTTCTTTGAAAATTTTTAATCTTCATCATTTATAAATATTTCCTTACCTTTGATTAAATCTACAATTTCTGGACGCATAAATTTTTCACTTATGGGAATATTATTTTTAAGCGAGTTTCTGATATTAGTTCCACTAACTGGTATTTTGTCTTTTAAAGACTTACAAATATTATCAGTTGTTATTTTTTTACACTTTCCACAATAAAATGGACCTCTAATTTTAATAATTTTTATCTTAAGTTCATTTTCAAACTTCACGCATAAATTTTGTGCCTCATATTCTCCATAATACTCTCCTACTCCAGCATGATCTCTACCAACCAAAAAATGAGTACAACCATAATTTTTCCTAATTAATGCGTGAAAAACTGCCTCTCTTGGACCAGCATATCGCATAGAAGTAGTTAAAACACCCAAAATTATTTTATTTTGTGGAAAAAATTTTTCTAGTAATAAATTGTAACTCGACATTACAGCTTCAGGTAAAAAATCTCCCCTTTTTTTTTTACCTATTAGGGGTTGGATAAAAAGGCCATCAACTTCCTGTAAAGCTAGATGCAAAATATGTTCATGTGCTTTATGAGGTACATTTCTAGTTTGAAAGCCTGCAACACACTTTAATTCTAATTCTTTAATTCTTTTTTTAATTTCTTCAGGTGTTTTTTCAAATGAAGTATATCTGTTTTCCACTCTTTTTATAAATTTTATAGGCCCCCCTACAAAATATTTTCCACTAGATAACAACATTTTATATCCTGGATGGTTTTCATCATTTGTGCCAAATATTGATTTTATATTTTTTTTAAAATCTGGTCTAAATATACTTTCGGCTATTATTGTTCCTACCTCAGTATCTTTAAAATATAAATGTATTTTTTCTCGTTTTTTTATATTTCCTATCAATGAAGAAGGAACAGGCAAAATTACGGGCAAAGGAAAAATATTACCATTGGATAATCTCATATGGTTTACAACCGAATGATAATCATTTTCTGTCATAAACCCGTCTAAAGGATTAAATGCTCCAATACCTATCTTTTCTAGTTCAAGATAACTATCAAAATTTATTTTTAATTTCATATTAATTAATATTCAATTTTCTAAAAACTGTAAGTTTTCGATTATAATATCTCTGACTTCAGAAACGGACTTCATTTCATCTACATCTATTACTAAATCAGAATTTTTAGGTTCATGCCAAGGAATGTCTATACCAACTATATTTTTTTCTTGGCCTTTCTCAAACTTTTTATATATGCCTTTTGGATCTCTTCTTTTTACTAACTCTAAGGGTACATTTAAATAAATTTCAAAATAGTTAGAAAAATATTTTCTATTCCATTCCATTAAAGTAGAATTTGAATACAAAGCAGATACAATGATAATTAAATTTTGATTTTCTAAAAATAAACATATTTTTTGCATCCTTTTTATCTGACTAATTCTATCGTTTTCTTCGTAACCTAAATCATCCCCATATAATTTTCTTACCACATCGCCATCCAAATTAATCAAATGAGGAAATTTGTTTTTATATTTTTCTATTAGAGAGTTGGCTATAGTAGTTTTACCTGCGCCAGATATTCCTGTGATCCAAATTACCATTTTCTTTTGTTTTTCAAATTTGTTTTTAGTAGTCTAATTTAAATTTCTCCACAATATGGGTTGAAATTTTTTTACTGCTTTATTAATTTTCTTTCCAATAATCTTTTTAGTTGCCGATGCCGATATGTTCTTTTTACT
>CAZUXH010000076.1:0-3841 GCA_964624655.1 uncultured Rhodospirillaceae bacterium | reverse complement strand
GGTGAGCTGTGCCAGCGCGGAGGAGGCTGCGCCTACCATACCTCCTACCCCTCCCCATGCCGATATGTTCTTTTTACTAAATGGCTTTCTAATAAAAAGTATGTCATTCATTTTAATTTGCTTATTATCTTTTAGATTATCTTTTGCGACAACTATTCTTCTCATCCATTTTTTATTTTCTTCCTCAGTACTCGATTTCAAAAGGGTATCGGTATTTAGCATTTTTTCTATTATTCTAATCTTCTTTACCATTGAATTAAATTCTTTAGGCTCAAGTGAAATATTATGGTCAAAACTATTTCTAGACTTATCTAAGGTAAAATGTTTTTCAATTACGCAACTTCCTAAAGAAATAGAAGTTATTGCTGCTAAATCGCCTATAGTATGATCTGAATACCCTACTAGCGGACCATATATTTTCTTCAGATTATTGATAAAAAGCAAATTAGCCTGTTCTAAAGGTGTTGGATAAGAAGAAACACAATGTAACAATATGATTTTATGGTTTTTACTTTCTTTTACAGTTTTAAATGCTTTATCTATTTCATCAAAATCTGCAGTACCAGTTGAAATTATCATAGGTTTTTTTATTGATGATATCTCTTTTATTAAAGGAATATGATCTATAAGTCCTGATGATATTTTGTATGCATTAGGATTAAGTTTCTTAACCCATTCAAGTGTTTTAAAATCTCCCACAGTTGTGATAGGCTCTATATTTGCCTTTCTAGAAAAATCAAACATATTTTTTGTTTGCTCAGAAGAAAGCCAAGCTTTTTTAAATAACTTATAGCTTTGTGTTTCCTTTGAATAATTCTGATCAGGGTCCATAGTTTGTAATTTAATTGCATCTGCTCCCGCAGCAGCCGCTTCTTTAATCATCTTTAGGCATACATCAGGATCTCCTTCATGATTTATACCTATTTCTGCTATAATATAGGTGGGTTCACCAGGTCCTATAAATTTTTTTCCTACTTTAATTTTCTTAAGCATAACTAATCGTTCAATACTTTATAGCTTACCATTATTATATCTTAATTCTTTTAAATATTTTGAACTTTGTATAGCACAATATGCCATCCACAAATGTCTCTGATTTATAGATTGCGACTCCTTAATAAACAACTCTTTGCTGCTTTTTGTAAAATTATCATTAGAGAAAAAGTTACTAGATTCTAATTCTTCTCTCATTTTTAATCCTTTATTAATATTAATATTTTTCCATACCGGCTGAGCAAAACCATATTTATTTCTATAAGCTATTTTTTTTCCAATATACCTTTCCACTATTTTACGAAGCAAATACTTTGTATAATTATTCCTATATCTCCATTTCATAGGAGTTCCAATCATCATATTAACTATTGATAGAGCTTGAAATGGCACTCTAGCTTCCACAGAATGAGTCATAGCCCCCCTATCTATTCTTAAATTAAAGTGATCTGGCAAACTATATGAAGCATAGGACAACGCCATACGCTGAGAAACATCTAGATCATCAATTAAATTCTCATATCTTTTTGGAATAGTTCCATAAATTTTTTCAGTTTTACCTAAGTTTTTTAAATCAAAAATATTCCCTAGAATTTGGTCAGAAGTGCCTCCATGTATAGTAGTAAAATTAAACGGATTAAAATTATACTTACTTAAGTTAAACAGTCTCTTACTATCTTTAATCTTACTTCTTAAAAAGTTTTTCTCTTTAGCATTTTTATTATAATTAAAATTTTCTGAATCTTCACATAAATTTTTATCAATTTCGTAACCACCTAATAAATCGTCAGGACCGTCTGATAAAAGCAAAACTTTCCTACCTAATATTTTATTAAATTGTGCTAGCATAGAAAAACTAGGCAATCCTTCACAAAAGACCCCATCAAAACTATTTTTTGCGGATAAAGTATAATTTTTAACAGCATCCATTTTAAACATTGAAAAGTCACTGTGTTGATCACTGATATAACCTGAAGAAATTTTACTTGCTTCAAACTCATTAATTAAGTCACCTTCTCGGATAGGAGGAGTTTCTGTACTATGAGCATAAATGGTTTTTATTTTCTTTTTAGAAAAATTACTGGAAAAAATACCTATCAAGGCACTATCGATTCCTCCCGATAAAGTACAACTAAAACCTACTTCTTCAGGCACTCTATATTTTATAGATTTATATAAATTTTCTTCATAAACATCTAAAATTTTTTCTTCTTCGGGATTAGACATGAAATATACTATCCAACTGTCAAGATTAAAATTCTGAGAAAATGACCTTGTGATTTTTTTAGAATTTAAGTCTAAAGTTATACTCTCTCCTCCCTTCAACCGGTTTATATTTTTTATAATTGTACTCCCTGGATTAGCTGATCTATATTTAAAAGCTGAATAAATCTGATTATAATCTAAAGTAAGAGAAGTTTCTATCACAGCTATAATAGGGGCTATTTCTGAGCATAAAATTAATTCATTTTTATCTAAATAATAAAATAGACTTTTTTCACCTATTAAATCTCTAGTAAGTATGATCTTACTATTTTGATTATCTAATAAAGCAAAAGAAAAAAAACCATCTATTTTTTTAATAATTTCTATTCCTTCCTTTTCTAATCCCTCTGTCATGATTTCTGTATCAGATTTGGTTTTAAGTAATATCCCTTTTGAAGAAAGGTAATTCGATAACTCTTTATAATTATATATTTCCCCATTATAGGTTAAAATAGAATTACCAGAGTTAGAAATATAAGGTACTGAAAATTTATTATTTGTATCTACAATAGACAATCTAGTGTTTACTAAAGCAATTTTTTTTTCTTCAGAAATCCAGATGCCATCATAATCAGGGCCCCTATGACTTAGCATATGAGACATCATGCTAGCCCTTTTTTGAATATTATATCCAGACTTAGAATTTAATCTTACAATTCCTGCAATACCACACATTACTATTTATTTTTTACTCCGCAATATATGAATTCTTCCGTAGAATTATTCATAATCATGCTTTTAGAAAGGCCCTCATCTACTATTGTAAAATATTGATTAAAAATTTTCCTAAAAACAGCAGGGTCATCAGGGCAAAAACACTTTATTTCTTCCTGGTTATTTTTTCTTCCAGAATTAACAAAAATATGATCTCCTATGTTTTTACCATCTAAAGCAAACTGACTATTACTAGAATTTACATCAGCAATAATTTTACCATCACTCTTCATTACCCTAGATAATTCTTTAAGCACTAAATTTATTCTTTCATAACTTCCTAACAAAGATATGACACTTATAATAAGAGCATAATCGAAAGAATTATCTTCAAAAGTCAATCTATTTATATTTTCTTCAAGTCTTGAAAGAAAGACCCTAGAATCAATATTTTTAATAGTTTTTAATTTTTTATTTGCTGATTTGATTGCACCATTAGTAGCATCTAGACCATATATTTCATATCCACATTTAGCCAAATGCATGGTATTTACACCACTACCAAAACCATATTCTATCAACTTTCCTGGTTTATCATTAAAAAACCACTTTTGAAGTCTCACTAATTCTATATTTGGATAGTCTTTTTCTGATCCCTCAGAATATTCTTTTTCCCATCTCTTTCTTACCACTTCATCGACTAAATTTGTCATATCATCCTCTGTTTTTAATAACCCACTTTTTTGTCTACCACATTTATTAATGGTAAATTTAAAATAAAGTTCTCTAAATTAGTTTTTAGCACAGTCAACGTTCTTTCCCGATTGTAATCTGATGGACCTGCTATGTGCGGAGTTATTATAATTTTAATGTTTTTTCTTAATATATGATTTTGAGGTAAAGGTTCAGGATCCGTAACATCTAATCC